>CAZBKA010000015.1:23238-31003 GCA_964492365.1 uncultured Pirellulales bacterium | reverse complement strand
CCTGAAAGCAAGCCTATGGTTAAATCTAAAAGCAAACCTAAGGGCAAATCTGATTCTTTGGATTTTTAATAATATTTATGTGTAATTTTAATATTTTGTAAGAGCAGGCAGAAGCGGAACTGGATATATGAAAAAAGATATAAAATTAGATATGGCTCAAATCAAAGAAGTATTGCAGAAGTTGAGCTTTCTTAAGAATTATTCGTTTTTGCTGCCGTCAGTCATAATTATTGTTGTGGCGATATTGGTATATATGCCGACACCGATAATGAATGACAAGCTGCAGCAAAAGATTCAAAAGGAAAGCATCAGCAAGGGTAAGTCTCTTGCGGGGCTTGGTGCTGAGGTTGTCTCTAAAGATCAATGGGTACAAGAAGAGAAAACAAATCTTGCTTATTTTTCAGATGTAGAGAAAGCATCCGAGTTGGCATTGCAATCCGGCCAGAGAGAGCTGCTTAGTTATAATATGTTTCCTGCACCTAAAGACACGTCAGTTACGATATTTAAACAGTTTGGTAAGACGTTTCAGGAAAAGCTTGAAAGTTCTGTAAAAGCTGCCGGCGGAGGTGATAAACCAACGGATATTGAGCTTGGTCTTTCCAGCAATATTGGTGGCACCGGTACCAAATCAGCAGGCCAGGTTAGTGACAAAGTTCGCAATGCTCTTTGCATTAAGCGTGCTCAGACAATAAGTTTTTATGCCGATGTATATGACCTAATGTTTTATAATTACTGGTCGGCTAATAATCACATGTCGGATAAACAAGCAAGTGTTTTTGAATATTCAGGTGTTGATGATGCAGTTGAAGATTGCTGGTATACGCAGATTGGTTACTGGATAATAGAAGATGTGATTTCCACGATAAAAGCAGTTAACGGCACCAGCGGCAGCGTATACAGCTCAGCAGTAAAAAGATTGGTGGATTTTAACTTTGGTTTTGCAAGTGGAAGCCAAAGCAGCGGTGATAGTTTTAAAGTATTGCCTGAGTATGTTATTTCTTCTCAGGGTGGATATGATACCTCTGGAGACCAACAAAAGGATAACCCAGTAACATTGACTGGTCGCTCGTCTAAAGACGGTATCGATGTGGTTTACTTTAATATGTCATTGACCATGGATTCGACAAAGATGATGGATTTCATGAAAGAGTTGTGCAGTGCTAAAAAGCATATCTTCATGGGTTTTGATGGTCAATCTGCAAAGAATAACTTCAAACATAATCAAATCACAATACTGGATGCTGACTTTGAAGTTATTGATCGTAATGCTGCTGAACATAGTTATTATCGTTATGGTGATGCTGCTGTTGTGGAGCTTGTACTTAGTTGTGAATATGTATTCAATAAAAAAAGCTATTTTGACATTAAACCTGTCGGGATCAAAAAACTTCTGAACGAAGAATTTGAAAATGTAAATTCTGAGGATGAAGGGACAAAACAGGATTCAGATGGTAACGTCGAGAGGAGACCATCTGAAGAGTTTTAAGTGTATAAATAGCAATAAGATTTATATAAAGTTTATTAATATTCTGATCAGGAATTTTTAAATGAATAAAAAAGGCGGCAATTTTTTCGAAGAACATGCAGAAAAGATCGTGTTGGCTATTGTCGGGGTTATTTGTGTGTGGCTTTTGGCGACACGTGTTCTTTTTAGCCCAAACAGTGTCAAGTACGAAGGTCTAAATATCAGCTGCGGCAAGATAGATGAACATATTGCAAAGAAGGCGGATAATTTGCGTGGTGATTTGGAAAGCCCTCCTAAGCCTGCAAAGGAAGCTTACACGTCTCGTATTGATGAGTATAAAGCATTACTGGATTCATCTATTAGTGGTATAGATGGCTTAACCAGTTGGCCTATCCCAGTAGTTTTTACTGGTGATGTTGTAAATCGTTTTTATGGTATCCCTGAAATTCCTGAAGTAAATGCTATTTCGGTTGAGCATATTCGCTCTGCGGTATACATGCCGACAAATGACATCAATGAAAACAATACATATAGCTCATCAGATACAGATATAAATGATCTTGATTTTGTAACCGTATCAGCAGATTTTGATATGGTTAAACTGTACGATAATTTCTTTGCCAATTTTGCCTCAGAGCAGGTTAAAGAAGACTGGCGTGATCCTTGTCTTGCCATTCCGGTTTTTGCGGCGGTTGAACTTCAAAGACAGCAAAAGCTCGAAGATGGCAGCTGGACCGATTGGCAGGTTGTTCCAAGAACAAAGATAGACCTTCATAAAACCATGTTTACTACTGTTGAAGATGCTGCCAAATTGCCAGTTGGCGGTATCGGTGTTCATCTTGTTGAATACAGCGAGCCTTTGGTTCAGATGGATATTATTCAACCTGGAATTTATGATATAGCTTCTCCTCAAGAGCAGTGGTTCCCCCCTGATATCCATAAAAAGTATACTGAGAGACAGCAAAAAGCTGCTGAGCGACAAAGAAAAATAAAATTGGCAGAAGAGAAAGAAGAAAGAGATTCACAACGAAAGGAAAAGAAATCTGAACAGGCAAATGCCCGGAAGAGTCTTACGCCGGCTGATAGTGGTGGTCGTCGCGGCGGTGGAGCTGGAGGCCCTCCTGGCGGCGGTCTGGAAGGCTACACTGCACCTGGTATGGAAGGAGTAACAAGCACCAGGGAAGTTAAAGAAAAGCAAACTATGCTGGAAAAACTTAAAGAGTCAGAAGAGATAACCTTTGATGATATATATAATGATTTTGATGCTATTCAGTTAGATTTAGATAAAGTTAAAGATATCAAAACATTAGGTAAATTGGTTTTCTGGGCACATGATGATACAGTTGTACCTGGAGCAACCTACCGTTACAGGACACGCATCGGTGTATTCAATCCGGTTGCAGGAACAGATCAGTTCAAGGATGAATATAAAAGCAGGAAGAATGAAGTTGTTCTCTGGAGCGGTTATTCACCGACAAGTGAAGCAGTAGAGATACCATTAAGGCTTTATTTCTATGCACAGTCTACACAGGAAACAGCTAAGACGGTGACAGTTAGAGTATTTAAATATAATCTTGGTTACTGGTACTTTAGAGATTTCATTGTAAGGGCAGGAGAGTTAATAGGCAAAGTTGTTGAGAAAGAAATCTCCGAAACGAAAGCGATAGGTGAAGAACCTCAAAAAACAAGCACAGCGTTTGAGCTTCCTGAGAAAGTGGATTATTCTACAGGTGCCATGATGGTAGATGTTGTGGCAGTTAAGGACTGGGGCGGTTCAAAGGTTTATAGTGCCAGGCCTCACTGGGAAATGCTGTATACTTTTGATACGACCAAAATCAATCGAATGTCTGTTGGTTCAAAATACTGGTTGGATCAGGAACGGGTAAAATATAATGAGCTCCAAAGGCTTGAAAAAGAAGAAAAAATTGCTTATCTTCCCAGATCAACGAGCAAAACGGAAACACGTGACACGTATAAGCCTGTCCGTAATCAAGGGAATCCTATGACTCCCGGTGATCTTGACCCAGTACTGGACCAAAAGTATCTGCCGCCGGGATCTAAATAGACCAGTTATATCGCGGCAACTTATTTGGAATTTTCTTTAAAGCTATTCAGGCTGCAGAACTGAAGCTTTTTGCTTAGTTCTGTTATTTCAGCAGGACAGCTGATAGTGATAGTTGTCGGCTGCTGCGGCATCAGGTCCATGAAGTTATTGCTCAGGATTATGTCTTCGTCTGCCTGAATACAAAAGTCCTTTACTAATACGTCAGCTTTCAATTGCAGTTGCCAGTTTGTATCATCTGTCCGTGATAACTGTTTTTCTATAATTGCCTTTGGCCAATTTATATATTTGTCTGGTAAGTAGAAATATAGATTTTCTGCGATTATTTTTCCACCGCTTTCAACGGTAAGATGCAGACAGCGATCATTTGGGTCCGAGGGTGTTACTATTTCTTTAGGCATTTGCAGGGGGTTTGAATAGCTAAACGGCATGAGCATTGTCGGAGAAGTAACACTGTCAATTATTTTGCCTTTTAAGTCGATCAGTTTACAATTTAATGTTGCTGTCATTGGGTTCTGGGTTTCATTTTTTACTATTACACTAAGACCGATGAGTTTTGCAATCATACCAGGTGAGGTTTCCTCAAAAGTACGTCTGACTGCGACAAAGGTTTTTGCATATATTCTTTTAGCGTAATAATAGAGAGCCTTTGGTTTCTGACGGTAGTCGATTGATGCCCAACTTATTGCGGGGCTACAGTCAGCTAATTGCCAGAACAGAACGCCATAGTTCCTTTCCGGATGTGCCCTTAGATGCTCGACATGCATCTTTACTGCTCTTGCTTGCGTTAGCTGTGAGATATAAACCCACTGGTTAATATTTTCAGGCGGAGCAAAAAGTTCGCATGCATACCTGATAAGCCTTTCATTTCCTTCGAGCTGATAGTTATGCTTTTCAATCGCAAAGTTCGAAATTTTCAGATTCTCTGCTGGACAGAATGTTTTTATTGATTCTATGTTTGGCAGAGCCTGCATACCGAATTCAGTTACAAATCTGGGCACCTGATTGGCAGGGTACAGGTAGTCTCTGAGGGGACGGTGGAAAGCACCAATATCCCATTGATGTACACAGCCTGTGTTTTTGTCATTGTGAGTTTTGGAATTTCCGCAAGGCGTTGAATATATATAAGCCCTGTCCGGGTCAAGTTCTGCCAGCAGTTTTGGGAGCATTTTATGATAAATTGCTTTGCCGTGTAATTTCTTATGATTACCGAGTCCTCCATTGGAATGTATCCAGTCAATTTCGTTGTTACCACACCAAAGAGCCAAAGAAGGATGACTTTGCAGCCTTTTGATGGTTATTTCGGCTTCAATCTTAACGGAATCATTGAACCATTTTTGTTCAGGGTAATAGGCACATGCAAACATGAAATCCTGCCAGACGAGCAGACCCTCTCTGTCGCATATTTCGTAAAATTTTTCTGATTCATAGTATCCGCCTCCCCATACGCGGATAATGTTCATCTGTGCGTCTTTTGCAGCGATCAGAAGTTTTTCATAGATATCATCTGTTACTGAGCCCGCAAATAATGAAGGCGGAACCCAATTTGCACCTTTGGCATAAATCGGTTGGTCATTAACTTCGAAACAGAATTTTTGTCCATACTCATCATCGCTGCGATTGAGCCTGATTGTTCTTATTCCGATTTTTTTTTCTACTATGTCAACGGTCTTGTCATTGTAGAGTAATTCAGCTTTGATTTGGTAGAGGTTTTGCTCACCATAGCCGCTTGGCCACCACAATTTGGGGTTGTTGATTCTGATTAAAGCTGATTGTGAGTTTTCACCGGCTTTGAAAGTCAGATCGTATTCCATGGAAGTTGTTTCATTAGAAATACTCAGTTTGCATTTGTAGTTAGCTTTTGTGATGACATCTATCTCGGTAGATATCTTTATATCAGCTGATTTTTCTGAGCATTCGATAGTATTTATCTGAAGCTGACTGATTCGAGCTTTTTCGATTGCTTCAAGTTGTATATTTTTCCATATTCCGCAACCTGCCAAAGCGGGGCAAAAATCCCAACCGAACTGGTATTGTGCTTTCCTCATGTAGACGCGATGTGCCATTCGGAAATCGGTTTTTTTGAAAGTTTTATAACGATCCATCATCGCATTGCTGTAAAGCAGAGCAGAATCAAATTTTATCATTATCGAATTTTCACCAGGCTGGAGTGTTTTGGTAATATCAAATCGGTGGGGGATAAACATGTTATCTGGTTTGCCTATTTGTTTGTTATTCACCCAGATAGTTGCCAGAGTATCTAATCCTTCGCAGTTTAATTCTATGCGGTCAAGTTCGAGTATTTCTGCAGAAATATCAAAGGTTCTTCTGTATATCCATGGCTTTTCGCTTACCCATTCATAATTTTCAGGGTTTCTAAGCAAATCTTCTTTATTTATCTGACCAGCTTCGATCAGGTTTGTGAAAACTGAATTAGGCACAGTCGCCTCAAACCACTGGCTCTGGTTGAGGTCCTCAGCTTTTCTTGCTGAAACCGGGTACTCTTTGAATTGCCATTTGCCTGCCAGATTTATTACAGTACAGCTCATTTATATATACACTCCGGTAAATATTTTAATAAAAATGTGATTGTATTTCAGCCTCCTGCGATTTTCAACAAAAATCATAAACTGTAGAATATTCAGCCAAGCAAAACGGGAAATGCTTCTAAGTTAAATAAACGCAATAAGATTTTTTGTATAATATGTGGGTTTTTGAGGCCTTGTGTGCCGATATTTGAGGGTTTTTTATTTCGTGTGTGCTTTTCTTCTCATCGGTGTTATAATAAAGGATTGGTTTATTTTTGAGAATTTAGAATTGTTTATTGATTGGAAGTTTAATGGGTTTTAGATCAGCGTTTCAGATTCATCCTAAGATTTTAGCAGCGATTGACGAAATGGGTTTTACCGTACCAACGGAAATACAAAAAAGAGTAATTCAACCGATACTTGATGGCAAAGACGTGATGGGGCTTGCACAGACAGGTACAGGCAAGACAGCAGCGTTTGCTATCCCGATATTGCACCGCCTGATAATGGGCAAAATTAAAGTGATAAGGGTACTTGTTATTGCTCCGACGAGGGAACTGGCAGAGCAGATAAAAGAAGAATTCGAGATGTTGGCCAGCAAAACGAAGTTTCGTTGCTGTTCCATTTACGGCGGAGTCAACAAAAGACCTCAGCTTAGAGATTTAAAAAATCGTGTGGAAATTGTCACCGCATGCCCCGGCAGACTTTTGGATGTACTTAGCAGTACAGATACAGATCTTTCACATATTGAGACGCTTGTTCTCGATGAGGCCGACAGAATGCTTGATATGGGATTCATGCCTGATATTGAAAAGATTATAGAATATTTACCTGCTGAGAGACAAAATCTGATGTTCTCTGCAACAATGCCTGCTTCAGTACGAAAGTTTGCAGATTCGATCTTAAATGATCCTGTCAAAGTTGAAATAAAAGCATCGATGCCGGCAGAAGCAGTTACACATTATCTATACCCTGTGTCACAAGGTCAGAAGACCGATCTTTTGGTTGAACTTTTGAGAACAGTCAAAAGTGATTCTGTACTGGTTTTCACTCGTACCCGGTCAAAGGCCAAAAGAGTTGCTGAGAAATTGAGCAGGGATGGCTTTGACGCTGACTGTATCCACAAAGACAAAAGCCAGCAGCAAAGACAGCGTGCACTTGCTAACTTCAAAAGCGGTAAAGTAAAGATACTTATTGCAACCGATATTGCTGCAAGAGGAATCGATGTTTCAACTATCAGCCATGTTATTAATTATGATGTGCCCGAAGATGCAGATATGTATATTCACCGCATTGGCAGGACAGGCAGAGCTGCTAAAACAGGCGATGCGTTTACTTTTTCTACTGAGTCCGACCGCAGGCTTGTAAGAGATATCGAAAACGTAATTGGTAAGCCTATTGAAAGAAAATGGGTTGATGGATTCAATTATGAGAAAGATAATGGTGAACCTTCTGCTCCACCAAGAAGAGGCGGCGGTGGTGGCGATAGGGGAAGAGATGGATCACATTCCCGCAACAGACATTCAGGTGGCGGCAAGTCGTCATCAGGTAATAAGTTTAACGACAGAGTTAAGTCTCATGGAGCTTCATCGGCACAATCTGGTTCTAAAGAAGGAGGTCACCTTTCAAGGAGGGAAAGGAACCAGGCTAAAAAGCCAAAGCTGAAATCTCAGCGTAAATCAAGAAGATCTAAATTTGCAAAAGAGTAAC
>CAZBKA010000015.1:11117-23138 GCA_964492365.1 uncultured Pirellulales bacterium | reverse complement strand
GGAAGATGATTTATACGATAACAGGTTTTATTGCTCCTGTTTATGCCTTGGTCAGCATGGCGGAAAAAGGCAGATAAATAATCGTTGCAAACAATGCCATTTTGCATTATATTCTGCTCTGAAAATGATTTATAGATGACTGAACAATGGCAAACTATTTAAGAGGTTAATATGTTGAAAGTGGATTTGAAGTTGAAATATAAGGTTGCTGATCTTGGTTTAGCCGATTGGGGCCGGATGGAGATGCAGCTTGCAGAAAAAGAAATGCCGGGTTTGATGGCATTACGGGAAAAATATGGCAAGAAAAAACCCTTAAAAGGGCTTAAAATAATGGGTTCTTTGCATATGACCATCCAGACAGCAATGCTTATCGAGACACTTGAGGCCTTGGGTGCTGATGTAAGATGGGCTTCCTGCAATATATTCTCAACGCAGGATCATGCTGCCGCCGCAGTTGCAGTTGCTGGCAGGACTCCTGTTTTTGCATGGAAAGGCGAGACACTCGAAGATTACTGGTGGTGCACGGAACAGGCACTGACCTGGCCTGACGGTTCGGGTCCTGATATGATTGTTGATGACGGCGGCGATGCCACTTTGTTTATTGTTCAAGGTGCCAAAGCTGAAGCTAATCCGGCAATCCTTAAGAAGGAAATTGATAATAAAGAATTTAAGATTATCATAGACAGACTCAAAGCCAGTGTTAAGGATAGTAAGAATCGCTGGACCAATGTTGTTAAAAATATTAAAGGTGTTTCAGAAGAAACAACTACAGGCGTACATCGACTTTACCAGATGGCAGCGGCTGGGGATCTACCATTTCCTGCGATCAATGTGAATGACTCTGTGACGAAATCAAAATTCGATAACCTTTACGGCTGTCGTGAATCACTGGCAGATGGCATCAAAAGAGCGACTGATGTTATGATTGCAGGTAAAGTTGTCGTTATTGCAGGTTACGGTGATGTTGGCAAGGGTTGTGTACAATCAATGGCTGGGCTCGGAGCAAGAATTGTTGTCACTGAGATCGACCCGATTTGTGCACTGCAGGCAACGATGCAAGGCTATCAGGTAATGACAATGGAACAGGCAGTTGCGATTGGTGATATATTTGTTACGACTACCGGCTGTTGTGATGTTATCCGTGGTGAGCATATGGAAAAAATGAAAGATGAATCTATCGTCTGCAATATTGGTCATTTTGACAGCGAAATCCAGATGCGCTACCTTGAAGAAACCAAGGGCTGTGTAAAACAAAATATCAAACCTCAGGTTGATAAATGGACACTAAAATCTGGCAAGTCGATTATCATACTTGCTGAAGGCAGGCTGGTTAATCTTGGTTGTGCTACCGGACATCCCAGTTTCGTTATGAGCAACAGCTTCACAAATCAATGTCTGGCACAGATGATGCTCGCAAGTGAAAAGCTTGAAAATAAAGTTTATACACTGCCTAAGAAACTTGATGAGGAAGTTGCAAGGCTTCATCTGAAAGCTTTGAATGCAAATCTTACAAAGCTTACACAAAAACAGGCAGACTATCTTGGGATCGATGTTGATGGTCCGTTCAAGTCGGAATACTATCGTTATTAATAAAATGGAAAAATAATTTTTAAATGGAGTTGATTCATGGAGAGAAATTTAACATATGCGGATTTGCTGGTTCCTTGTGAAAAGAAAAAAGCACTTGTCGTTAATGCGGCTGTTGTGATTGGGGCATCATGGCTTTTGGCACTTAGTGCGCAAGTGTCATTTTATGTTCCTTTCAGTGTTGTTCCTGTTACCGCTCAGACCTTTGCGGTTCTTATGATTGCTGCTATGCTTGGTTCAGGCAGGGGCAGTTTTGCGGTATTGACTTATATTGCTCAGGGTGCGATGGGCCTGCCGGTCTTCGCAATGGGAAAAGCCGGAGCATGGGTATTGTTTGGCCCGACTGGCGGTTATCTTGTCGGTTTTGCAGCGGCTGCGATGATAGTTGGTCGCCTGGCTGAGATGGGTTGGGACAGATCGGTTTTGAAAACTGCCGCAGCAATGACTTTGGGGACTTTAGCAATTTATACTTTTGGTGTGTTCTGGTTGACCGTGTTGACAGGTAGTCTGCAAAGTGCATTGGTCGCAGGCCTTTATCCTTTTATTGCTGCATGTGTATTTGAGGTAATTGCGGCTGTTGCTGTTTTACCTGCCGGGTGGAAATTACTTAATAAAGCAGGGTTTGGCAAATAGCTGATATAGATTAGATTTTTTTTGAAAAATGGTTTAATATATGCCCGCGGCAGAGATGATATTCTCTGCAATGCGGGCTTTTTTTGTGGAGTAGATTTAGGCATCACAGAGAATATAAATCGAAAAAAATACCTGCCATTGGCGAAAAGGGAAAATTTGGTAAGCTATGGAAATGAATAGACATTTATCGTATTACTGGAATGGTGCAGGCGGGTGCGGAGAGGTGTTTAAGATCGCGTTGCCGTTGATCGTAAGTACCAGCGCTTATACTATTCAAATGTTCATTGATCGTGTATTTTTGATATGTTATTCAAGTGATGCAATGGCGGCGGCGATGTTTTCGGGGATGGCGTGTTTTACTATCTTCAGCTTGTTTTTGGGGACAGCGTTATATGTCAATATATTTGTAGCGCAGTACGACGGGGCGGGGCGGGCACATCGGATTGGCGCTGCGGTGTGGCAGGGGATCTATTTTTCTATTGGCGCGGGACTTTTTATGGCGGCAGTAGCGCCGTTTAGTGGAACGATTGTGTATTGGGCGGGGCATGATGCGGCGTTGCAGCATGAAGAGGCGACGTATATGCGTATCCTTCTTATTGGTTCTCTGCCGGCGTTGCTATCGAATGTGTTGGGATGTTTCTATACTGGTCGTGCGAAGATGTGGACAGTAATGTGGGTTAATGTCGGCGGTACGGTGGTCAATATCGTGCTGGACTATGTGTGGATATTCGGGCATTGGGGGTTTGGCTGCTGGGGTATTGCTGGTGCAGCGTGGGCAACTGTGGTGGCAAGCATTTTTACGACGGTTGTATTTGCGATGCTGTTTTTGCAACGGGAGTACCGTGAAAAATATCAGACCATTTCAGGGTGGTTGCCGGATAGCGAATTGTTTATGCGAATGATGCGGTTTGGTCTGCCAAGTGGTGTTCAGTTTATGCTTGATGTTGTCGGGTGGTCGTTGTTTCTGACATTTATCGGGCGGATCAATACGCTGTCACTGACTGCGACCGCAATAGCGTTACAAATCAATACGTTTACGTTTATGCCGATGCTTGGTTTTTCGACGGCGGTCAGTACGATGGTAGGCCGGTATCTTGGAGCTGATGCACCATTGCTTGCCGCGAGAAGCACATGGTCGGCAATGAAAATGACCATGCCTTACATGGTTATCATTGCGATTGGCTATTGGCTTTTACCGGATGTTTTTATGTATCCGTTTGCTGCCAATGCGGACGCGGCGGAGTTTGCTATGTTGCGGCCGTTGGTTATAAATCTATTACTGTTTGTGGCATTTTATTCTTTATTCGATTCGGGCAATCTAATCTTTTCGGCGGCAGTCAAAGGGGCTGGTGATACCCGATTTGTGATGATTATGTCTGTTGTGCTGAGCTGGGTTGTGTTGATAGTGCCATCCTATCTGGCGATTCGTCTGGTGGGGGGATTGCATGGACTCTACTTTGCCTGGACGGCGGCGACGGCATACGTATGTCTGCTAGCGGTGGCGTTTATGTTGCGGTTTATCACTGGTAAGTGGAAGACGATGAGGGTGATTGAGCCGACTCCAAGAACGGTGGTTATTTCGCCGATACCGACGGGAGAATAAATTTACTATTTTGAAAAATGAATTATGAGTACAATCGTATTTGTTTGAATTGTTGTGCCGGCAGTTTTCTGATATCGCTAAACTAGTCAAATGGAAGGGAATTGATATGATCAAAGACCCGATTTGCGGAATGACGGTTAACAAAGCAACCTCGCTTAGTGCCGAACGAAATGGAGAGATGTTTTACTTCTGCAGCGACCACTGTCGGCAAAAGTTTCTGTCAACGTCCACCACTGCAAAGCATAAAGATAATCCGTCTGGTGAAGCTATTTACATGTGTCCGATGCACCCGGAGGTGCAGCAGGGCCATCCTGGAGATTGTCCCAAGTGCGGCATGGCACTGGAACCAAAAACGGTGACAGCTGGTATAGATGACGAGGAAAACACAGAACTGCATAACATGACAAATCACTTCTGGGCAGCCGCCGCACTAACGTTACCTGTGTTTATCCTGTCGATGGCTCACCTGATCCCAGCATTAACCAGGCAATCATGGGTGAATGGTCACGCCTCACGCTGGGTACAATTTACACTTGCTTCGCTCGTAGTCTGTTGGACGGGCGGGCCATTTTTTTATCGTGGCTGGAGATCCATCGTGACACGTCACTTGAACATGTTTACGCTGATCTCGATTGGCGTAGGTGCAGCATTTATCTTTAGTGCTTTTGCTATGCTTGTGCCAGACATATTTCCGAACACAATGCATCATGATGGCAAGGTTGCTATCTATTTTGAGGCCGCCGCAGTAATTATTGTGCTGGTGCTCCTCGGTCAGGTGCTTGAACTCCGTGCTCGCAGCCGCACGGGCAGTGCTATCAAAGCATTGCTAAACCTTGCACCGCCTACAGCTCGACAAGTAACACCAGCGGGTGATAATGAAATTCCTCTCGACCAGGTGAAAGTTGGTGACTTGTTACGTGTGGTTCCTGGTAACAAGATACCTGTTGATGGCATAGTGGTGGAAGGTCATTCCAGCGTGGAAGAGTCCATGATTACTGGTGAATCGCTCCCGGTGGAAAAGACCATCGGAGACAAAGTGACGGGCGGTACGGTCAATGGTCCCGGCAGTTTTGTTATGCGTGCTGATCGAGTTGGCAGCGACAGTTTGCTTGGGCAGATTGTGAACATGGTTGCCGAAGCTCAGCGTAGCCGGGCGCCAATTCAAGGTCTCGCTGACAAGGTTGCAGGTATCTTTGTGCCGACAGTATTGGTTGTTTCGTTGTTTACTTTTATCCTGTGGATGTGGCTTGGCCCGGAACCAAAGCTCGCACACGCGATTGCCAATGCCGTTGCGGTACTCATCATAGCCTGCCCATGCGCACTTGGTTTGGCTACCCCCATGTCAGTTATGGTTGGCATCGGTCGTGGTGCGCAGGAAGGTGTGCTCGTGAAAAATGCTGAGGCACTTGAACGGCTGGAGAAAATTACTACACTCGTCATCGACAAGACTGGCACTCTAACTGAGGGCAAACCTAAGCTTATGGATATTCAGCCCACAGGCGATTTTGATGCCAGGGAGTTTCTGCGTCTGACTGCTTCACTGGAGCAGAACAGTGAACACCCTCTTGCTGCTGCAATTGTGCAGGGTGCCATAGAACAAGGAATCAGTTTTGAAGCTGTGAAAGACTTTTACTCGGTGACAGCGGGTGGTGTTAGCGGCGTTGTTGCCGGTCATGTTGTGATGGTTGGCAAAACAGATTTTCTGCGGAATGAAAAAATCACTGGTTTGGAGCTGCTTGAAGCGTCATCTGTCAAACTTCAAGAAGAAGGTAAGACAGTAATGTTTGTCGCGATAGATGGCAAGTCAACAGGAATTTTAGCGGTTGCCGATCCGATCAAATCCACCACAGCTGAAGCTATCCGTGAACTCCACGCATTTGGTTTGAGGCTCATTATGCTTACGGGCGACAATCGCCGTACTGCTGCCGCTGTAGCCAGACAGCTTGGTCTTGATGCAGTTGAAGCCCAGGTTGAACCCCTTGGAAAAATTGCTTATGTCAAGAAATTGCGTGCCGAAGGTGCACATGTTGCGATGGCTGGTGATGGCATAAACGATGCACCAGCTATCAGCGAAGCTGACGTTGGTATTGCTATGGGTACAGGTACTGACGTGGCCATGCAAACCGCTGGTATTACCCTTGTGAAAGGGGACCTCCGCGGCATTACCAAGGCAGTCCGCCTTAGTCACGCCACGATGTGGAACATTCGACAGAATCTATTCTTTGCCTTCCTCTATAATGTGATTGGTATTTCGATAGCGGCGGGAGCACTTTACCCATTCTTCGGCTTGTTGCTTAGCCCGATTATTGCCGGCGCTGCGATGAGCTTTAGTTCCGTTTCAGTCATCAGTAATGCCTTAAGGCTGCGGAATGTAATACTGTGATTTATGCCAGAACTGAAAACGAAGACAGTAATGCATGACATTGCTTCACATATGCTTGTCAGGCCGTCTAAAATATTCTCATTTGCACAGCTATGACGAGTTATCTGTGAATTAAAAAGATCAATCTAATATGGCAGCAGGGTCCTGTTGATAAAAGAATTTTAATTCTCGATATAAATCAGGATGAAGTTTTTCCAGTTCGCTGGGTTTTTCAAAAAAATATTCAGTTGCTACTGCAAAAAATTCCGCAGGATTTGTGGCACCATACTGGTTCAGGAAAGTTTTACGATTATTGCTTACATCATGCCGAAGCTTTTTGTAATCTCTCTGTAAAACACGAGCCCATGCGATATAACTGGAGTTGTTTTGAAAAACTGGGGTACTATCACCTTTAGCCCAGGAATCTTCAAGCTGGTGTGCAAATTCATGAAAGACAACATTTTCTCCATCATGTATATCAGCCGCTCCATGCTTCACATCATCCCATGACAGCACAATTGAACCTCTGTGCCAGAACTCTCCCAAACGAACATCGGGACCTTCAATTACGGTTCCTCCTGGCAAATGCTCGACCTTATGAGCAACATATGCCTGAGGATATACAAGAATAGAAGACAAGCCCGGATAATAGTTTGTTTTACGATGGAGCAGCAGGATACATGCTTGTGCTGCTATGGTAACTTTTATTTCGTCGGTAATCTTTAGTCCGCCGCAACCCTCGAATTTTTTTTCACTCTCGAAGATAAGTATATGCTTCTGTAATTCTTTTTTGTCTTCGTCTGACAGTTTCTTGTAAAAAGGCACATTATTTTCAATTATTTCAAGCCAATGGCAGGGGAAAGTCTGTCGATTCAACCGCTTTCTTTTCCACGTTTTAAATCCAAACATAAATATCGCCTTTGCATTTTTTGTCTTCATGGAAAATTGTAGCTGAAATGATTATATAAGTCGACTGCAATTCTAAAATCAAAACAGACAGAACTCTGTATTTTTGAAGATTTTTCTGGTTCTTTGTTGAAACCAAACTGATTATTATTGAGCAGGCAGGATCCTTGGTTTCCTTGATTTTTATTATTCCTGGTTTGTAGCATTGGTGACCACAGCTGTCTGCTGGTCAAGTTAGTGTTTTTACCGATAAAACACAGCTTAAAATTTTTGCGTTATATGTTTTGTTTTGCTTAAAAATGGTCAATTTAATGGTCATAATTGGGCATTATGATGAAAAAATAAATGGTACGGGTAAAAAATTGATCTGGAAATGATGGGAGATAGAGATAAATACATAGCATCGTTGCTATTGGTTACAATAGTGAATCACCTTGGTTTGTCTGGCATGATGCATGGATATTTTAAATCAAAGCGGCGATGTTGCTTTCGTAAGTCATTTATGGGTAGGTTGTTACGTTAATTGTCTTAATAACAGAATCGCAGAGTATTCTTTCTATATTCAAACCAGCGACACCTTATATGTTGACTTCCTGCAAATAGCCGAGTTTTGAAAAATTGCCAATATATTTGAAAACGCCAAATTAGCCTAATTTAAAGCATTTAAGCTTGACTAAATTACCACTTTTGTGTTAGAATGATGTTAGGATTAGTCGTTACAGGTTTCAGTGTTAGGATAACGCCCATGGATGGTGGTTTTGTGCAGTGGGAAGGTGTTGTTTTTAGGGGTATTTAAGACTGAAACATCATTCTGTGTTCCGGATTACTGATTGTTAGATTTGTGTATTGGAGTTTTGACGGGTTAATTTTTGACGAAAGAGACGTAAGTGGATACATTGCAAGAAGTTTTAAACAAGGAAAAGAACTCATATTCTGCGTTGAAAGATTCTTCTAAAACTATAAGCGGTTCTACTGCTCACAAGTTAGACAAAAGTACTACAAAGAAACAAGAGGTGTATGTAGATCGTACACTTGGTTGCCGCTATGAAATGAAATACATAATTAGTGAAGAAAAAGCGGTTGCTATTGCAAGATTTCTGCGTCCATATCTGAAAATGGATCGTTATAGCAGGCTTCAGCCTGATGGAAAATATCCAATTGTAAGCACTTATCTCGATTCACCAACTTTCCAGCTTTGCAGGGAAACAATGGAGGGGTTTAAAAATCGTTTCAAGTTGCGAGTTCGCGGCTACAGCGATGATCCTGAATCTCCGATATTTTTTGAGGTAAAACGACGAATCAATACTGTTATTTCAAAAAGCAGGGCTAGAGTTAGCAGGGAGCATATGGCGAGCCTTCTTGAGGGTAGGTTTTTACCTCCCAATGGGAACTATAAAACGAATGAAGAAGCGTTGAAACAGTTTCAGCTTTATATGCTTTGTCTTAATGCAAAACCAGTAGTTAGGATAAGATATATGCGTGAAGCATATGAGGATGATGGCGAAAACAGGGTAAGGATTACTTTTGATCGTGATATCTGTTGTAATATTGATGATCGTCCGATAGTTCAGCTTGGTGGTCTTGGTTGGAGAAATATTTCAACGGATATTCAGGGTGTTGTGTTAGAGATTAAGTTTACCGGACGTTATCCAGCATGGGTAAGCCAAATGGTTGAGTGTTTTAACCTGACAAAGGGGCCGATGTCCAAATATGCAAGTTCAATAAAAAAAGCGTGTATCTTGGGTTTTTGTGCACCAAAATTGCCGATGATAGCATAAGCTAGATTTTTATTAGATTTTGGTAAGCAGGGTTATAGTTATGGAAAAAATTTGGGGTATTTTGGATGGTGCTGGTTCCATCGGGTCTGGTTTTGGTACAGAGGCAGTTTTGCTATCTCTGTTGCTTGCTTTCGTCTTAGGTCAGTTTCTTGCATGGATTTATTATTTTACACACAACGGGCTATCCTATTCCAAGTCTTTTGTGCAGTCTTTAATACTGATAACCATCCTTGTTGCTATGATAATGGGTATTATCGGTAACAACATTATTACCGCTTTTGGTCTTATGGGTGCTCTGGCAATTATTCGTTTCCGAAATGTTGTTAAGGATACCAGAGATATCGTTTTTATATTTGCTTCGCTGATTATCGGAATGGCGTCGGGAACAAAGAATTATGATATAGCGGTTATGGGAACTATTTTCTTTGGTGCGGTTACATTTTATATGTATTTTACTGATTTTGGAAAACATCAGCCTCATAATGGATTTTTGCGTTTCAATTTAACAGGTCACATGGGTGCCAAGCATCCGGTGCCGGAAGTTTTGAAAAAGTTTTGCGGTAATTTTACCTTGATATCTGCACAGGACAGCGGCTTTGGTAATCCTGTGGTTGAATATGCTTACCAGCTTATGATTAAAAATGCTAAGAAGAATGAAAAAATGCTGGAAGAGCTGCAAAGTATTGAAGGTGTTGAAAATGTTAGCCTTACGATGCAGGAACAACTCTTAGAGGTATAATGAAAATATGATGGATCTGAAAAAAATATGTCCCAGAAGAAATAACCATGGAAGCATGCGAATCCACATCGTACCATTTTTGATGTGGTCTTTGGCGTTGCTGGGTGTTTGTAGTCTTTTGGCTCACAAGGATGCTAGTTTCGAGGTTTTGGAGGGCGTTGACGTTGAAACGCAGCATGATTTACCTAAGCAAAGTGATATGCAGGTGGAGATAAGGGAAAATGACAGCCCATCCCAGACGACAAAATCAAAAGTTACCGATGTTAGCCCCGTTATAGAAAAGGTTTCTACTAATTTGCTGAGAGATCAGAAAGTTCATCAGCCGATACTTATCAGCATTCCTTCGAGTATAGAAGTTGTTCTCGGTGAAATAATCGGTATAAGAGAACTCTAAAGGAGGGGGCGGTAATCTGATGATGGTATAGCTTTTTTTTAGAGACTTTTAACCGTCAAGGTGAATCTTACTATTATGACTTATTGTTCCATCAGAAAATTTAATAATGCTTTTTTATGGTTAGCTTTGATAACTCTGGTTGTTTCCGGATGCAGCAAGGAAGCAAAGGACTACAAGGCTGATTCTGATGAAAAAGTTTATAAGATATTGGACAAAAAATGGGATCCAAATACCCATGGCGTTAAAACCAATTATAAAATAAGTGATGTTGAACCGGATCCACAAGCTATAAAAGTTGAAAGAGCGGTTCCTGCTTCAGGCATTTTGACGCTGACCGATGCAGTTGCAATCGCAACTGCTCACAGCAGAGAGTATCAGCTTGAAAAAGAAAATCTATACCTCAGTGCTTTGGATCTGAATTTGACAAGGCATGATTTCGAGACACAATTTTTTGGCGGTGGTAGTGCAAACTATCAATATGATGACGCAACTTCAATGCAGCAAATAAACGCCAGTCCAATGGTTGGTTTTAGCAGGATGCTTCAGGATGGTACCTTGATAACAACGGATCTTACCCTTGCATGGGTTGATATTCTTTCCGGTGATTTCCGTAGTGGTTTAGACGGAATATTCAATGCTGCTATAAACAAACCGCTGCTTCGTGGCAGTCAGCGCGAAATAGTAATGGAAAACCTTACACAGGCGGAAAGAACCACCCTTTACCAGATAAGAATCTTCTCAAGATATCGAAAAATATTTGTTGTAAATATTGCAACTCTATATTACACGACACTTTTACAGCATGACAGATTAATAAATTCTGAAGATAACTATGCAATATTGACAGGTGTATGTGACAAGGCTAAAAAACTTAGAGATGTTGGCAGATTGCCCCAATATGAGCTTGATGAGGCATTGCAGGATAAACTTCATGCTTATGATAAGATCATAGAAGAAGAAAAATTATACAAGCAGATGCTTGATGAGTTTAAACTTGTTTTAGGATTACCAACTGATTGTGAATTCGAGCTTGACGATGGTGAACTTTTAATACTTAAATCCAAAAAAATGGAGAAACCATCTTTTTCATGTTCAGAGTCAATTACGGTTGCTATGAATAACAGGCTTGATTTGTTAAATGCTTTTGATGCCATAGACGATGCCGCCAGAAAAGTAATGGTGAAAGAAGACGCTTTCCGTGCTCAGCTTAACATTGTTGCCGGTACAAGTACTAATACTGCAGAAAGAAGACAAAGCCTTCGGGGGCTTAACAATCTTGATAGTCAGATAAATGCAGGTGTACAACTTGATCTCGGGTTGGATAAATCGTTTGCCCAGTGGGATTACAGAAACAGTTTGATTATTCTTAACCAGGCTCGCAGATTTTATCAGCAAACACAAGATCAGACAAAGCTTGAAGTTAGAAATGCTTATCGTGACCTTACCGAAGCAATGGACCGCCATGATGTGCAAGTTGAAAATCTCAAGTTTGCAAAAAAGCGATTTGACAATACCATGACTCTTCTAAAGTATTCCAGAACAAATACTCGTGATGTGCTTGATGCTCAGGAAGATTATTTTGATGCACAAAAGGCCGCCGCAGAAACTGCTGTCAATTACACTATAGCAATGCTTAACTTCTACCGTGATACAGACGTAATGCAGATAAAACCTGACGGTATGTGGTAGTAGCAGTGCAGGACAATTTTGTTTATACTTGGTAGAGCTTCGATTTTACACCATTGACGCAAGCCCTGTTTTATAATACATTATATATATGAAGAAAAGCCTGACAATTTGTGTAGCCTTTTTTATCGCATATAGTTGCTTTGGTCAGATGAACCCTTCGTATCCTGTTGATAAGATGCTGAAATTCAGATGCAGCAGCGATGTTTCCGCAGCGGTCGCGGTTGGTGCCGATACCTTTATTGTTGCAGATGATGAAAACAACATACTAAAGGTTTATAAAACCACTGATAATGCTGAACCTTTTTATAGTTTTAACCTCGACAAGTTTCT
>CAZBKA010000015.1:0-11017 GCA_964492365.1 uncultured Pirellulales bacterium | reverse complement strand
ATTGAAGGGCTTTGTGCCTCTGCTGATGGTAAAAGTCTTTATATAGGTCTTCGCAATCCACAGTATCAGGGCAAAGCTATAGTGATCCAGCTGTTGAATCCCGCAGAAGTAATAGAAAAAATGTCTGCACCTGAATTTGGTGAACCGATTTTGTGGGATTTTAATAAAAGAGGAATAAGAAGTTTTGAATATAATCCGTACCATAAATCTTATTTTATAGTTGCAGGTCCGGTTGATTCAGAATCACAATTCAGCCTCTATAAATGGTCAGGCCAAAAGGATTCCGCACCAGAGCTTTTAAAACAAACCTTCCCACCAGATTTTACACCTGAAGCTCTGATTGTTTTTGATAATAAGCCTGAAATGCTGATATTAAGCGATGATGGGACTATCGAAGTTGCGATTGATAATCCCACACAATGTTCGGAAGGAAATTACATTTCACCCGGCAAATGTTTAAATAAAAATCTTGCTGCTCCTCAGAAACAAACCTTCAAAGCAATCTGGGTTAATCCTTAACACCACTACTTGCTGTTATTGTAGTCTTAGCAATATTCCAATGTTTTTTAACTCACGGCAAAATTCAACAATGCTTGTGGTATATTGTTCAGGGAAACTATTTTCTCAGCAGCATTTTCTTTTATAGCTTCTTTCGGCATGCCGAAAACAATGCATGATGCTTCGTCCTGTGCAATAGTGTGGGCGCCATTTTGTCTCATGCTTAGTAGACCCTTGGCGCCATCATTTCCCATTCCGGTTAGTATTGCGCCGACTGCATTGGCACCAGCATATTTTGCAACCGAATTAAAGAGTACTTCTACTGATGGTTTCTGGTGGCATACATTAGGCCCATCTTTTATGGCTACGTAATAATTTGCGCCTGAACGCTGAAGGAGCATGTGAAAACCACCAGGTGCAATTAATACCTGACCTGGTATAACGGAGTCCCCGTTTTTAGCTTCTTTTACATGTACAGCGGATAAGCCATTGAGTCTTTCAGCAAATGACGATGTAAACTGTGCAGGCATGTGCTGGACAATAACTGTACCAGGTGCGTTTGACGGCAGTCTTGTGATTACGCTGGTCAGTGCCTGAACGCCTCCCGTTGATGCACCGATAGCGAATATTTTATTTGTGGTTTCTGCCATGTGCAGAGGTTTGGAATCAGAGTTATCAAGGTTTACAGTTTTTTTAATGTTGGCTTTTGATGCGATTCTTATTTTTTCTATAAGGTTTTCACAAGCCTGACCTACAGTGTATGAAGAACCTGGTTTTGATATTACTTCGACGGCCCCTGCAGAGAGAGCTTCCATTGCGGTTTTGCTGCCCTGCGGAGTTAGAGAACTTAAGATTATTACAGGCATAGGATAGTACTGCATGATCTTTTTAAGAAAAGTTATGCCATCCATTTTGGGCATTTCGACATCGAGAGTTATGACATCTGGTTTCAGCTCGACAATCTTATCACGAGCAATAAAAGGATCAGGTGCGGTGGCGATGACTTCTATATCTTCGCATTTGTCTAATTGCTGTTTTAATATTTTTCTTACAATTGCCGAGTCGTCTACTATCAGCACTTTTATTTTAGTCTTAATAAGATTCATACCTGTACACCTGTTTATTAAAAAATTGTAATTGATTATAGTTTTTTATCGCATCCGTTTGATTTTATGCTGACAGATCCGTCTTCAATTTCGAGGTAAAGGTTTCGTGGTGCATTTCCTCCGACATCTTCTGTATCGATGAACATGCAGTTTTTCCAGAAAATTTTACGTATTGCCAGGTGGTTTCTTTTCCCGATATCGAACCCACCAGGCCCATTTTGCATTTGAGCACCGCCAGCAATTTTAACCTGCATACGTTTTTTAATGGCGCCCATTGCGATAAGTTTGTTTATCAGCAGTTTCATACCAGTATCAGCAAACATAAAAGGTTTTTGTTCCGCTTTTTCCGGGTCCAGCTTTGATTCCGGCAGTTGGTAATGAAGCATTCCCCCAATACGTGCAACAGGGTCATAGAGACAGACACCGATACATGAACCCAATGAGTATGTTACCAGTGTATCTGTTGGGTTATTTGATACTTTCGCATCGGAAACATTTATTATCACTTTTGTTTTTGTCATGATTCTTCCTATGGCTTCATATAAATCGTTGGTCTGACATATTTAAACTTATGTGTTATTCCTGTCAAAGATTCTGAATGACCTGTGAATAAAATACCACCATTGTCGAGTATGTCCCAATATCTGTTTACCAGTTTTTCCTGTGTGGGCTTATCAAAATATATCATAACATTTCTACAGAAGATAAAATCAAGGGGCCCTTTGATTGGCCAATCCTGCATCAAGTTCAGATATCTGAAGGTTATCATATCACGCAACGACTGTCTTATCTCGTATACCTTTTGTCCTTTGTTTTTCTCGACAGTAAGATATTTATTTCTCTGGGCTGGCGGAACAGGATCTATTCTGCTTTGGCTGTATAGTCCTTTTTTTGCGGTTTCCAGTGAGCGTGTCGAAATATCTGTAGCCAAGATTTTTACATCCCATTTATTAATATCAATAATATTCTCAAGAAGTGTTATTGCTATTGAATAAGGTTCTTCTCCAGATGAGCAACCTGCGGACCAGCATCTGATCTTTTTCCGATTTGCCATAGTTTTGTTTTTTATCAGTCTGGGCAGAATATTTTCTACAAGGAATTCAAAATGCTGATTTTCCCGAAAGAACGAGGTTAGATTTGTACTGAGTGAATCTATCAGATCAGAGAATTCTGTCCCTGTTTTATCATTTTCAACATATTCGAGATAATCAGAGAATTTTCTGAAATTTCTTAATCTGAGCAGCTTTGCCAGTCTTGCGCGAACAAGTTCTTTTTTACCATCATGAAGATTGATCCCGCAGTGTGCATAGACAATGTCGCTTATCTGTCTGAATTCTGCTTCGGTCAAATCTAAATTATCGAGTAGCATAGTATCCATGTTTATTCCCTTAATTTTGAGACAATTCAATCAGTCCTGGTATATCGAGTATGAGACTGATTTTTCCATCGCCCATAATTGCTCCGCCTGAAATACCCTTAATTTCCCCTAATTCATCGCCGAGGCTCTTAATTACGATCTGCTGCTGTCCCAATAGTTCATCAACGAGCAGACAGCACTGTTTTGAATCTTCTTCGACAATTACTAATAGAGACTGTGTTGGATCTTCTGTTTTTGCTTGGACGTTAAACAATTTATGCATTCTTACTATTGGGATAAGATGTCCTCTCTCCATGAGCATTTCACCTTTACCCTGAATGCTGCTTAGCTGTTCCTGTCTCGGTCTTAGGCTCTGAACTATCAGATTTATCGGAATTATATATCGTTGTGAACCGACTTTTACGATTTGTCCTTCAATTATTGCCAGTGTCAGAGGCATTCTTATTGTAAAAGTTGTGCCCTTGCCTTTAATTGTGCTTATTTCTATCTTTCCTCTGAGTGCTTCGATATTTTTTCTCACAACATCCATACCGACACCACGTCCGGAGATGCTTGTAATCTTCTGAGCAGTTGACAGGCCTGCATAAAAGATCAATTTATATATTTCTTCATCAGTTAATTCCTGACCTTTTTCTATTATGCCGTTTTCGATAGCTTTCTGGTAAATCCGTTCTTTATCTAATCCTTTACCGTCATCTTCAATTTCGATAACAATGTTCCCTGCCTGATGGAAAGCACGTAATTCTATGGTTCCCTGTTTGTCTTTACCTGTTTTAATTCTTTCATCTGCAGGTTCAATGGCATGGTCGACACAATTTCTAACCATGTGGACAAGTGGGTCCGAAATTTTGTCTACAATACTTCTGTCGAGTTCTGTTTCTTCACCTGTGGTGACGAATCTTATATCTTTGCCTGCTTGTCGCGAAAGGTCTCTTGCGAGCCTGCTCATTTTCTGGAATACTCCTGCGATGGGAATCATTCTCATGGACATTGACAATTCCTGGAGTTCTCTTACGATCTTGCCCTGATGAGCAATTTTTCGACCCATTTCAGGAACTGAACTAAGGTTGTTCTTTGTTTCTTCTGCAACCATAAGCTGAGCAATTACAAGCTCTCCTACCATATTGATAAGATTGTCGAGTCTGGATGTGCTTACTTTTATTTTTTCATCTATTGTGGTGCCGCTTCTTCTATCACCTGTTCTGCGTTCAGCTGTTCTGCGTTCACCGTCTGCCAGCTTTTCTTCTATTACGTTGTCATTGGTTGATTCATCTTTTGATTCCTGAGTCTCCTCAATTTCAACGGGTGAGGTTTTCACTACCACATCTTCTTTCACAGCCTGAGGCTGATTGCCTTTTTGTTCTACTCGCGATTTAAGTGTTGAAAGCATTTGCTCTAATTTTTCTTGCTTTGGAACCGCTACGTTGTTTTCAATGCTTTCCTGGAGATGGGTTATCATGTTTTTTATCATATCCATGGCCCCAAACACTGCATCAATATTAGCTCCCTCGAGTTTTAGTTCATTTTTACGGGCCAAATCAAGCAGGTTTTCAGCGGAATGTGCCAGTGAACCGATCTCTTTGAGATTTAAGAAGCCAGCCATTCCTTTTATAGTATGAAAACCTCTGAATATCATGTTTATATTTTCTGAGTTTTCAGGATCATTTTCGAGTTCCAGCAAAGCTGATTCCGAGGACTCGATGTGCTCTCTGGATTCCGTTACAAAGTCGAGCACCAGGGAAACATCTTCCTCTGGTATAATATTTTGTGGCTCCTGCACTTCTTCCTTAGGTTGATCAGCATGTTGTATAGATTCTTCCTGTTGAGCAACTTGTGTTTCCGCTATGTCATTTTGCGGAGTTATACCAATCTGATCTGCAATTTCCTGCAGGCTCATTATAGCTTTTGAGACACTTTCAATGGCCTTGTTTCCATCTTTAACTTTATTTTCCAGGATAAGCTCAATAAGATCAAGAGAAGCGTATGAGTTTGTCTTTGCTTTTGAAAGCAATTCAGCAGGGATGTCGTTTGTATTGTTTAATTCTTTGCTAATTTGTTTAATGGTTTTCTGTAGAGCTTCGACTTCTGATATTTCTGATATATTCAGAATATTTATCTCGGCAGCAGCGTCGTCTATAAGTTTTGACAAATTGCTATTAGTATCCATTCTATGCTTTCCTATTATTTATTACTTCTAAATTTCATCACAAAGATTTTTATATTCGGCTGGACAGCTATCCAGTATTACAGAGAAGATATCTGAGACAGTTATAAGACCTAAAACTTTGTTATCTTCCACTACAGGCAGACACAATCGTGCAGAGTTTTTCATTTTTTGTATTATTGCCACAATAGGAGTCTGCGGTTTTATGAAATAAACAGGATTATTCATAATCCATTTTAATTTTATTTTTAAAGTTGCATCGTCAAGGGTGCGTCTCCATTTTGAAAAGATTGGTCTAAGATAGGGACTCAAGGCCGCATCAAGGTCTGACTTTGATATTATACCTTCCATGCCACGACTCTCTTCTCCGATTATCAGATATCTGGTGTTATGCTCCTGCATTTTTATCAGTGCCTGCTGGACGCAATCATCACTTGAGCACCAGATAATGTTCCCACGCATTATGTCTTTGGCTGCTATATTAAGAGCAAAAGAACTTTTTTCTCCCGGCAGTGAAGCAGGTGATTGTGTTATCTCCTGGATGCTCATGGATATCTTGGTTGGCTCAACCTGCTTGGGGGCTTCGGATTCTTCCTGATGAGATGGTTCTTGTTCAGGTTGTTGAACAGCAACATCAGATTGTACAGGTTCGGCAGTTTTTTGATCTTCCCCTGGCAATTCGCCGTCTTGTACTTCAGACTCTTTTGACACTGTGATATTCTCAGCTTCCGGGACAATTTCAGTTGTTTCATTTTCCTGAACAAGGTTTTCTTCAGTTGTTTGCTCTTGTTGCTCTTCGTTGTTCTGTTCTTGATTCTCTGGTTCAGCTTCAGTTTCAATAGGAGCTTTTTCTTCAAAAAGAGCTTTTGGAAATATAACGCCGCAGTTAAAAACAGGAAATGGGGAAATTGTGATTTCATAAGGGATAAATATTATCTCTTCATCACTTTCAATATCTAAAGCTTCTTTTGTGTTACCCCACGGTGTCCCGATGTAAACATCACCTTGAACAAAGTGACCATGTCCTGTGTAGTTTTCCCTGAAAATACGATCCCATGAACCGACAGCAAGATTGCCGGTTTCTTTTATAGCATCGGTCATGCTTTTTATATCTTGTATTAATCCTTTTTTGATCTCTTCAAGTATTCTCTTCTCAGGCATCATCACAATCACACCTGAAAGTGTAAAGGTTCCTCCCTGGTCAAATACAAGATAAAATTTTCCGTCAAGCTTGCCCTCCGTTTTTACGGCATTGAAAGCAGATATTTTTTTAAAGTGTTTCTTGAGGTCAATTATTTTCTCTTCGGAAGGTTCTCCTGTTTGCTTGGATTGCATTTCAACCCCGAACATAGATGAAATATCTTCACAGAAAGTCTCGAATGATTCTGAAGACAATTCTGCTAATTCCGTTTTTAGTTCAGTTGTTACAACCATCATATCTTACATCCCAATCAAACAGGTAATTACATTTTCAATGTTGTTTAAACATTTTTTTCTCTGTATAAAAATGAAAATTTAGCGAAGTACTCTTCTTCAAGGCAAACATTTACCTCTGCTTTGGTTAGTGAATCAGACATCGTAGTTTGCAGGTTCTGCCCCGTTACAACAGATGGTATCGAAACATCTATGTTGGGGATAGTGTCCTGTATTCTTGATTTGAGACTGCCCATCACCATGTTTGAAACTTCGCCAATAGCATCATTGATGTCTTCATGGCTGATGCTGTCGTTTATATCCAATCCCAGCATGTTAGCTGCGATGGCTTTTGCACAATCAGCGGAGCAATATATGGAAAGCATTCCCTCAATGTTGCCTTTAAATGTTATCGAACCTAATAATGCATCGCTATTATCATTGGGCATTTCTTCTGCTGTCTGCTCCATCTCCATGAATATCATCGTCTCGAATACTTCTTTGGCACCATCCAGCAAAGCATCACTGATACATATCTGTTCAATCATCGTTTAATCCTTAATTATTTTTTCAAAGTTTAATTTTCTGTGTTTCAGTTCTATTAGTTCATAAAAGGGGAAATTTTTTCCTGGAATCTTTCAGGAGTGAAAGGCTTTGTTATATAGCCGTTGGCTCCGTCAGAAATGACTCCATCAATAAGCTCCTGCGAGCTTTCTGTTGATACCATTATTATTTTTGTACTACTGCATGCAGGTAGTTCTTTTCTTACTTTCCTTACCATTTCGAGGCCGCCCATTTCAGGCATGTTTACATCACACAGGACTATATCTACCGGTTTGGCAGAAAGCTTTGCAATTGCTTCTACACCATTGCCTGCCTCTTCTGTGTTCTCAAACTCTAAACCAGACATTCTTACTGTTCGCATAATGATTTTTCGCATGGTAGCCGAATCGTCTACAATCATTAGTGATTTACTCATAGAAACCTCTCTTTTTTTAAATTTTTTTAAATTTTTTACCGCCGGGCAACCGGACAAAATGTCCGATTGCCCAACTGTATTTCTTCTCTTTTTTTAATTTAGTAACAAAAATTAGCTGTTGAAAGAATCAAAGTCATGATCTGCTGCATCTGATGCAGTCATTGGGATCACTTTATTACCGGTTGCTTTTTTGTCTTTCTTTTTACTGTCAGATGAACCATTAGCTATCTGGTGAAAAGTATGGTCCAGTTTTGACATGTGTTTTTTACCAGCAGCTTTTCTCGTAGCACTAACTTGAGCATTAGAGCTGCCATTCACTAGTTTAACCAGATCATTTACTATTTCATTCATAGATTCAGCCTGGGCAGTAAGTTCTTCTGAAGCACTGGCAGATTCTTCCGCATTTGCTGCGTTCTGCTGGGTAACCTTATCCATCTGTGCGACAGCGGTGTTTACCTGATCTATACC
Organism: uncultured Pirellulales bacterium; assembly: GCA_964492365.1. GTDB lineage: Bacteria > Planctomycetota > Phycisphaerae > Sedimentisphaerales > Anaerobacaceae > JAGLTN01. The sequence continues at coordinate 3,011 of CAZBKA010000015.1, read as the reverse complement.
CTGTGCCTGCTCCTGACTAGCTGCTGCTATTTCACCTACCAACTCTGTGGTCTTGCCGATTCCGGTGACTATTTCGTTGAGGCTCTTTGCAACTTTATCAGCAATATCTACACCATTCTTTGCATTCTTAACTGATTCTTCAATCATAGCTGATGTGTCTTTAGCAGCTTCAGCACTTCTCATTGCGAGATTTCTTACTTCTTCAGCTACAACGGCAAAACCCTTACCAGCTTCACCTGCACGGGCAGCCTCTACTGCAGCATTAAGTGCCAGAAGATTTGTCTGGAAAGCTATTTCATCGATAACTTTGATAATCTTAGCTGTCTTGTCTGAGCTTTGCTGAATGTCATTTATTGCAGTGCTCATTTTACCCATTGCATTGGTACCTTCGTCAGCGGCCTTGCGGGCTTCAGAAGCAAGAGTATTAGCTTGCTGCGCATTGTCTGCGTTCTGCTTGGTCATTGATGACATCTCTTCAAGACTTGATGATGTTTCTTCAAGACCAGCAGCCTGCTCTGTTGCACCTTCTGCCAATGACTGAGATGCGGATGATACCTGACCTGATGCGGATGCTACCTGATCAGCACCTTCGCTAAGACCAGCAATGATGCGATTGATTGGTTTTACGATGCTTATTGTAATTACAAATGCCAGTACAACACCCAGTATAACACCAGAAATAGCCATTGTGATTACTAATGCTGTTGTTCTTGCTGTAACTGAATCTGTTCTGCTTTGCAGTGATTCCTGAAGTTTCTTAATGTCCGCAACGATGAGACCGGCAGCATCACCCATTGCCTTGCCTGAAGTTACACCGTCCTGTATGCCTTTATATAACAGATTGCCAGCAGCTTCGTATTCCTTCATATAACCACGGATTTTATCTACAGCAGCTTGAAGTTGATTATCACCTTCCACAATCTGTGCCCAGCTATCAATACCGTTATTTGTTGTTTTAAGTTGCTCCTGATAAGCAAGCCATTGTTCCTGAGCCTTAGTTGCAATAAGATACACGGCTCTTACTCTTAAAAGTGTAAATTTTTCAACGATATTTTCTTTTAGAGATGCCCCGATAGTCATCCATTTGTCCAGTTGTTGAATATCCTGTTTTTTTCTGGCGTCTTCAATGGTTGGGGTTATCACATTTTTCATTGCCACATTGATATTATTAGTTATATTCTCACCTACGGCTCCCCATGCGATAAATGCATCGTCTTTAATTTTCTGTGCACTGGTCAGGCCGTTAAATGCCGTTTTGTAATTTGGCAAATTGCTTAATATCTGATTAACTGTAACTCTGTCACCGTCGGAAAGACCTTGTTCATCTTTCAGACTAGTGAGATTTTTTTCAAGTTCACCATAGGATTCAAACCATTTATCTACAGGAGTTTTATCTTCGTTAGTGTATTTGGTGTAGCCTTGAATAGCAAAATCTCTTCTCAATGAAGCACAATTGTTTATTCCAGTTAAACATACACTACCTTCGTTGCTGAGTTTCATGTTTTTAGCAACTTTGGATAAACCGCTGCATCCTACATATCCAAGAATAGCTGCGATTACGACCAAAACACCAAATCCGACCGCCATTTTTAAAGAAAGTTTCATATTCTTAAACATTTTTAGTCTCCATTTCAGTTATTAAATAATATGTTTTTTATTTTGTTTACGATTCTGTATTTTATTCTGCCAAATCAGAGATATCGTCATTGCTTAACACCTTATTGATATCTAGCAATATCTTTACCGAACTACCGATTTTTCCCATGCCTAGAATAAAATCAGTGTCTACATTTGTACCGAACTGAGGTGTTGGTTCGATTTGCTCTTTTGCAATATCAAGTACTTCCTGTACCCTGTCCACAACGATACCTGTGTTGAATTTTCTGTTTTGCTGTGCAATCTCAACAACAATAATACAGGTTTGTTCAGTTACCTCTGCGGTATTCATTCCGAATTTTGTCCTGAGATCAATAACAGGAATTACCTGACCCCGCAGATTTATTACACCTTTTATATGTTCAGGTGTTTGTGGGACAGCTGTGATGTCCATATAGCCTATGATTTCTCTTACCTTGAGAATTTCTAAACCATACTCTTCAGGCCCCAAGGCAAATGTTAGATATTTGCCTTCTTTGTCAATGATGTCGCTGTCTTGAGACGCCATCATCTGAGTTGCTGCCTCTGCCATAATTCTGACTCCTTAATTGGTTAATAAAAAATTACGTACATTTTTTTTTACGCTTAGCTATCTAAAATAATAAGGAAAAGTGTATTGAGGAGAAATTAAGACAATAGAGGCAGGGCGCAACACAACGCAACAACAACGAACCACGACACTACTACCCCAATTTAATCTTCTCTTTTTCACTATCCTTTTATTACACAAATAAAGGATACAGATAAAATTTTGTGAATTTTTAGGAGGCAGGTTTGAAATGAAGTCACATTTTGGCAACGCCATCAAACTCTTTTAAGCTAACTTGGAAGCCTTCTCTTTAATTCACAAGTTTTACTACTTTGACTACAACAATCTACTGGTGCGACTATCGGTTTAATAATTTGGTATGTTTTTTGTAACGGTTGCAAAGTCCGGGAATGTATTTGATTTAGCGTTTGATTTATTTTGAGTATTAGGAATATTCGGGGAAAAACCTTTGTTTGTGAGTAATTATGACAGTATTTTGTTTTTTTTATAAGTATTATGTTAATTTCAGCAGAATGGTCTTATAACGAAAAGGCTGTGCTGTAATGATTTTAATCTATATTAAGGCTAATTGAAATTTTATTCAGGGCTGCGGCAGCGGTAATTATAATTGGATATTTTTAATTGGGGAGTTTTGTTGAGAATTTTGATATGTATTTTCGGTGACGCAAATTGACAGGTGGGGGTTTTTTAGGGATTTTAAAATTGGGGGATTGGAGGGTGGAATGGGCTTAATTGGGCTGATAATTGGGGTATGAGGGATTTTTAGGGTGTTAAAATCGGCTCTGGGGTGCGCGTAGTTGGGGTT
>CAZBKA010000014.1:0-35504 GCA_964492365.1 uncultured Pirellulales bacterium | reverse complement strand
AGACCACCGCAGAGAAAATGAAAAATGATATTGGTATTGGCCCGGAGCAGTTTATTGATTGTCTTGCGCTTCAAGGCGATAAGGCTGACAATGTACCTGGAATCGCGGATGTTGGGCCTAAGACTGCGATAGCATGGATCCAGAAGTATGGTTCTATTGATAATCTTTATGCTCATGCTGATGAGATAACCGGCAAGCGTGGAGAGGCTTTAAGGGGTTCAAAAGAGATCGCCTTGTTGAGCAAAAAGCTTGTTACTATCAATTGCCAGAGTCCGATAGATATTGATTACGATTTATATAAGCTGCATGAACCGGATAAAGACAAGCTTGCAGGGATATTCACAGAACTTGGTTTCAGCAGACTTGCCAAACAGCTTGAGATTCCCTTTATTAAAGAAGTAGAAACAACACAGTCGGACTTTTTTACACCTTTACCGATTGAAACGCTTGAAACCATAAAGACTGTTGAACATGATTATCAACTTGTCGATACGGCAGATAAATTTGATGCTTTTATCAATGAGCTGGGCAAACAGAAGCTTTTTGCGGTAGATACAGAGACGACATCAATAAATCCTATGCGTGCATCGCTGGTTGGCATTAGTGTAAGCTGGCAAAAACATAAAGCGTTTTATCTACCGATAAAGGCACCGATGGGGCAAAAGTATCTGGATGTGAAACTGGTTGTCAGCAAACTTGGTCCAATACTTGAAAATCCGGATGTGAAAAAAATAGGTCAGAATATTAAATATGACCTGCTTGTTCTGGAAAATGCCGGTTTTACTGTCAAGGGCGAACTTTTTGATACGATGGTCGCATCGTATTGTCTTTCCGATATCAGGCGAAGTAATTCAATGGATATAATGGCAGAGGACTATTTGCATTATAAACCAGTTCCTATATCAGACTTGATAGGCAAGGGGAAAAACCAGCTGACCTTTGACCTGGTGGACAGCAAAACTGCCTGCGAATATTCGGCTGAGGACGCAGATGTCACTTACCAGCTTTATGAGTTTTTATTGGAAAGGCTCCAAGGCTGCGCTAAGACTATGGAGCTGTTTGAGAAAACAGAGATGCCATTACTGAGAGTGCTTACGAAGATGGAACGTAACGGCGTCAGTATTAATGTCAAGCTCCTGAAGCATATGTCACAGGATTTGGCGCAGATGATAGAGAATACATCTGAGGAGATTTACAAACAGGCTCAGCAGGTTTTTAATATAGCATCTCCCAAACAACTGGCTGAAGTACTATTCGACAAACTTGGACTCAATTCAACCAATAAGGGGAAAACTGCCCGGAGTACAGATGCAGATGTGCTTGAGGAAATATCTGACCAACATCCGATAGTGCCTTTGATACTTGAACATCGTCAGCTTAGCAAACTGCAGAATACTTATGTTGAAAAATTAGGTTCGCTCCTCAATCCCGCAACAAATCGTTTGCACACATCGTTCAATCAGACTATAACCGTTACGGGCAGACTTAGTTCAAGCGACCCGAATTTACAGAATATACCGATACGTACCGAGCTTGGTAAAAAGATACGTTCAGCGTTTGTGGCAGAAAAAGAAACTGATTGTATTTTGTCAGCGGATTATTCCCAGATAGAGCTTCGGTTGCTGGCACATTTTTCAAAGGACAAGGCTCTTGGTAAAGCTTTTGCGGAAGATATGGATATTCACAGCTTCGTAGCTTCACAGATATTCGGAGTGCCTTTGGATGAGGTGACATCGGATATGCGGTCGAAGAGCAAAGCTGTTAATTTCGGTATTATTTATGGACAGGGAGCTTTCGGTCTTTCACGGTCGGTTGGGATAGCGGTTGGTGAAGCCAAAAGATTCATCGATAATTATTTTGCCCGCTACAGCTCAATTCGTGAGTTTATGGACAGTACTATCGAACAGGCAAAGGTAAACGGATATGTTGAGACTATGGCTGGGCACAGAAGAAAGCTTATTGGTCTTTCCAGTAAAAATTTCAACACCAGAAGTCAGGCAGAGAGAATGGCGATTAATACTCTTATTCAGGGCTCTGCTGCGGATATGATCAAGACTGCGATGATAAATATATATGACAAAATCGAAAAAGAAAATCTGCCGATAAAAATGATCCTGCAGATTCACGATGAGCTTGTTTTTGAACTGCCCATAGCAGAGAGCGAAAAATACGCAAAATGGATAGCTGACGAGATGACCGGTGCTGTAAAACTCGATGTGCCATTGAAAGTCGATGTCGCAATAGGGCCAAGTTGGTTGGAGGAATAGACATTTTTCCGTGTTTTGAGCTTTTTTCAGCTGCACCTTGACTCGCAGTGAATTAGCTAATAAAATGGCTCGACCGTATTTGGAATAACAATTGTAATTAGAAAGCAGAATAATCAGATGGCGACAATTAATGAAAATTTCCTTAAGTTACAGGCAGGTTATCTTTTTCCTGAAATAGGCAGAAGGGTGCGGGCGTTTAAAGCAGCTAACCCCAAAGCTGACGTTATAAGCATGGGTATTGGTGATGTTACTCAGCCTATCGTTCCAGAGGTTGTTGATGCTATGAAAGAAGCAGCTGATCAGATGGGTACGAAGAAAGGGCTTCACGGCTACGGCCCGGAGCAGGGGTATGAATTTCTTAGAAGTCTGATTGCGGAAAACGACTATAAGTCCCGCGGTGCAGATATCGATATTGATGAAATATTTGTCAGCGATGGCGCAAAATGTGACACGGGTAATATGCAGGAGATTTTTGGTCTCGATAATGTTATTGCTGTTACCGACCCGGTCTATCCGGTATATGTTGATACCAATGTGATGGCAGGGCGGGCAGGCAGTGCTAAAGCTAATGGCCAATACGATGGAATCGTTTATATGCCTGCTACCGCGGAAAATAATTTTAATCCGGAATTGCCCAGAGAGAAAGTTGACCTGATTTATTTGTGCTATCCGAATAATCCGACGGGTGCGGTAATAGATAAAAAGTCACTGACTAAGTGGGTTAATTTTGCTAGAGAAAATAAAGCGATAATTCTTTATGATGCTGCCTATGAGGCTTATATTTCAGATCCGCAGATACCTCATACTATTTATGAGATCGAAGGCGCCAAAGATGTCGCGATCGAGTTCCGAAGTTTTTCAAAAACTGCTGGTTTTACAGGCGTAAGATGTGCGTTCGTTGTTATTCCCAAGCAACTTAAAGCTTATACTAAAAAAGGTGATGCCATTGCAGTTAATCCGATCTGGAGCAGAAGGCATTGTACGAAATTTAATGGTGCTTCCTATATTTCACAGGCAGCAGCAGCGGCGGTTTACTCATCCCGTGGTAAAAAGCAGGTAAAGGATGTTATCGCGATTTATATGGATAATGCTGCAAGAATCAGAAAAGCACTTACCGCATTGGGGTATACAATCTACGGCGGAGTTAATGCTCCATATATTTGGATGAAAACACCGGATGATCTTAGTTCCTGGGATTTCTTCGATATGCTGCTCACAAAAACGCATCTGGTTGGTACTCCAGGTTCAGGGTTTGGTCTGGCTGGTGAGGGGTATTTCAGATTGACAGCTTTTGGGCTGCCTGAAAATGTTGATGAAGCTATGAAGCGTATAGCAAAGCTTTAAAATGCAAAAACAGGTAACTGTATATCTCGGTTTAGGTTCAAACTTAGGTGATCGCAAAGCCTATATTAAAAAAGCTATTGCCATGCTTGGCGAGCTTGATGGCGTTGAGGTTGTCCATTCCAGCAGCATAATTGAAACTTTGCCTTTGGCAGCGAGTTCGCAGGGGTGCTATTTGAATTGTGTTGTTGAAATAAAAACATCGCTACCGCCGGAAGCATTGCTTGAGAAAACATCTGCAATAGAAGATCAACTGGGCAGGACTCATAACCAGAAATGGGCACCGAGAACAATCGATCTGGACATCCTGTTTTTTGGCGATGAAATAATTAATACCGATAAGCTGACGATACCGCATAGCCAGATGCATCTCCGTACATTTGCATTATCAGGTTTATGCGAACTTAACAGCCAGTTGATTCATCCCAGACTCGGCGAATCTGTTTCAGTTCTGAAAAAAAGACTTAACGGCGGTGATTTTTATATCAGTAAAGATACGCCTAAGCTTATAAATATTTGCGGCATAATTGGTTCCGGTAAGACAACGCTGACTAAGAATTTTGCAAAGCTTACAGGGGTACCGGCTATATATGAGCCTTACGACAAGAATCCATTTTTATCCAAGGTTTACGCTGGTAATCAGGACCTGGCTTTGGATTCGGAGTTGTTTTTTCTTATCAGCAGGGCAGACCAGCTTAGCAGTGAATCATTGCAGCCGAGCAGTATTTACATAAGCGATTATATCTATGACAAAGAGCCACTCTTTGCGAATAAGCTTTTGAACTATGATCAACTTAAGCTTCACAGCAGGCTGTATCCCATGATCAAAACCAGAACTGTTTTGCCCATGGTGGTTGTTTATTTAAAAGATACAGCAGCCAATTGTCTCGAGAGAATACATCAGAGACATCGTCCTTATGAGCAGCAGATAAAGCTGTCATTTCTCGAATCGCTTAATGAAGACTATGAAAAGCTTACAGGAAACTGGAAAGCCTGTCCCATTATTGAGATTGATAAATCTGGTTTTGACTGTACAGACGTCTCCGATGTGGCTAAATTAGCGGAGAAATTGAAATACTATATAGATTGTGAGAATTTTTAAGATGGAAGTTACACACAGTATCGAACAGGTTCGCATATGTGTTAAAAATGCTGTCTCGCAGGGCAAGTTAATCGGGTTTGTGCCTACGATGGGGGCCTTGCATGAGGGGCATATTTCTTTGATTAAAGCAGCAAAACAAAAGTGTGATTTTGTTGTAGTCAGCATATTTGTTAATCCGACACAGTTTGGCCCAGGTGAGGATTTTGACAAATACCCCAGACCTATAGAAAAAGATACACAAATATGTGAGCAGGCGGGTGTTGACATGGTTTTTAATCCCACCGCTAATGAAATGTATAAAACCGCCAATATTACGTGGGTCAACGTCGAGAAATTAACTGAGCATTTGTGTGGTCGGTCAAGGCCGGTGCATTTTCGCGGAGTTGCCACGGTATGCACAAAGCTTTTTAATATAGTCAGACCAGATTTTGCATTTTTTGGTCAGAAGGATGCCCAGCAGGCCATAGTAATAAAAAGAATGGTTGCTGACCTTAATATGCCTTTAGAAATCGTAATTTGCCCGATAATACGTGAAAATGATGGTTTGGCGATGAGCAGCAGAAATAAATACCTCTCAGTTGAACAGAGATCGCAAGCTGTTTTGTTGCATAAATCGCTGATGCTCGCCGAAAAAACGGTTAAACAAGGACTTCGCAATTGTGCTGAAATAAAGAAGCAAATGAGAGAAATATTAAACGAAAGTTCTTTGATCAGCGTAGAATACATTAATATTGTTAATATTGAAACTCTTGCTGATATCGAGGAAATTGTGGACTCAGCACTGATTGCTTTAGCGGTAAACCTTGGCACAACAAGACTTATAGACAATATTATAGTAGACGTAAGATAAGATTTTGATATAATAAACCGCTTTGAAGTGTTTATTGGTAATTTAGAGGTTGATAATGTTAGTTAAGATGTTAAAAAGCAAGTTGCACAGGGCAAGAGTTACAGAGACGAACATGGATTATGCAGGTTCGGTTGCGATAGATCCAGATTTAATGGAGGCGGTTGGAATATTGCCTTACGAAGTAGTAGCGATAGCAGATGTAACCAATGGTAACAGGCTTGAAACTTATGCTGTTGAAGCCGAAAGAGGCTCAAGAGAAGTGATTGTTATGGGTGCAGCTGTTCACCTGATCAAAAAAGATGACGTGATAATCATATTCAGTTTTGTCGATCTTGATATTGAGGAAGCTAAAACTCACAAGCCAAGCGTTGTTGCTCTTGATGAGAATAATATTATTATAAAAAAGATATGCTAAATGCATCCTGAATTTTTTACGATACCGTTTACGACATTGACAGTTAAAAGCTATGGACTGATGATGGTTATTGGCTTTTTGTGTGCTGTTTTTCTAATACGTAAACTAAGTAAAAATATTACTCCTGATCCGCAATACATAATCAATGCGGCTTTATATTCGCTGATCGCAGGTGTATTTGGCGCAAGGCTGTTTTACGTTGTTCATTATTTTGATAATTTCAAAGGCGATTTGCTTTCTGTTTTTGCGATATGGCAGGGCGGATTAGAACTTCTGGGCGGCGTCTTTTCAGCAATTACCGTTATAATTCTGTATATGCGTTATCACAAACTGCCTATACGTCAATATCTTGATATTCTCGCAGTTGCATTAATGATAGCGCTTGCATTCGGGCGGATAGGCTGTTTTCTTAATGGCTGCTGCTATGGCAAACCAACGGGTACGTCATGGGGCATTCAGTTTCCATACGACTCTTATGCATATCGGAGTCAGGTTTTTGCTGATCCTGACAGGAACAGACTTGAGCCTCAATTGAAATTACCAGATGATTTTTTCGGCTACTATGACGAAGCGGGGAACTATTATCGAGGATTAAAACCTTACGATAAACTCACTGAACAGCAGAAAGATCAGGTAGATAATGGCCCTTACCAATGTCTGCCGGTGCATCCGACGCAGTTGTATTCTTCTTTGAATGCTGTTGTTCTCTGTGGTGTGCTTTGGTTTTTCTGGCATAGATATGAGGGCCAAAATTGCAAACCTAAAAAGTATTTTGCCAAACCAGGTTGCACTTTTGGATTTATGTTTGTTGTCTATGGTATTACAAGATTTTTTATTGAGTTTATCAGGGATGATAACCCGTATGAGTTTGACGGTTTTACGGTTTCGCAGAATATGGCTATCGGTATGATTATTTTGGGCTTTGCGTTGATGGCAGCATTTCATTTGATCGAACCAAAAATGAGAATACGCAACACTGCAAAAAAATAAAAAAATTATTGAACTCTCAGCGTCATTTGCTGATAACGTAACACAAGCTTAGGTATTTTATTTTAATCGAAAAAAACTATGGGACTTTACGATAGAGATTACAACCAGCAGAATTTTCAAAGTCATTTTCGCAATGCGCCGCAAATGAGAATGACGTTTCCATCTCTGACTCCGATGGTCAAAAAGCTTTTGATAATTAATTTTGTAATTTTTTTTATACAGAAGATCGGTCAGCAGTTTGGAGGAAATGATTTTCTTACAAACTGGTTTTCTGTCGCTCCGTTATCTTTGCTTCATAGTTTGCAAATCTGGAGGCTTGTAGGCTATCAGTTTTTGCATGACAATATTGGTCATATTTTCTTTAATATGCTGGGGTTGTTTTTCCTTGGACCCACATTGGAACAGCACTGGGGCAGCAGACGATTTATATTTTTCTATCTTGGATGTGGCGCAGCAGGTGGGTTGTTTTATATTTTCCTTGTTACAGTAGGTTTTTTGGTGCCTGTTCCTTTGGTTGGAGCTTCTGGTGCAATATTGGGTATGCTTGCGGCTTGTGCGATTCTTTTTCCGCACTTTGTCGTATTTATACTGTTTTTCCCTGTACCCATCAGAGTAGCAGCTGTTGCGGGAACTATTTTCTATATACTGCTGATTATAACTAAATCTGACAATGCTGGCGGTGATGCTGCTCATCTTGGAGGGATGGCGGCTGGTGCTGCTTATGTTTTCGCCAGGCCTTTCAAAGCCAAACTGAAATTGAAAATGCAATCCCGCAGATGGGAAAAAAATCTTGCCAGACAAAAAGAGGTTCAGGTTGAGCTTGATCGCATACTTGAGAAAGTTCATAATCAGGGGTTGCATAGTCTTACGAGGAAAGAAAAAGACATCTTAAGGCGGGCGACTGAGCAGCAAAATATGAAAAACAGGGAAACTTATAATAATTTTTAATTTACATTTATTTTTTCAGGAGTGCTAAAATGAAACTCAGGTCACTTTGTTTAGCAGTTTTGTTTTTTATTTCCATTAATTGTTTTGCTGAGCAGAATAGTTGTTGCTCTTCATCTTGTAGTCAGACCAAAATATTTGAGAGATCCGTTTTCAGTAAAGGCGATGTCACTCGTCTTCAGCATGTCTTTGCCAAAGCTGCGAAGAAAGAGCCGATTGTTGTCGGCATTATTGGTGGGTCTATTACCGAAGGTGCCGCAGCTTCTAAACCAGAGAACAGGTACGGCAACCTTGTTTATAAATGGTGGCAGAAAAAATTTCCACAGACAGATGTTAAATTTGTAAACGCAGGCATCGGTGCAACCTGTTCTGATATGGGGACTCACCGTGTGATATCAAATTTACTGTCTTACGAGCCTGATTTCGTTGTTGTTGAATATGCAGTAAACGACAGGGACCATCAAATGGTCGAAGAGACCATGGAAGGGCTTGTTAGACAGATTCTTTCATCAAGTAAAAAGCCGGCATTGGTGCTTCTTTTTATGATGGACAACAATGGAGGCAGTACGCAGACCGAACATGCAGCCATAGGTAAATATTACGATTTGCCTATGATAAGCTTTAAAGATGCTCTTTGGCCTGAGGTACAGGCAGGTAATATCAAATGGGACGAAATTGAACAGGATGCTGTGCATCCCAACGATAAGGGGCACGAATATGTCGCGAAGTTTATTACAACTTACCTTGAATCTGTTTTAAAGGAAGTTCCTGTTGATGGTAATCTACCCGCGGTAAAATATGAATTGCCGAAACCCAAAACGACAGATTTATTTCAGAACACAGAGTTTATCACATCTCAGACATGTGTTCCTTTTAATAATACAGGCTGGTCGTCAGATATGAAAGGCGGTATTTATGGAGGTTTCTTCGGCAATGGCTGGTTCTGTAACCAACCAGGCAGTGTTCTCGAATTTCAAGTTGAAGGCACTGCTTTCGGCGTTGTTTATCACCATGTAAAAGGTGATACAGGTATGATTGAGGTTACTGTTGATAGTGGTGAGCCTGTGAAGATTGATGCATATTTTGCTTCAGACTGGGGCGGCGGATTTCCTAAATGGCAATTGGTAGCTAAAGACCTTAAGCCTGGTTTGCACAATGTAAGCATTAAACTGCTTGAAGAAAAGAATGAAAAGAGCGGTGGTAATAATTTTAGATTTATGGCTTTGACAGCGGCTGGTCAATAAAAACTGTGGGATTCGATCCTGCATCATTAAAGATATGGAGAAGTTTATATGGCAGAAGAATTAACACCAATATTACTGTCGTCGATTATCTGTGATCGTGTTATTTTTGACAGGATTACTGGTATGCCGAGCCTAATTAATATTATTCAGAATATTAATTCACCGAAATTTCCGGTCAGGCATGCTTCCTTGATATTCTTTTGTGAGTTAACAGATGGCCATGGTATAACCAAGACATCCGTTAAGCTGGTTGATGTTCAAAATAACGAAAAAGTACTGTTTCAGCAATACGGCAATGTCGAATTCAAAGATGTAAAACAAGTTGTCTCGTTGGCAGTTAATCTGCAGGGCATAGTATTTGGAAGCCCCGGTGAATATCGCTTTCAGCTTTTTGCCAATGAACAGTTGCTTGGTGAAAGACGCATCATCTGCAGGCAGGTAGAAATGCCGCCGCAAGGCAAGCAGCAGTAAAAAAATACCACAGGTGAGCCTTATTCTTATATTGTTTCTGCTGCGTTATCGGGGATCCACCCGTCGCTATTGTCGCTTAACTTTATGTGAAACCAGCCTCCCCTGTGTTCGATCATATCGAATTCTGTTCCTTGGTGCAGGGGGTCCTTAAAGCTTTCAGGGTAGTTTTCACTGTCACCTTGGTGTGCGACGATTTCTTTAGAAGTGACTACGCCGCAAATATTATTGTTCTGATTGTGAATTTCGATGATTACCGAAGTCAGGAAGCAGATAAACAGTAAAGATGCTATCGTTGAAATAGTCAGACACGAGGTGTTTTTGCCACGCCATACGATAATGGTCAGGCTGATGCACAGAATCGCAAAGCTGACAGATGTCACTATAAACCTTGTATTAACTGAAAAATCGTAATGCCAGAAGAACAATGTTTGCATGACTTTTTTTTCTGTTTTAATTTCAATCTTGTCAGCTCGCAGACTTCTTGCAAAAGCGAGATTTTTCTTAATGTTAGTATCAGAATTATCCAGTTTCTCTGCTTTTCGATAATTCAGGATGGCCTTGCCAAGGTAAATTCCCGATGTTGAATTCGTGAGATTATTTTGCATTAGATACGCATTTGCGAGGTTGTAATAAAGCTTTGCATTTTTTATTTTGTATTCATTAATAATTTTTTCATAATAGAGAATAGCTTTTTCATAAAGTTTTTCCGCTTCCTGCGGGGTGTTTGTCATCGTATTAGCAGTTCTGAAAGCTTCATTTGCCTGGCTGAAAAGTGTGTATATCTGGCCCTTGTCTTCAGCCAAGACACAAGATGACAAAAATGAACAAATTAGTAGTATAGCTATTTTTGTTTTCATAGTGTTTTTTTCGATTTTTTATCAATGACAGAAATAAGATTCATGATTTCTGTTACTTTCACAGGATCAATGTTTGTTTGAACAGATGCATACCGACATGCCTGACAGTCGGACAAAATTATTTTAAATCTTTCAGCAATTTTGGTTTCATCTGTCTTTTCCGCAATTATCCGATAGCAATCGTCACTTGTCAGCGATCCTGCAATTTTATTGAATCGGTCACCGATAAACCCAGTCATTGCTGCTGCGGTTAATTCGTATTTCTGCTGATTATCTAGATCATTAATTTTTTTCAGTTGCGAGATTGCTTTTTTGGCGGCAGATTGTCTGCGTTTGACAGCTATTTTTTCAGGGTTTGTATATGTTACGACTTTGAACGAAAAACTTGCCGCTAAAACCAGCAATGGCAAAAACCATATTATAAAATATACTGGACTAAACGTTGCCGAGGCAAACGAGAAATGCTGATTTATCAGCACCTCCGGGTTTTCATAATTAGCGGAGAGTCCTTTTTTAATTGCTTCTACCTGTTTATTTGCCGGCGAAAAGTTTAACCCCTCCACGTCGGCTCCGGTAAGTATTTTTGTTGGTGCAACTTCGAGTTTTATAGTTTCTGTCATTATAGTTTTATATTTGCCGTCGTCGGGGTCAAAAAATGCCAACGGTATAGGCGGTATTTCTGTCACTTTCTCGTTGTTAGCTCTTATTGTCTGTGTGAAAACTTTGTAGCCATTTTCGATAACAGGTGAGCTTCTCTGGTCGGGTATTTTGAAATTATTTTTTAATGAACCAATAGCTTCCAGGTCAGGCCATTTTACAGGCTTTAAAAATGGGTTGCCGCCAATTTTTATTGTTAGTGTTATCGGATCTCCGACGCTCACTTTTGTTGGTGCTGCTGATGCGGAAATATTGTATTTTCCCAACAGTCCATAAAATTCTGCTGGTTTTTCTTCTGCTGGTAAAGGTAACACTTCAAGACTCAGGCTGTCAGAAGAAACCATAAATTGTTTATACTGGTATTGAGCATTGCCCCAGAAATCCCTGCTGCGGGTGACACCGACAGCTACAGCTGCTGAAACGCTTGAAGGAGGAATTTCTATTTTGCCTTCTTTCTTAGGAATAAGCACTTTTTTAAATGAAATAATCGCCGCACTGGCATCCTTGTAGGTTTTTCTTTCTTCTTTGAGCTGGACCACTACGCCGTTGATTTGATGCGTGTTTTGTGAGTCAGCGTTGTCGTCTGATGCAGTATCTTCAAAATAAAAATCATCGCTGCTGAAGATTGGTACATTAAAACCAGCGTTTTTAACCTCCGTTAAAATTATCCATTCTACGGACATTATCACAGGCTGCCCCACATAGCATTTTTTGTCGGATAAGGTGACACTGAGCAGCATTTTATCCGTAGTTTCTGGTTTTAGTACGTTTATTGTAATAGGCTCTGTTTGGTATTTTTTACCATCATAAGTAACCGTTAATGCCGGCAATTCAAGCTGCCCTGGTTCGTTGGCAGCAAGGTAATAGGTCAACTCAACTTTTTGGCTTGTTCGACCATTGACTATCTGAGTAGAACTGCTTGTGCCGCCACTTTGAGGGTTAAATTTTTCCAATGGCGTCAGGTCAACTTCACCAGGTTGGTTAACGCCTTCAAATACAATTTTATAGGCAAAATTCTGACCTGCATAAACTCCGGTACTTTCAACTGCAGCAGATATCTGTACCTGGGCTGATGCGGCGCAGGTAAAAAACAACGGCAAAAACCAGATTGCGTGCATGCATGGTTTGTATTTATAAAATACTTTCATATTACCAATCTTTTTCGACTTTCTTATAGGTAGCTCTTTGAAGTTTTTTTCTTTCTTCTTTCTGTTTTTGTTCTTTATCTAATATTTTCTGAGCAACCATATCCTCCTCAGGTTTATCTTTCTGCTTATCTTCCTGGGCCTGTGATTGCTGCTGCTCCTGTTGTTGCTGATTAGGATCCTCCTTAGCTTGTTGTTGATCTTGCTTTTGCTGATCTTTCTGCTGGTTTGGATCATTTTGATTCGGATCTTGTTTTTCCTGCTCTTTTTCTTCTTTCTGTTGCTGATTTGGGTCAGACGAGGAATCCTGCTTTTTGTCCTGTTTCTGCTGATCTTTGTTTTGATCGTCCTTCTTCTGATCCTGCTTATCCTGCTTTTGTTGCTGCTGCTGCATTTGTTCTTTAAGCTGCTTTATATTCATTTTTGCAACTTCAATATTTTTTGAAATATCAGCGTTGCTCAAATCAGCATCTTTGGCCTTTCGCCAGTAATCAATACCGGTCTTAAAGTCTTTGATAGCATTTTCAGGATTTTCCTTTGCCTGGCTGGTGGCTTTACTATAATAGCAGTTCCCAAGATTATAATTAGCTTTAGCGGACAGGTTTGGATTATCACTTTTGCCAGCCAATTGTTTATAAAATTCGACAGCTTTATCTATTTCGTTTTGTTTATACAAACTATTGGCCTTGTTAAACAATGGTTCAAGAGCTTGTGAATCTTGTGCAGCGGCCTGGTCATATTTTTCAATAGCTTCGGGCAGCTTGTCTTGATGATACAGCTCATTGCCTTGCTTGACCGCCTGGTTGGGAGATCCCGCAAAGCTGACGCAAGCTGCTATCAGCACAACTAAGCAGTATGATAATATTTTAAACTTTTTTGCGTTCACTTATCAGTGCCTCACAAATAATCAACATTATTGCTAACGCCAGAAAAACCTGGAATTTCTCATCATATTTCATAGTGGCCAGAGATTCAAGCTCTCGTTTTTGCGCAGAAACGATTAAATCCTCGTAAATTTGTCCCAGATCAAGTGTCGTTCCAGGCTCAACAGCAAGATATTTGCCCTGCGGCGAGGCATAAGCAATTTCACGCAGCGTATTAGCGCCAAGTTTCGACCATACCTCCTGGCCCTCATACTTGAGAAATGTTTTTTGACCGGTTTCATCGATAATCGGAATTCGACCACCTTGATTCTCATCGCCCATTCCTATAGCGATTATTCTTATCCCTTGCTGGCCAGCTTTTTCAGCAGCTTCTACTGGAAAGCTCTCATGGTCGTCGCCGTCGGTTATCAGCACAATGTCTTTATATTTTTCTGTTTTTTCATCGAACAATTCTGTCGTTGCTTTGCGGATTGCATCACCGATCATTGTGCCGCCTCTGGTGGTGCTTTCGGTGTCAATATCATCCAGTGCCATTCTTACAAACGCATAATCCTGTGTCAATGGACATTTTACCGCTGTACTGCCCGCAAAGGTTACTATCGCAATTCGGTCACCCCTGAGGGTGTCCATCAGATCCTTGATAGCTATTTTTGCCCGACCGAGTCTGCTTGGGCTGATATCTTCAGCAAGCATGGAACGGGAAGTATCAAGCAGAATAACGATATCTCTGCCGCTTCGTTTTATTTTTTTAGGCTTAGGGTTCCATTTAGGTTCAGCGAGAGAGATAATAATGCTTATGCAGCAAACAATAAGCAGGACAGATTTAAAGATCTGTTTTTTAAAGCTGACGGACGGATTTATTTTGCTTAGAATATTTGCCTGTGCCAAAGTCCTGAGCATCTGTCGCTTTCTGGTAAAGCACCAGAGATACGCAGGCACAAGAACAAATAGCACCGCGAATAAAAACCATAATGCTTTTTCATGTCCAAGAATCATATATCAAAATCCATCTTTAAGGTATCTTTCTAAATATAGTACAACTTGTAAGTATTTCAAACACCAATACCGCCAAAGCCGCAAATGCCCAGTACCAGAATTTTTCCTCATATTCAGTATACTGGATTGAATTTATTTTTGTTTTTTCCATACTGTCAATTTTCTCCACAACGTTGCGGAGAGTTTTAGCATCTGTAGCTTTGCCGTAAAAGCCGCCCGTTTTTTCCGCAACAGCTTTTAGAAGCTGCTCATCCAACTGAGCATCCATAGCCATACCGAAAAATCCTCTTCTCACTTCTGAGCCCACACCAATAGTATAAATTTTTATGCCCCATGTTTTCGCCAGCTCAGCTGCTTCGATTGGAGTTTTTTCACCCGCGTTGTTTATTCCATCCGTCAGCAGTATTATGACTTTATTTTTTATCTTAAAGTCAGCCTCAGTTGTTTCCTGATCTATTGTAGTTCCCTGCGAAAGCTGTATTTTTCTTCGCTGAATTTCTTCTTCAGCCTTTTTAAGCCTTGCTGCAGCAAGTGCGATCGCATCTCCGATAGCGGTGCCATCCTCTTCTCTTATTTTAACGATTTCGGTATCTTTAAGAAAATTCAGCAGCACATCATGGGTCAGCACTACCGGGCAGATTGTATCGGTATATCTGGCAAAAGTTATAAGTCCGACAAAGTCACCTGCTCTGCCGAATAAACTTTTCTTGTCGCCTTGAATGAAATCAGCGAAGACTTTTTTAGCGACTTCCAGCCGATTTGTTGTTTGCCCATAATAATCCATAGGCTCGCTCATACTTCCGGAATGGTCAACCACGACCTCTATGACGACGCCTTCGGTAGATATTTCCGAAAGTGTGGTGCCTTTTCGAGGTCTGGCAATAGCAACAATCAAAAGGATAAGGCACACATATCTGGCGATCAATAGTATCGGTCTTAATTTTACTCGCCATGAAATGGGACATTTTTTCAGCTCATTTAGTGTAGAAAATTTAATAGTAGCGGTGCGTTTCTTGCGCATCTGGAAATATGCCATTGCCGGCAGAACTAAAAGCAATAATAATGACCAGGGCGATTGAAATTCCATTTATCCGTTTCCGTTCTTTATATTATCACCAGACACCTGAGTATTAGTTACATCAATTTGTTTTTCCTGTGATTTTGTTTTCTCGACAAAGTCCCTGACGATTGTAAATGTGGATTCAACCTGTTGCTGTTCAGGCTGGTATTTCGCAAATTTTACAAGGTCGCATTGCTGAAGGAACTGTGCCAGAAGATTTTTATCTTCTCCGCTCAGAACCGCCGAATATTTAAGCTCTGCAAGAAATTCCTCAGTGGTTCTTTCCGGTGCATTAAGCTCAAATCTGTCTTCGATGTAATGTCTTAAAATGCCGCTGATTTTTTCGTAGAAGAGCTTTAGCATGCCTTTGATGGGCAGATTTTCTTTTTCGAGCTGGTTAAGTTTTTCCAGTGCTATTTCGTGAGCCGATTTATAAATGCGTGTGATAGTAATATGCTGTTTTTTCTTTGAATAAATAATAGCCATAAGCAGAATGAAAACTACCAGAACCAGCAATCCTGCCAATAGCCACAGCAGTGTATTTGTTTTCATTTCAACAACATCTTCGATGTCAGCAATTTCAACAGGATTGTTAGGATCAACCGCAATACTTGTCACTACCTCGATATCTACAGGTTCAGTGACTATCTCACATGTTTTCTTATCGGCACCTGAGTTTGTAAATTTAAACGTTATAGCAGGCAGTTTTAATGTTCCGTCCGAAGAAGGCTCAAGCTGATAGTTATATGTTCGTATTATGTTATTGTTCGGGTCAAGATAGTCATTTTCCATTTTCCATTTTAAAACGGAAAAATCTTTTAAAGTTGTTGCTACGTCATTAATATCAACTTTATAACCTTCCGGGCTGACAGCAACAAGCTGTACATTGATTAACTCTGAAAGACTGATTTTACTTTTGTCTATTTTCTGGATAGCTGACAACGGTCCTTTTTCGTAAGGCCTGACTATTTCATAGGCTTTTTGGGTGTCATTGGCTTTTTTCGGTTCGCATCCAGAAAGGATTATAACCGTCGCAATAAACAAAAGCAGCAAACAATAAATATTTTTTATTAATATTTTTCTCTTCATTTAGTACCGTCTGTGTCGCATATGGAAAAATTTTATCAAGTCATTAATATAAGGCTCATCCGTATTGATATTTATAAAATCGATACTGGTAGAGCTAAAAATACCTTTTAATTCTTCTACTCTTTTGAGGCTATCGTTTCTAAATGTTTCTAAAAACTTTCTGCTCGTATCGGCGAACATAAATTCCCCGGTCTCTGCATCCTGAAATTCAACCAGACCAATATCGGGCAGACTTTTTTCAGCTTTGTCCAATACCATAGTTGCGATTACATCATGACGTTTATTCAGCAGACTTAAAGGTTTTTTAAAACCGGAGTCAATAAAGTCAGAGACTAAAAATATAGTGGCCTTTTTGCGGATAATTCTGCTAAGATAGTTCAAAGCCATTGAAATATTTGTTTTTCTCTTCGGCATCTTGAAATAAAGCAGTTCGCGAATTAATCTTAAAACGTGTCTGGAGCCTTTCTTGGGCGGTATGAACATTTCGATCTGGTCAGAAAATATCAGCAGACCAACCTTGTCATTATTTTTAGCAGCAGCAAACGCCAGCACCGCACAAAACTCAGCCGCCAGTTCATTTTTAGTTTTATCTGTTGTACCGAAATCGCCCGAAGCACTCAGATCGACCGCCAGTATCACAGTCATCTCACGTTCCTCGACGAATCTTTTTATATGGGCCTTGCCAGTCCTTGCAGTGACGTTCCAGTCGATGGTTCTGATATCATCACCGGGGAAGTATTCGCGTACTTCGTCGAATTGCATGCCCCGTCCTTTGAAAACACTTTCGTATTGGCCGGAAAAACTGGCATTTACCACTCGGCGGGTATGTATCTGAATCTGCCTGATTTTTTTTCTTATCTCTTCAGGTATCATCTTAGTATAAACCTTCGCGAATTGTCACTATGGCACTTCGATATTATCAAAAATGGTCTGTATAATATCTTCGCTAGTCTTATCTTCAGCCTCTGCTTCATAGCTTACAATAACCCGATGCCTTAAAACATCCATGCCTATGCTCTTAACATCCTGTGGCGTGACATAGCCCCTTTGCTGTATAAATGCATGGGCTTTGGCGGCAGTAGCAAGGAAGATTGTCGCACGTGGTGAAGCTCCGAAGCTTATCATGTTCCCTAAATCGATACCGAATTTTTCAGGTGTCCTCGTTGCATAGACAATATCAACTATATAGTCTTTTATTTTATCGTCGATGTAAATCTGATCTACAACGCCGCGAACGTCCGAAATATCAGCAGGGCTTATTACCGCCTTGATATCAAAATTCTTATTAATACCAGCCATTCGGTCAAGTATCTGTCTTTCCTGCTCTTTGGTTGGGTAGTCTATCTTCAGCTTTAGCATAAACCTGTCGAGCTGAGCCTCTGGCAGGGGGTATGTCCCTTCCTGTTCGATGGGATTCTGCGTTGCAAGAACTAAAAAAGGCACCGGTAGGGTAAAAGTCTCCTCACCGATAGTAACCTGTCTTTCCTGCATCGCTTCCAGCAGGGCACTTTGTACCTTGGCAGGTGCACGGTTGATCTCATCTGCCAGGATAATATTAGCAAAAAGCGGCCCCTTACGGGTGAAAAACTGACCATCGCTCTGACGGTATATCTGGGTTCCTATCAGATCCGCCGGCAGCAGGTCGGGGGTGAACTGAATGCGTTTGAAATTTGCGTTGATTGCCTTGGCCAGAACCGTAACCGCCATTGTCTTTGCCAATCCTGGGACGCCCTCTAAGAGGATATGCCCATCTGCCAACAGCCCGATAAGCATCCTCTCAAGCATGTAACGCTGCCCCACAATCACCTTATCCAGCTCAGCAAATAAAGTTCTTACAAACTGACTCTTCTCCAGAACAAGATCACTAATCTGTTTTATGTCCATTGCCATTTAAACGACTCCTTAAACAAAGCACTTTCGCAACGAAATAAACTTTTTTTAATTTTAAGCCATAGATTATGGCCTTAGAAAATGTAATCACATTCGTAATTACGTAAATTTACGCCTCTTTTTTTCAAATGTTCACATTATCATAAATTTTTTTGCAAATTTCAAGTTATTGTGAAGGATTATAAAATAAAAAATCCAGATGTCAATCTAACGAAAAACACCTGGATATTATTGTAAATCTTATTTAAAACTTGTTGTCAGTTAGTCTTTATTCTTTTCAGGCGGCATCGTAGCCCTTGAAATATCAAATCTCAGTTGACACCTCATGCATCGGCTGGCCTCTTTCAAAGCTGTTTTCTCATCGAAACCAAGCTCAACCTGGTCAAAATCTTTCTTTCTTTTTTTACCCGGGCGGGAATTCATTTTTTCTCTGTCTTTATGTGCAAATTTTTCATCTCTACCGATCCACGTCGGGTTTTTCTCATCAGCAATATATTTCTGGTCGATCAGCCCGTCTCCGCCTAAATACTTATCTATAGACGAAGCGGCCTTTCTTCCGCCTGCGATGGCTTTAATCACAGAAGCCGGTCCGCTTGAAATATCACCTGCAGCAAAGACACCTTTTTTCGTAGTCTCCGTCGTTTTTTCATCGCACTTTATAAAGCCTCTTTTGTTTTGTTCGACGCCGAATTCTGCGGGTACTGTCGAACTCTGACCGATAGCAATTATAAGCCTGTCCAGCTCAAGTATAAATTCGCTTCCTTCGATAGGAACCGGGCTTCTTCTGCCGCTGCTGTCTGGTTTGCCGAGTTCCATCCTTATACATTCGACCTGAAGCTTATCTGCCGGTGTGATCTTTTGCGGATTAACCAGGAATTCGATTTTAATACCTTCTTCAAGTGCCTCCTCGACCTCTTCAGCCGCCGCAGGCATTTCTTCTCTGGTTCTTCTGTAGATCATTACAACTTCGTCGGCTCCGCTTCTAAGTGCACACCTTGCCGCATCAATCGCGACATTACCGCCGCCGACAACACCAACCTTGCCTCTCAGGTCAACTTTTTCGTCAAGGTTTACAGGCTTTAATATACTCATCCCGTCCATAACCCTGGGATCATCTTCACCTTCCAATCCCATCGTCATACCCTTTGTCGCCCCAACAGCAATAAATACCGCATCAAAGCCTTGTTTAAAGAGCTTATCAATTGAATCAACTTTAGTATTGGTTTTAATCTCAACGCCGATATCAGAAATATCTTTAATTTCTCTGTCAAGCACCTCTTTAGGCAGTCTGTATTTTGGAATACCGATTCTCAAAGTACCACCTGCTTTAGGTAAAGATTCAAAAACGGTGACCGAGTGGCCTTTTTTGCGAAGGAACCAACCCGCCGTCAACCCTGCAGGTCCTGAACCGATGATTGCAACTTTTTTACCTGTATCAGGCTCAATCTTTACCAGCTTTTTCCATCTGCGGTCATCTTTTTCCGCTACGAATCTTTTCAAAGCCTTAATCGCCACTGGGTTATTGAGTTCATTTCTCCTGCAAGCCTGCTCGCAAGGATGATCACAAACACACCCAAGTGTATGCGGAAAAGGAGCTGTCTGGCGAATAACTTCAACAGCATCCTGATACCTGCCCGCAGCAATATATTTAACATATCTTGGAATATCTATTCCAGCAGGGCAGGTGTTCTTGCAAGGCAGCAATCTCTCTTCCTTTGTTTTGGTTTTGTCCTTACATATATCCCTGTCGGTCAAAGCTCCGGAAGGGCACACCTCAACACAAGCTCCGCAAAATGCACAACCAGCATCTTTAATTGTCGAATCGCCGCAGGTGCTCACAATTGTACCTACGCCGCGATTGATCATACCAATTGCACCAACCCCTCTAATCTGCTGACACATCAGAACGCATCTTCCGCAAAGAATACATTTATTCATATCCCTTATAAAGAACGGATCGTCATCATTTACAGGCAGATTTTTCGCTTGCGGACAGAAGTCACTAAGCAATTCTTTTTTGCCTATATATTCGACAACCTTTTTAAATTGTGAATTTTCTTCAAGTTCACCGGGCTGTTCACTCAATAAAAGCCAGACAATATTGCTTCTATGCTTTTGCAGAGTTTCGGTTTTGGTATTTACAACCATACCCTCCGTAACTTTTGTTGTGCAAGACGTCGGCAACCCTCTCATGCCCTTGATCTCCACAACGCACAATCTGCACGAACCTATAGCTGGCAGATCAGGATGATAGCATAAATTAGGTATATAAATACCGGCATCAGCAGCAGCCTGTAAAACCGTTTTACCCTCTTGGGTCTGTATTTCTTTTCCGTCAATATTTATAGTAATCATTTTATCGCCATTACCGGACAGGCATTGATGCATGATCTGCATTCAATGCATTTGTCATTATCAATTTTCGCAAATTCTTTCTTTTGCCATACTATAGCACCAACCGGACATGATTTTGCACATTGCCCGCACTTTATACATTTATCTTCAACAACTTCAAAATTTATAAGCTTGCTGCATACGTGAGAAGGGCAGCTGTGGTTTTGAATATGCTCGTTGTATTCATCTTCAAAATATCTGATCGTTGTCAACACTGGATTCGGAGCTGTTTGTCCCAAGCCGCATAATGCAGTACTTTTTATTGATTCACCCATTTCCTTCAGAAAGTCAATATGTTCCTGTGTTCCTTTACCGTCGGATATTTTTTCAAGAACTTCCAGCATCCTTTTTAACCCGATTCGACAAGGAACACATTTGCCGCATGATTCAGCAACCGTAAAGCTGATAAAGAACTTTGCAATATCGACCATGCAGGTTCTCTTATCCATAACGATCATACCGCCCGAGCCCATAATCGCACCAGTAGCAGTAATCGATTGGTAATCGATAGGTGTATCCAGAAGACTCTCCGGCAGGCATCCGCCCGAAGGGCCGCCAAGCTGAACACCCTTGAACGGGATTCTATTGCTGATCATACCGCCGCCAGGTCCGTCAATCAATTCACGAATTGTTGTCCCCATCGGCACTTCTACCAGACCCGTATTTTTAACCTTGCCAGCCAACGCAAACACTTTTGTACCCTTGCTGTCTTTTGTCCCTATAGAAGAGAACCAATCTGCACCCTTCGCAATAACATGTCTGATATTTGCAAGGGTTTCCACATTATTAATAAGCGTAGGTTTGCCCCACAAACCGCTATTTGCTGGAAATGGTGGTCTAGGCACTGGATTGCCTCGTTTGCCTTCAATCGAAGCTATGAGAGCTGTCTCTTCTCCGCACACAAACGCGCCTGCACCTTGTTTGATTTTTATATTAAAACAGAATTTTGAACCGAAGATATTATCTCCAAGGCAATTTTTTTCCTTTGCCTGTTTGATAGCAATCTTAAGCCTCTTAATTGCCAGCGGATATTCTGCCCTGCAATATACATAACCGGCATTGGCGCCGATAGCATAACCGGCAATTGCCATACCCTCTATTACAGCATGAGGATCACCCTCAAGAACGCTCCTGTCCATAAATGCGCCTGGGTCACCCTCATCGGCATTGCAAACGACATACTTCTGGTCATTCTTAGCATCCATACAAAATTGCCATTTCATACCTGTAAGGAATCCGCCGCCGCCTCTGCCTTTAAGGCCTGATTTCTTAACTTCTTCAACAACATCTTTCGGGCTTGAATTGAAAACTTTTTTAAGTGCCTCATACCCGCCGTTGTCGATATATTCATCGATATTTTCCGGATCAATTTCGCCGCAGTTCACCAGAACAACCCTGGTTTGACTGGCAAAGAAACGGTTATAATCGTCGCCAGCCATTATTTTCTTAACAGGTTCGCCGCCGATAATATGCTTTTCAACTATCAAGGCTACATCTTCAGGTTTAACATATTCGTAAACAACTTTGCCGCCTTTCTCAGTTACAATATCTACCAGGACATCGCGAAACAGACCTCTGTCACCTGTTCTGACAATCTGGCAATCATTAAGCAGATTTGCTTTTTTCAGCTCTGCCTTGAAATTTTGTTCAACTTTTTCAGCCCCGGCGCTGATTCCGCTGGTGCCCATACATATTAATATTTTAGTTTTCATTTAGTTACCTTGTTCTGATAGCTCTGCAGAATCTCTTCCATTTTCTGAATCGTAACCCAGCCATAAAAATCATCGTCTACTTTGACAACCGGTGCCATACCGCAGCACCCAAGACAAGCAGCTCTTTCAACCGTGAACATACCGTCTTCTGTTGTTTCACCTTCCTTGATGTTCAATTGATTAAGCAGATAATCAAGTATATCTTTGGAGCCCATCACATGACATGCCGTCCCCTGACAAACATTAATAGTATGCTTGCCCCTGGGTTTCAAATGGAACTGTGTATAGAATGTTAATATGCCGTAAATCTCAACTGGAAACACGTTTAATTTCTTAGCAACCAGCTCAATTGCTTCAGCCGGAACATAACCATAAACATTTTCAATATCTTGTAGAAGAGGAATTAATACTCCTTTTTCATTGCCGTAGTCGGTAATAAGCTTCTCTACTTTGGAAAGATCTACACTCATCATTTTTCCTTTAAATCAGGCTTTTACAGGTTTGCAATCAAGAGGCCAAACACCCCACTATATACAAATTCCTGCATTTTAGCCATATTCACAGCATAAAAATACAGGATACCTGTTGATTCTCTGCAAACGCAGACTCTGTTAATAAAATCCTTATACAAAAAAATGATTATACTGTTTTTTGCATGAATTTCAAGCCATTTCTGCGTTTGTAGATTTGTTATTCCAGTGGCAATATCCAGATATTTCGGAACATTACTTCATTCTGGTGATCCTGGAGTTTGATAGGTCCTGGTTCTGGTCCTTCGGGTTGACCTGCCCCGGTTTTGTCTGGTATGCTGAAATTGCTGTGTATCTTTTCATTGTTTTGGTAAACAGTTATTCTTGCATTTTCAGTTTTTTTACCATCTTTGAAAACAGCACCGTAAAAAGTTATATCAAAACTTTGCCATTTGTCAGCTATTCTGCTGACATTTTTATCAGGTTTTTTGGTTGTGTAAATAGAGCCGCAATCAAAGTTCTTTAACTCACCGATATCATATGAATCGAGTATCTGCACTTCATAACGACCTTGTATATATATACCACTGTTGCCGCGATTACCCCTGTTTTGTTCTTCCAGCAACGGTGGTTGCTGAGGAACTTTGAATTCAACATGAAGTTTGAAATTCTGGTAGTTTTCTTTAGTAATTATACTTCCAGTCCCGACAACGATCTGCATAGCATCGCCCATTTTTTCCCATTTTACTTCGCTTCCGTCTTCATGGGTCCATTGTGAGAAATCTGTGCCGTCAAAAAGAACAGTTGCATCTTTAGGAGCTTTTTCGGTGTTTGGTTTAAAATCAGGTGCTCTTTTTACTACTGGCTTATCATAATAACAGCCTGCAAAAGTGAAAATTGAAATTATAAATATAAAGATGCTGATTTTTTTTAATGTCATAAACAAATACCTTTCCTGATTAATTTCATTCCTGACAGGTATTATCATAACACAAATAAAAAAGGCTGGTCAAGTACTAAAGACCAGCCTCTACTGCAATTATAATTTATTAAACGTTTTGAGGCACAATGAAACCCTTGCGATATTTTCTGGTAAGCATTTCATTGGCTTTGCCGTCGCTGATGAATTTTTCATTTTTACCATCAAAACGAAGTTCCCTGCCAAGTCTGTAAGAAATATTAGCCAGATGAGGCAGAACAGTGGACATATGTCCTTCGTGGACGTCGCAGGTCAGGTCTTCCTTCTTGCCTGATCTTAAAGCATTGATAAAGTTTGCAAAGTGATCCATATCTCCGCCGCCGGAAAGGTTCAGAGCATCAAGTTCTTTTGCAGCAGTTTCGTTGCTTGGACCAGGTTCATTGTTGTTGCCGAGGAAAGTTTTCCAGTTTCCACCATCAATAGCCATCCATCCTTTTGTTCCGAGAAAAATGTTACCTATTTTTGTATCCCATTGCTTATCAGTTACTGCATTTGAAGGCAGCATCGATTCGCCGTTAGTAAACAAGCCTCTGACTTCGAATTGCAGCAGCTTACCGTCAGCATATTCGTAAGTTGCGGTTTGTGTATTGGCGGTTTCCTGTGCACTTTCGTAAGCATAGTATCCGCCGAAAGAGCGAATTTTTATTGGGTGCTCATTTTTGTTCATTCCCCAGCGAGCAATATCAAACTGATGTGGCCCCTGGTTCCCGATGTCACCATTACCGTAGGCCCAGTTCCAGTGCCAGTTGTAGTGGAACCTGTTTTTGTTGAATGCTCTCTGCGGCGCCGGCCCCAACCAGATATCATAATGTACACCATTTGGCGTTTCACTGTCGGGATAGCTTCCTATACTTCCGCGAGGTTTAAAACACAATCCGCGAGCCATATAAACATCACCAATAACACCATCATGCAGAGCTTTCATTGCCTGGCGAACATTTTCAATTGAACGGTTGTGGAATCCGACCTGGACAATACGGTCATATTTACGTGCAGCTTCGATCATTTTTCTACCTTCGAAGATATTATGTGAGCATGGCTTTTCAACGAAGACGTGCTTTCCTGCCTGGCAGGCCCAGATGGTTGCCAGTGCGTGCCAATGATTTGGGGTAGCGACTACAACAGCATCGATATCTTTCCTGTCCATAATTTTTCTGAGGTCATACTCTGTCTCAGGGGCAACGCCTTGTATTTCACCAATTTGTTTTATTTTTTCGGGATAGATGTTTTCGTCGATGTCAACAATAGTTTTGATTTTCACATTTGGTATTTTACAAAAGCTCTTCGCAAGATGTGTGCCTCTGCCTCCGACGCCTATCATTGCAAGATTGATCTGGTCATTGGCGCCGATTATTTTTGATTTTGGTGCATAGCCAGCCAGAGTGATTTTAGAACCAACAATGCTTGCTCCTGCCATTGCTGCAAGTGATAACTTACCTGTGGCAGTAAGAAAATTTCGGCGTGAAAAAGATTTCGATTGGTGGTCCATCTGTTTTTCTCCTTAAAACTTTTTTAGTTTCAAACTGAATCTGTTAATTTACTTCAGCAAAACAACAGCTATTGTAAAAAAGTATTATCATTTAATAAAGCATTTTTTACAGTCTCATTTTGCGTATAAAAAGTTTCATTTTACGACAAAAGCTTGCATCTTCAAAACCTCTGGTCTTATAATAAGCGGCGTGGTAATGATAGTTGAATTGTGCATTGGTTCAAAGGGGAAAAGTCATATTATTATCATACTCGCAAACTGTTGTGCGCGGAGTTCTTTTTGTTCGGGCTTTTTGCTGATTTTTATGCAAATTAGATTGACACATAGTCTGATTTGAAAGATATTTTATCAGAGATTGGTTTAAAGAATTCAAGGAAAGGTGCCTTAAAATGGGAAATAAAATTATCATTTCTGTCTTAATAGCAATGGTAACTGTAACTTTGGTTTCATGCAAAAAAAAAGATGAAGGAGCAAAAATGAAATTTACCGGCAAAAAGGGAGAAGTAAAACTGATGACTCTTGATCCGGGTCATTTTCATGCTGCTTTGGTTCAGAAAACCACTTATAACCAGGTTAACAACGTAGTTAATGTATATGCACCAGTTGGTGAGGACCTTAATGATCATGAAAATCGCATAAAAGATTTTAACAGCAGAAAAGAGAACCCGACCAACTGGCAGCAGAAAGTTTATACTGGTGATGATTTCCTTGAAAAGATGATAGCTGATAAGCCTGGCAACGTTGTTGTTATTTCAGGCAACAATCGCAAAAAGGCTCAGTATATAAAATCCTGTGTCGATGCAGGTTTAAATGTTTTTGCTGACAAACCGATGTGTATTGATAAAGAAGGGTTTGAATTACTCGAGCAGGCGTTTGCCTCTGCAAAAGCAAACGGAGTATTGCTGTATGATATTATGACAGAACGTTTTGAGATTACCTCTGTTATTCAGAAGAAGCTTTCGCTTGATAAGCAGCTTTTCGGCGAACTTGATAAGGGCAGCGTTGATGATCCGTCTGTGATCGTGGAAAGCGTCCATCACTTTTTCAAATATGTTGCGGGCAATCCTCTTAAGAGACCCGAATGGTTCTGCGATACTACCCAGCAAGGCGAGGGAATTGTTGATGTCACTACTCACCTGATAGACCTTGCAATGTGGGGTTGCTTCCCCGAACAGGCTATCGATTTCGATAAGGATGTTAAACTTGAACAGGCACGTCATTGGCCGACGATGATAAATAAGGAGCAGTACTGCAAGGCGACAACGCTTGAAGATTTCCCACCATTTTTAAAGAAGGACCTGAACGCAGACGGTGTTTATCCATGTTATGCAAATGGCGAGATTGTCTATGCGATGAAGGGTGTTCATACCATGGTCAGGGTACAATGGAACTTCGAGGCCCCAGAAGGTACTAAAGATACCCATTACGGTTTGATGAGAGGAACAAAAGCTCAGCTTGTTATTCGCCAGGGTAAAGAACAGGATTATAAAACGCAGTTATATGTGGAGCCTGTTGCGGGTACAGATAAAACCGTGTTAAAAGCTGATTTGGACAAAGCGATTGCTAATCTGCAGAAGGATTATCCCGGTTTG
Organism: uncultured Pirellulales bacterium; assembly: GCA_964492365.1. GTDB lineage: Bacteria > Planctomycetota > Phycisphaerae > Sedimentisphaerales > Anaerobacaceae > JAGLTN01. The sequence continues at coordinate 8,665 of CAZBKA010000014.1, read as the reverse complement.
GCAGCAATTGATACTGATGCCGGTTGGCAGATTGTTATTCCTGATAAAATTCGTGTAGGCCATGAGGCACATTTTGAACAGGTTACTCAGCGTTATTTGCAGTATCTGCGAGATGGCAAACTGCCCGACTGGGAAGTGCCGAATATGATAACTAAATATCATATTACAACCGCTGCCTTGGAAATGGCAAAAGCTCAGCCCGTCAACGCATTGACCTTAGTTGAAGCAAAAGACAAGATCGACGTTGTAAGCAGGGGAAAAGTATTAACCAGCTTCTGGTATGCAAATGAACTAACAAAACCAATATTATATCCTGTTTTCACAGCTGCGGGCGTAAAGCTGACTCGTGGTTTCCCGTATGAGCAGGTCGAAGGCGAAAGCAGCGACCACCCACATCATACCGGAATCTTTTTCAGCTACGACCTGGTTAACAAAGAGGGTTTCTGGAATAATGCAACAACTCCGCCTCAGATAAAAATAACAGAGGTCTCAAGTGAATTGCTGGCTGATGGACAGGCCATAATTACCGCTGCAATGGATTGGACAGCCAAAGATGGCAAAGTGCTTGTGAAGGAAAATAGGCAGATGACTTTCCAAATCAGCGATTGGGGGTATTCGATTGACTTTGATATTGACCTGATTGCTAATCAGCAAAAAATCGTATTCGGCGATACTAAGGAAGGTATGTTCGCTGTTCGTCTGGCGGACTGGTTTAAAGAAAACGGCGGCAGCGGTAAATATTTTGATAACGAAGGACGCAAAGGCTCAGGTGCTATATGGGGACACCGTGCCAACTGGGTTGCATTTCAGGGCCCCAAAGACGGTAAAATCGTCGGCATCGCTATAATGAATCATCCAGCCAGTGTTAACTTTCCAACATTCTGGCATGTACGTGACTATGGTTTATTTGCAGCAAATCCGTTGGGGCAAGGTGTTTTTGAACATGACACAGGCGTTGCATCTGCCAAGCCTTTGAACCTTACTTTGCAGGCAGGGCAGAAAGCATACTTTAAGTTTAAGGTTCTGGTTTATGATAAAGAAATGACCCAGGGCGATCTTGATAAAGAGTTTGCTGAATTCGTGCAGTAATTATCTAAAAGCTGCTGATTATATTTCAATAACAGGCTTATTTTTCGGTTAAGGTTTCTTCGACCCGCATCCCGAAATGTCTGCCTATCGTTTCAATGTGTGTCAGGACTTTGTCGCCAGCTTTCAATTTTGTCACCGACATTGCCTTGCCATCTGGGTTCACCAGTCTGATAGTTTCAGCATTTTGAAGTATCAGGCTGATAACAGCTCCGCCAGCATCTGCCTCTATGAGCATCATAGGTCTTTTTTCAATTTTGCTTCTGCCTAAGTATGCCGTTTGGGTTTTGCCTTTATAATTTACTATCATTACCTCGTCGCCTGTTTTCAGGTCAGCAAGGTATTTTGTTTTTCCGCCTGTCACCATTGTATAAGCATGAACAGCGCCTGCATTAACCCTGAAAGGCCTTGATGCTACATAAGGGTTGTCGATAGATTCAGAATGAATAAGAAAAAATCCTTTTGCGCTGTTACCGACGAGCATTCCCTCGCCCAATGCCATCTGGCTGCATGTATCTAAACATACTCTATCACCCATACCAAGCTGGCGAACCGATGTAACAGTAGCGGTTACCAGTGATATACTTTCGCTGACACCTTGAATTACTGCTGCGGTTTTTTTCAATTCGTTAATATCAGTCGTGTTCAAAACAACGCCGTCAACACCTTTTTCAAGTATCTCTACCATCAGTTTAGCTTGTTCGCTGTTTTCTACCTGCACCATAATATTTTTGCTTCTGCTTGCCAGCAGATTTTCTATCGGAATGATGGTCCAGTCGAGCATTCGCAGAACTATGGTTTTACTTTCTGGAACAGCCGCGGCTTTTTCTTCATCTGCTTTGCTGTTAATATCTATGAATATGACATCGCTGCCAGGTTTGATGTCACCATCTTCGGCAACAGTTTTGATCTGACCGAAATCCCTTATCTCTTTGCTTTTGCCCTTAGGCACAACAACAGCATCAGCGCCGCTTTCCAGCGCAGAAATTACAACATCTTTATTGTAAGGGACAGAATTTACCCATAGTTTTTTCATTAAAAGTGATCCTTGTTTTACAGGATTATATTAACTTTTTAAAATTTTCATGGCCTCTTCGACAGAAGCATTTTCATGTACCATCCTGCAAAGTGCCTGAATCATTTTATCTGGTTTTTCGTGCTGAAAAGCATTTCGTCCGATTGAAAGACCAGCGGCACCGGCCTTGAGACAGCACTTGACCATCTTGAACATATCTTCGTCACTGTCCAGCTTTGGTCCGCCTGCGATAACTACCGGCACCGGACAGCCGTCAACGACTTCTTTAAAGCTTTCAACGCTGCCTGTGTAAGGTACTTTTACAAGATCAGCGCCGAGTTCAGCGCCAACCCTTGCTGCATGCTTTACATTTTTAACGTCAAATTCGTTTTTGATATTCTTTCCGCGGGTATACATCATCGCGATCAAAGGCATTTGCCACTCGAAGCATCTTTCGCTTACCAGTCCGAACTGACTAAGCATTTCGTTATCGGTTTCAGCGCCGAGGTTGATATGTATTGAAACAGCATCAGCACCGAGCTTGATAGCTTCCTCAACTGTGCATACCAGCACTTTTGCGTTTGGATCAGGGCTCATGGAAGTCCCGCCTGATAGGTGTATGATAAGACCGACGTCTTTTCCTTTGCCTCTGTGACCGGTCTGAACGATACCTTTGTGCATCAAAATAGCGTTAGCTCCGCCCGCAACAACCTTGCTGACGGTTTCTCTCATATTTGCCAGCCCATCTATAGGCCCAACAGTAACGCCGTGATCCATAGGCACTATAACTGTCCTGTTTGATTCACGGTTTATTATTCTTTCAAGTCTTATTTTTTTACCTATCATTGAAACACTCCAATCTGAAAATCTGAGTTTCTTTTCCTGTCACAAATTTACAAGCCAACGCCCAAAAAAGCAAGCAAAAACAAAACCGCATGGCTCATGTGGAAAGCCTGACACTCCACCGCCTGACCAGGCTCTAAGCCAGGTTACTCTAAGACATTATCGTCACATTAGTATAGCTTATTCACACTCAAAATGGCTAATTTATTTTCCATTTTTGTGCTTTTTTGCATTTTCCGCCCCGATACCGAACCCCAAACAACATTTCCGTCCGATAAGCCAAAGTAATTACCCAAATATCTTTCTCTCCACCTTTTACCGTATTTAGTTAACCCTCAGATTTATTCTGATGGTTTGATCTCTACCACCAATCACGTTGCCAACAAAAACTAACCATATTCCCGCAACCCTTCACATTCGTACCCCTTTATCGCATCCGAACGCCTCTCCCAAATCTGACATAAATTTTTCAAGAAAAATTTATTCAAAATCCACACCCTTTCCAATCTCCAGCCGTAAGTGGGCTATACAGGCCCATAGAAAACCAATCCCTTCACCATTGTCACCCTGAGCGCAGCCGAACGCCTCCGCCAGATCAGCTATAAATTTTTTCAAGAAAAATTTATTCGTCCTGCCTCTCTACTTATTCTCCTTCCACTTCAATTCCTTAAACCAATCCTTATCTCGAACATCTTTAAGATCATCATCTTCCATCGCATGCATTCTTGGTGCCAATTTCCCTTCTTCTCTCCTTCAAAATTGTTTATTTTCTTTTACGTAATACCAAACCACCGAAGCCAAGAAGTAAAATCGTGGCTGGTTCTGGGATGACTACGCTTAGCTGTGAAGGGTGGCCATAGTTGTACTCGAGGGAACTGAATACATCCGCACTTTGAATGGTTCGAAGATTGAATCCGACATAGGGGGTTGTTACAGTCTTCAAAAAGGTTGTTATGTCAAAGTAGGCATCCCGGCCGTACCCCAAATTAGGCAACAACCAATCCCCCAAAAAGACACCCGCATCATAATCTGAACTTGTTAAGCGACCATCATTACTTGAATATCCATATACACTCACAACTGGGCTATGAAGAGGAAGTCCATACGGATTTACGGATAAAGTTGCGCTCTGAATTTGCCCGTCAATAGCACTAATGGGAAATTCAACTACGCCTCGGATGTAGTCTGCAGCCATCAAATAAGCGGACGTACTAACTTTGCCATTGTCATAAATCGAACCATCATCGCTGGGATTAATGATGATGCTGGTTGCAGACGTCGCACATGAAACGATAATGAAAGTTATTACATACACTATTAATGCCATAATTTTTGTTTTCATTTCTCTACTCTCCTATAAAATTGTTAGTATTATTTCCTTCTCAAAAATAGACCGCCTAAACTTAAAAGTAAAAGCGTTGCTGGTTCAGGGACGGAGGCAACACGAAATCCTAATTGGTCGGACTCGAAGTCCGGGTAGATGTCTCCGCGGTTGGACGACCGGAGTGAGTCATCGAATTCGCCGTACGACCCACCGCGATAGCAACGAAAGGGATCAGACGTATATTCCCCAGATTCCGTCCACTCAATAACATTACCCATCATGTCGTATGTGCCGTTAAGTTCCTCGCTGCCACTGCCGACATTCCAGGGGCCTAAAGGATTTGTAGCATATCCGTTATCCCAATAATTCCAGCCAGTTCCGCTTGTTCCATCGCCCTGAGTTAGACTCTCGCCTGCCTTGGTTGCATAGGTCTGAAGGTTTGTTCCGTTCCAATAAGCAGCTTTAACCCACTCATCTTCGGTCGGTAAGAAATAAAAAGCGTTGCTGTTGCGGTATGGATTGCTCGCATTGTAACCAGTATCGCCTACTTGCCAGACATCCAGTGTATAATTACTCGTGCCCTGCGTGCCAGTGAACTTGTATGCTGCCTGGTGATTGGTGCTGGTGTTGAGCCAGTTGACAAATTGGGCAGCCTCATACCAGCTCGTGTAGTTAGTCGGAACGTTGGTGCCTGTAAAAACGTGATCACCGTCATACGCCTCAGATGGATCGCCGGTTGGCGTTCCGTAAGCGGTTACGAACTTAGCCCACTGGTCGTTGGTAATCTCTAACGTGCCCATACGGTAATCGTTATTCACGATGCCATAACCGCTGGTGGGGTTCGTACTGCCCGAAATCGGCACAAAGTCGATTATGAATTGATTGTTTCCTGTTCCAAATGTGTCAGCCGAAGCTGATGTAGCCAGTGTCAATACCACAACTGCCAAACAAACTACAATTCTTACTCTTTTCATTTCTACTCTCCTTCAAAATTGTTTATTAAAATATTGTTTTTTGGTGCAAATTAAGCTCTAGGGAAACATGAGAATTGAATTGCCGCTTCTCTCTTCCCGCCAAATCGAAGCTGTGAAACTGAATTTATTATATTTCTAACTCTATAAAAAGCAAGAAAAAAAGACTTAAAAATTTAACTTTTAAATCTTTTTTAATTTTTCCGTTTTCTTAGCGTCTTTGCGGAATTCAATATTTTTTTTTAGCTGTTGAGTATCTCAACTGCCTGCTTAACGGCAGCATTATCATGCACCATCGCGCTCAAAGCCTGAACCATCTGCGTAGGGTTCGCATGGCCGAAAGCATTTCTGCCTATTGAAATGCCTCTTGCACCAGCCTCAAGGGCATCATGCACCATTTGAAACATTTCTTTATCGCTTTCAATTCTCGGCCCGCCTGCAATAACCACCGGAATAGGGCAGCCATCGACAACCTGTTTAAATCCTTCGATTGTGCCGGTGTAGGAAACTTTTACAATATCGGCCCCCAACTCGGCAGCTACACGGGCAGCATGTTTAACATTGTTCAGGTCGTATTCATCACTGATTTTAGGCCCTCTGGTATACATCATCGCTACCAGCGGCATCTGCCATTCATCACATTTACACGCAACCTGGCCGAACTGTCTGAGCATATAGCTGTCAGTTTCAGCGCCGAGATTTACATGGATCGACACCGCATCGGCGCCGAGCTTTATGCCTTCTTCGACAGTGCACACAAGTTCCTTTGCATTTGGATCCGGACTCATGGATGTGCCCGCGGAAAGGTGGATTATCAAACCAACGTCTTTGCCTTCACCTCTGTGGCAGCATCTCGGCATACCCTTATGCATCAGCACTGCATTTGCGCCGCCTTTGACAACTTTGCTGACAGCATCTCGCATGTTTATAAGTCCGTCAATAGGACCAGCTGAAACACCATGATCCATCGGCACGATAACCGTCTTGCCGGAGTTGCGGTTTATTATTCTTTCGAGTCTTATACTCTTACCTATCATATTTATATCTCCGAAATACGTTTCTATATACAGTTACATCTTATAGCGATAACCTAACGAATAATTCATATAAATACAAGCTAAAAACCTCAATGTGATAGATGGAAATTTAATTTTCATATGTTTTTTATTGAAAAGGTATAAGTTTTTGGTCTTGCTTTTGGTTGTTTTCCTGATATATATTTTGTCATTATGAGTGATTTAGCAGTACCAATATCAGCTGCGTCTGTCGGTGAGGCAATTGACCAGATTAACATTGCTGTTGCCAGCGGCGCTGAGGTAATAGAGTTGCGGATGGACTTTATTGAAGATCTGACCTGTGAAAAGGTTGCGGGACTTGTTGCGCATATTAAAGGTGAATATGGGAAATCATTTCCGGTTATTGTTACCTGCCGTGACGTTAAACAGGGCGGGGCAATAAATTATCCGGTTAAAATGAGGATTGATATTCTTGTCAGTGCTCTCAAGGCCGGGGCTGATTTTGTTGATTTTGAGTATGATAATTTTACTATTGCGGATAATCAGGAAAAAATAAAGGTTGCTCTGGCTGACAGTTTGAAAGGGCGGTTGATACTTTCGCACCATGATTTTTACGGCACGTTTGATAATATCTCGGGACTTTATCGCAAAATACTGACTTTTTATCCGCCGGCAATACCAAAGATTGTTTATACAGCTGACCATATTAACGAATGCTTCGATGCTTTGGATCTGCTTCATAATGCCAGTGAGCAGTGTATTGTTTTTGCTATGGGCCAGGCGGGAATGGTCAGCAGGATACTTGCGAAGAAGCTTGGCACTGTGGTGACATTTGCCTGCATCAGCGACGATGATGCTACTGCACCGGGACAGATTCCGATCAAAGAATTTAAAAATATTTATCGCAGTGACATCATCGACTGCAATACTGAGCTTTATGGTGTAATAGCTGATCCGGTGGAACATTCGATGAGCCCGGCTATTCATAATGCTGGTTTTGCTGACGTGGGGTTCAATAAGCTTTATCTGCCTTTGCTTGTTGAAGGTGATTATGATGAGTTTGAAATGTTTATGGATAATGTTCTTCGACGCAGCTGGCTTGGTTTTAAGGGTTTTAGTGTCACGCTGCCGCACAAGGAAAATGCGTTGGAGTATATTAAAGAAAAGGGCGGAGTTGTTGAGCCTTTGGCGGAGAAGATCGGTGCGGTTAATACGATAGTTTTGGGGCCTGATAATAAGCTTTTTGGGTATAATACCGATTATGCAGGGGCGATTGAGGCGATTGCATCGAAAATTGGCGGCAGGGAAAAACTGCAGAGGATGAATGTTGCTGTTATCGGGGCAGGCGGGGTTAGCAGGGCGATTGTTGCTGGGCTTGTTGATGCCGGGGCCAATGTGAAAATATATAACCGAACAACTCGCAAGGCCAAGAAACTTGCTAAGCAGTTCGGCTGTGAATATGCGTCACTGAGTAAAGTTGGCGGGATTGATGCAAAGCTTTTGATCAATTGCACCAGTGTCGGGATGAGTCCAAATGCAGATAACAGCCCAGTGCCTATTGAGGTGTTTCATAAAGGGATGATTGTCTTTGATACTGTGTATAATCCGCTTGAAACGCTGTTTTTGACGCATGCAAGGGCTGTGGGGGCGGAGACGATTTCTGGGGTTGAGATGTTTGTTAATCAGGCGATGATGCAGTTTGAATTGTTTACAGGGGCCAAGGGCAATCGGCAATTTATGCGGGAGACGGTTGTGGATTTGCTTGGAAAATGAGCGAATAAAGGGGATTTATTCGGTATTCAGGGGATTTTGCGGGGGGTAGTAAGCAGGGTTATTTTTGCTTTTTTGAAAAGGGAAACGGGGTAAATTTGGGATGAAAGTTGCCTGTCGTCAGTGCTGGTTTAATCGTTATAATCGTTACAGATGGACTTTTTGTGGAGTGAAAATCGACTCTGGGGTGCGCGTATTGGGGGTTTTGGTGGTTAAAAATTTGCTTTTTTTATGGTTTTTGATGGTTTTTTACCCATTTTTTCACCTTTTTGATCAAGTTTTTACTCGTTTTTGTTGTCGCAAATGCTACGTACTTGCGTGGATGATTGGTTTTTGGTTTTAATCGCGGAGGGGAATATTGATGGGGGTAGGCCTTGGTTTATCGGGAGATTTTTTTATAAAATAAAGATTTTTTTCGCACCTAATGGTAGGCCAATTGCGTCTATATGTATGAGCAGTTGGGCTTGGGTAGTGCTGTAGAACAAAGTTTATCATTGAAACAAGTTAAAGGAGAAGGCGGAGTAGGTTTTATGGAAAATATTGAAGGATTTGCTGATAATAGTAAAAGAAGTTGTTTTTTGTTGTATTTTATTTAATTGGCGGGTATAATTATCGGAGTATGTGAGCATTGATTGAGGAA
>CAZBKA010000013.1:0-35642 GCA_964492365.1 uncultured Pirellulales bacterium | reverse complement strand
TTTTTAATTTGACGGAGATTATATTATGCTTAGAAAGTTCAAGTCGGTTCTTTTCGTAGTTATATTAATTTTCTGTTGCCAAACGTTGGCAATGGAAAAAATGACGAAATTCGAATTTCTTAACGGAATACCGGACGCCGAAAAAACAACCCACCCAGCCTTTGCAAAGGTACTGCTCGGCATCTCATCACCAATCACATATAAAGCCGAAGTAGCAAAAGACACCGATTATATCGTCATCATAGGTGCAGCCGATTCGTATTGGGCTGAACCAGGAAAAAGAATAATGCAGGCTGATATTGAAGGAGCTCAAACCGTAACCTTCGACCCGACAGCCGAAGTCGGAAAAAATAACCCCATGCTCCTGATAATTGAAGCTAAAGACACAAATGGTGACAATTGGCTCGATATCAACATAAAAATAGCACCAAATAGCCCGGACCAAAACCCTAACATCTCAGCGGTATGGGTCTTTGAAAAAAAGATCTGGCAGGAAAATAATCTGACCAAAGAAACAATCCTGTCAGGTCAGGCCGACACAAAGGCACTTTACTTTGTTAATTGTGGTTCAGAAAATTCTGAGCTGATAAAACTATCCGATAAGGCAAACCTCAATGACCTGAAAACAAAAGTGGCCCAACTGAATAAAATTTCAGATATTTCAAAAGACTCTGCTCTCTTAAAAGATATCTGCCCTGATTTTGAAACAATAAGTGCTGAAATGCAAAACATCGAGCAATTATATCAACAGAAAAATCTGGCCAATTTAAAAGAAAAACTATCATCTCTGAATAAAAAACTCGATGAGATAAATAATCAATTCCTCGCAAAACTAAACGACAAACTATCCCCGACACCTGTCTATCGAAAACCAACTCGCACCATCCTGATGAGCCCTTATATGGCAATGGTAACGATAGAGCAGCATGACAAGCTGACGCTGGATATATTAAACCATCCCATGCCAACCTCGCAAAACGCAAAATATCACGGCTGGCAAGGATATGCAAAACAAAACGTCCTCGGAAAAATTGAAATTTCAACTGATTCACTCCTGCAAAAAGTTTCAACAGCCTTAGGTTTGGATTACAATCTATCACTTACCAGCATAGACTACGACCCACTAATAACTTCCGCAAGATATATCGACGGAGCCGTTGATTTCCAGATTCTCGATGGTCCTGGAATTTTGATTTCATCAAAAAACCTGGCCTTGTCAATAAACTTCGATAAAAGTGATGCCGAATTTAAAGATGGTTTCTGGTATAAAAGCAAATCTGTCAGCGATGTAAAAATATTCTGTGCCATCGCATTTGATGGTGAGAACACTTATTGTAACAATTGTGTCATCTTCTGGGCGGACTCACTCGAAGAATTAACTGCCAAAGCTGCTGACTTTACCAACTTCAAAAAAATAAAATACCAGACAGCAAAATGGATAGAAACAAACACCGACAGCTTCAAACTCAAAGGCACACCTGCTTCACTTATCAGGCAGGTTCAAACAAGCAAAAGAGCGCTGCTGTCTATGCAGTATGTTTCAGGTGGAATATACGCCGCCCCCGACAATGGTTACGATGCTATCTGGGTAAGGGACACAACAAACGCAGTAGTGTTCCCAGCTCTTTGCGGCGATTTACAATATCTCAAACGTTGGGCTCCCTACCTGATGAACAATCCAACAGCCGTCGATTGGAAAAACAAAAAATACAAGAGCTTCCTCCAGTATGTCCCTTCCGATCAAAACCAGTGCTGGCAGCAGGATGGAACTTTCTACAGCATATTATCTGCTTATGCATACTGGAAATTAACCGCCGATAACAGCCAACTTGAAAAGTGGTACTCATTGGCAAAAGACGCTATCGAATTTATTAACGCAAGTGCCTATGACAATGAAATGGGCTTATACTATGAATGGTACATCAACGAAGCCCCAATGAAAACCGCACACGACTGGGAAAATACGACACATTGGAACCCATATATTAAAGCCATGAAAATCAACGACATTTGGCCTATGTACATGTACACCATTTATATAAATAACAGCCTTTATAACAGCTTCATAATGCTCGCCGAAATGGCTGAACAACTGAAACTTGAAAATGAAAAAGAAATTTTCCTCCACCAGGCTGACAAACTCGCCAGCTCTATTGACCAGCATCTTTATGACAATGAAAATAAAAGATACATCCCCGGAATCGCAAAAATGGAGAATGGTGAAAAAATAACCGTAGACTGGAACTACTGGGATATCTACTTTGATTATGTCTGGGCATTCACTCTGCACCCACAGGCCGCCGATCCGCAAAAAGCTTTCGCAAGCCTCGACAACATGCTCAACAACAGAAACGGCATATTCCCAGGACTCGATAATAAATTGTACTTCTCACCTGCCAGACCACATGCCAGTTATATATATTCAGCTATGGGGCAATTTGACAAGGCACAGACTTGCCTCCAGCGAATTACCGAACGGGCAGATGACATAAACCTTGAGCAGCCCAGTGATGTAATCTACGCAATGAAAGGTGCAATACCAGAACGGGTTGACACCATATCAGGTCATAGACCACAAACCTTCACCGCCGGACCGTACCTTTATGGTGCAGCTTCCCTTGCATTTATCATGGACTATCACGGAATCACCATCTGCCCATCAGGTTACATGACCAAAGCAGAAAATATCTGTATGGTCGATTCTGTCTTTACGATTGACCCGACATATTACAAAAACCCATGCGGACTCATCTTCGATGATAAAAACATCCCCTACAGCTTGAAACTGCCATCAAAATACAACAAACCAGGCAAACACAGCATATCGATACTCGATACAGAAAAGCCAATAACCCCTCTCCTCAAATACACCTGTTTTGAGCTGATAGACATAAAAACCAAAAATGAAAGCATAATCTACGACCTAAAAGGCTTCGGAAACGGCATACTAAGATTTGACAGCTCCGTCAGCAAAGATTGTATCTCTGTCAAAAACGCCGGCAACAATATGGATTTCAGATTCTGGCAAGACGGCAATTCAAGCTTCATACAGGTTAACTCCAGAGGCAAATTTACACTAAATATCAAACAAAAATAAAAAGTTAAAAACCTTGTAAGTTAAGGTCCTATAATTATCAGGTTAAGTTGCTCAACTTGGCCTGATAATTTTTTTTTGCAATAAATTGAAATTTTGTTCGGTTTTTGTTAGGGTTTTTAATGTCGTTTTACCGATAAGAATTCTTAGAAAAAAAAATAATAACAAGAATGGATGAGATTATGAAACAAAACAGATTTAAAGACGAAAAACCGCTATGCAGATTCGGCCCGGGTGGTCAGTATCTTTATACTTGGCCGCCATCAAATTATCAATACAAATTGCCCGTACAGGACAGGCTAACTAGGGTATTGATAACAATATCTGATATGATAAACGACTTTGTAAAGTATCCGCCGGATACAGTTAATCAATCAAAAACAGATGAAAACACATCAAGGAGTCTGAAATATGCAAAATCGGACCTATCCGAAACTGACACCACGTCAGCTTCAAATACTAAAAGCGATCAATACGTTTCAGACCAGCAGATGCTATTCGCCGACGATTGCAGAACTGTCAACGCAGACATCAACAAGCCGAAGCACAACGTTCGAACACATAGAAAATCTGCGAACAAAAGGACTGCTCTCCACATCACCGGGCAAGGCACGTTCTTTGACGATAACTTCAAAAGCGCAAAATCTGCTTAAGAACATAAAAGAAAATTCACAATCCTCTGAAGCTGAGACAAACACAATACCATTGGTCGGAATAGTAGCAGCTGGTAAACCAATCGAAGCTATCGAAAATGAGGACGTGCTTTCGATAAACTCAAACTTCGCAGATACTGATGATTTGTTCGCACTCCAAGTCAAAGGCGATAGCATGATAAATGACGGAATATGTAACGGCGACTATGTCATCTGCAGAAAAGCACCAACCGCCAACACCGGTCAGCTCGTCATAGCAATTGTAGAAAACGAAAACGCTACTCTGAAAAGGTTTTACAAAGAAAAAAATTGCATTCGTCTTCAGCCTGCAAATGATAAATATGAACCAATATACACGAAAAACTGCAGAATTGATGCTGTGGTAGTAGGATTGCTCAGAAAGTTTTAGTGACAGCAGATTTCTATTTTTTCTTTGTTTTTTAATACCGCTTTTTCAAAAAGCTCAACAAAAGTGCGTACCATATGTTCAGCAGGAAATTGTCTCATCTTTCTTTCAGAATTTTCATTGGCCCAGACTTGGAACAAAGGAAGCATAATTGATACGTCGCTTTGACCTTCCATTTCGGCGCAAAAATCATTTAAAATATTTGCAAGCGAAACAGGCATCTGTAGTACCTCTGCCGACCCCCTCTTACTCTTACACACATTTGGCGAGCCAGTAATAAAATATTCTCTGCACGCAATAGGTCTGACATCATAAATACTGCAATGACCTTCAAAAAGAAATGGACAACTGAAATTAAGCGATTTATACCAGTCTGAAAGAGCATCTAATTGATAATTACTCGAAAAAACAGGTGACTTCTTTTTTAGCATCTTTTTACAGGCTAAAAGAGCTTTTCTTTGGACATATTTATAAAATAAACTGTCAAGTTTTTTCACATCATCCGCAAATGAAAAAACCTCAGCCGATGAGACCGTAACAAGATATTTACAGCAATTGGAACAACCCTGACAACAAGGTATTCTTCGCCCCTGTTCGATATTTTTTTGAACAACGCAATCTGTGATCTTATCGCAAATGGCCCGGGCAACAGGAACAATGGCACCAAGACCAACCATGCCTGTGCCGGCGGATATATTAAATTGAAGATTCTCTCCGCACAAATCAAAGTCAAAACTAATAACCTCCCTGCCATCAAACCTCGAAGCACAAAGATCATTTCCAGAATCAATCAATTGTATATCAGCTTCTAGCGACAAAATATTCTTTCTTTCCTATATTCTGTAATATTACCAGAATAAAATTTTCTGCCAAAAGACGCCATTAACAATTAATGGCACCTCTAGCACGTCGACCAGAAAGGAAGCCGACTTAATCCCCTATAAAAGTTCCTTCAATAAAAATAATCACATTTAAAATAAAGTGCAATATTAAAAGTTTAGTTTTATTTGCTTTTCCGGAATTACCTTAACAGGCCCTATCAGCCCCGAAACAGGCAGATTTTTATCAATCATCTTCAATTCCTGCTGATCCCATGGGTACATTTCATTATTGAAAACATCTCTGGGAGCCTTGCCGTAATGCTCCCAAAGCTCTTCCGATATCTCCATGGGCTTTTCATATCGAGGCCCTTTTACAAAATTGTTCCACGTATTAGTAACCAGAACCTTTAATTTGTTTTTACCTTCCGACAGCATACCCGTAATATTAACTTTGTATGGACTCATCCAGGCAACACCTGCGTTTTTACCATTTACAAAAACCTCCGCAACGCAACCCACTGTTCCCAGGTCAAGGTATACTTGCAAATCAGGATTCAGATAATCTGCCGCTAATTCAAACTCTGTCTCATAAACTGCCATACCGGAAAACCACTTAGTCGTCTCATCGCTGCTCAAATCAAAAAGCTTATCCGTAGATTTTTCAAGCCTGTCAAATCTGTAGCCTTCAAGCACAATATTCCACTTACTTTTTACTTCAAACAATGCTGGAATATCTACCTGCTTAGTTATAGTAAGATAGTTGTCACCATTTTTGATAATAACTTCAGCTTCACCTGCAGCATCTGCAAACCCAGTCAGTTCATGTTCATTCAAATTATTTATACGTTTTAGTCCAGATTTAACCAGGTGTATAGTTTCCTGCTGAGGATGGAAAACAACAAACATTGATTCCCAACCCTGCAAATCAACATCTACCGTAGTAGTTTTACCATTATCTCGATAACAATAAAAATCTTCTATACTGCCGTCAATTGCATCCCAAAGCATTGGTTTCTTGCCCGAAACATTAAACGTCAAACCGCCTTTATAACCACTTGGTTGCTGATTAGTAACAAAAAAGACATCAACATCGTCGATCTTACGCTGAATAAAAGTAACGCCATCACTAGCCCTCACGCCGTCAATTGCCATCGCCGCTGTAACATGTTGCTTTACAATATTTATAAATTCTTGTTTGGCTTTCTGATAATTATTACCTTGATCTGTATTAATTTTATAATCTTTTATGAAATAGCCCTTGTCTTTTTCAGCAAAAATCTCAGCTGCAATTTGGCCAACACTCTCATCATCTTTCTTATAATTTTTCATTCCACAGCTAAACGCAGGCATATTCTCCAACGCTATTACGACACCGCCATCTTTAACAAAAGATTCGATAAACTTCATCGTTTTAAGCGGGACATACTCACAATCAGGCATAATCAGAATTTTATAATCCATTCCATTGATTACGATCTGACCGTCTTTAACTTTTGCCAGACTCCAAAGCACCTGGTCATTAACCAGATCATAATCATACCCATTAGACAAAAGAAAATGAGGCATATCTCCATAATTCTGATTCATGCCTTTGCCAGGCTCAACTCGATTTCTGCTATAATCAGTTGCAACCGGGCTATAGATTAAAACGTCTGCAGCAAATTTGCCCTGTCTGAGCATATAACAGCTTCTCGCTACATAAGGGGTCAGCTTGCCATAATATTGCCACCATAAATTCTGATGATTAATCAAATTCGCCCACGGAATATCACGAGTCGGAGTGACATATTTCTCAGGCGAATAAAAGTAACCATGATTATATATCTGTGTGACACCATCTCTCAAATAATTATCCGTCGCTATTTTTATCTCACGCATATTAGAACGGTAACGTTCCCTGTTAAGAAAAGTATAAGACTCCGCCGACAATATCTTGTCACCTGAAAACCTCGCACCAGAAGCAATAGATTTCCTGCCATAAGCAATCGTTGCAAAACTGGTCGAACAAAATTCCGTTTCAGGTCTGCCGCTGTTGAACGCCCCCTCGATTATCTCACTTACAAACGACCCGTAAGGCTGAATCTTCGCTTTTACATTATGTTTCTCGCACCAGCCATTGAAAACCCCGAACATCGTCTCCATGCTAAGATCATTAAGATATTTATGAACATCATAACGAAGCCTTGGTGTTACATCACCAATATCATAAATCAACCCGGGTAGATAAAGTTTCATATCATAGCCCGAATATTTTTTAAATCCCTTAGTTACTCCAGTACCCCAAAGCAGCTTGGGATAATATGCCGCATGTTCAAAGCTGTCTGAAAACATCGAATCAACCGTCTTACCAAACTCATCTCCAAATGCCTCATAAAACTTACCGCCAAGATAATTACAATACCTCTGCATCGCCCCCTTATTTAAATGATCAACCACCCAGTTTGTAGGTTCAAAATTCTGATGAGAAGCAATCTGCCCTGTATCTTTCAAACGAAAATTCATTATCCGCCACTTGCCTTCCGGCACATCCCAGCTTATCCAGTCAGCCTGACCATCATCGCTCACTGCAGGCTTCGCTTTTGAATCTTCCCTCACCTTATCTGTAAGATCTGTCAGTGACTCAAATTCTATTTTATTCTCACCGACGAGCCTGCCCGCAATAACCGCCTCAAGCTCACCCTTCCCCCAATCCCTTGAAAGCCAACCCTCATATTTATTTCCACCATCAACATCTGTAACCGTGAACTCCAATGCCTTTATCCTGTCCTTAGGTTCAACCCAGTACCCACCAAAAAGCCAGCCTGGTCCAAACGTAATAGAAACCTCCATACCAAGCCGCTTAGCCTCGCTGACCGCATATTTCAGCATCTCAAGAAATTCATCAGAAAGATAATCAATATTGCCCTTCTCATAAACAGAAATAAAGCTCATTATCTCTACACCGCCGATACCCTTTTCATGCATCTGCTCAAGCTGATAACTAATTCCCTCCTTGGTGACTGCATTACCAGGCCACCACCATCTCGTATGCTGCTTATAAGTCGCCGCAGGCTCTTGCCACCCCTTTTTTAATTGCTCAATTGTATCCGCACTTTTTCCGTTAACTGATACCGTAAAAATAAAACCAATCGCCAGTAAAGTAAATAGTTTAATCTGCTTCATTTTGACCCCTTATAAATTGCTATGAACATCAATTAAAAAAATCAGTTCTCTTTGGATTGCAGCCCATACAAATATCCGAGAAAATCTACCCAGCCTTTTTTATATATATCAAGTGACATTAAAAAGCTGTCATCATGCTTTCCAATGGTATCCACAAATCTCTTATTGCATCCAAATGATTCGAAAAGCTCCCTGCCGAATTCATAAGGCACAACTTCATCATCTTTGCTATGGAAGAATAAAATCGGACAGGAAACACTTTCTAAATATTTTTTGGTATCATACTTAAACTTGGCGAATCTTTTTACTGGCATATAGGGATATATTCTCTGCCCCATAGCTGCATAAGATGTAAAAGCATTTTCAAGCACCACTCCACCACAGTTTACTTTCGCCGCAAGATAAGCCGCGATACTTGCCCCCAGGCTCCTTCCAAAAACTACTATCTTCTCTTCAGGAATACACCTCTCCTCGTTAAGCCATTTATACGCTGCCCCCGCATCAAGATATGTGCCGGCTTCTGTTGTTTTGTCTTTACTGTCACCATAACCACGATAATCGAAAATAAAAAAACCCAGACCCATTTCACTTAATAATTTAATCGTATCAAGACGGCGTATAATACTTCCTCCCTTACCATGACAGAAAAGAATTGTATATCCTTCGTCTTGCGGAGGTATATGCCATCCCTTTATTTCCATCCCGTCATCTGCCGTTAATTTAACACTTTCAAATTCAGCCCCCAATTCCCCCTGCATACATTCAGCACCTTTTACTGGTTTGTACAAAAATCTGGACTGCATAGAATATAATATCAACCCCACAATCCAATAGACAAGAAAAATCGCAATGAGTACATATAAGATAATCGATACCACAATAGCTCCAGACAAAATCGTTTATTACACTTACGAAACAAATCTATTTTAGTTTGATATTCCCCAAAAAACAAGTTACAATTTGGAAATGATTAAAAGAAGGAAAACTACAATAGTAAAGGTTGGTTCGGTCAATATTGGTTCATCAGAGCCGATTGTCATACAGTCAATGACCAAGGTTCATACGACAAATATTGACAAATGCATCGAACAAATAAATCAGCTCGAACAGGCAGGTTGCCGATTGGTTCGACTTGCCGTGCCTACAAGGAAAGATACTGAAGCTTTCGCTAAAATCGTAGATAAAGTCAATATTCCGCTGATTGCTGACGTACATTTCAGCGTTTCCCGTGCAATAGAAGCAATTGAAGCCGGTGCTGCAAAAATCAGGTTGAATCCTGGAAATATCAAAAACCGCAAAGACATCATAAGAATCATAGATGCTGCGAAAATGCACAAAACAGCTATGAGAATCGGTGTCAATGAAGCCAGCATTAGGGATTTGAACACCGAGGATACTCCTGCTGAAAAAAGAACTGCTCTGATGGTAAGGGAGCTCAAAAAATACATCAATATCTTCGAAAAGCATAATTTTACGCAAATAGTCTTAAGTGCAAAGAGCACAAATCCGCTTCGAACAATAGAAACAAACAGAAAAATAGCCGAAAACTTCGATTATCCGATGCACCTTGGTCTCACACATGCAGGATTGCCGCAGGATGCAGAAGTACCCTCAGCAGTTACACTTGGCACATTGCTGGCAGAGGGAATCGGTGACACCATCAGGGTAAGTGTGGCGGGCAATCCAGTTCAGGAAGCTGTAATCGCAAAAAAAATTCTCATACCATTGGGACTGTATCAAAGACAGGAACCAGAATTAATAGTTTGTCCGACTTGTGGCAGAACTGAAATTAACGTCGTCAAGCTTGCCGAAAAAGTCAAAAAGGCCCTCAAAGATGAACATAAACCACTCCGGATAGCGGTAATGGGATGTATAGTTAATGGCCCAGGTGAAGCCGCCGATGCCGACCTGGCTATATGCGCAGGCAAAAACAAAGCGGTTATCTACCGAAACGGTGAAAAAATAGCAACCGTAGAAAAAGATAATATAATAAGCGCTATCTTGAAAGAACTCAGAAACCTATAAGTTCTTGTTTTTAAAATCTGGGTTGCTGTTATTATTGTTATTGATATTGTTATTTCTAAACGTACGGGGTCTGTACTCTTGGTTTTTGCTCCTGTCAATCTCGCTTCTATCTTCGCTCTGAGCAAATCGTTCAAATTTTCCGAAGATCATTTTACCCGCAGAAGTCTGTAATGAACTTGTAACTGCAACAACCATTTCTTTACCAATTTTATTTCTCGCATCTTCCACAACAACCATTGTGCCGTCATCAAGGTAACCAACACCCTGATCGGACTCTTCCCCTGCTTTAAGTATTTTAACCTGAAGCTGTTCACCGGGTATTACAATTGTCTTGAGAGAATTAGCAAGGTCATTAATATTCACAACATCAACATCTCTTACCTGTGCAACCTTGGTAAGATTATAATCAGTGGTACCGATCCTGCCGTTACAGTTTTTTGCGAAAACTACAAGTTTCTGGTCAACACCTTTAACATCTGTTGCATCAGCAACAACTGTATCATCTATTTCAACATCGACATTACTGCTTTCCTGCATCGCTTTTAAAATATCCAGCCCTCTCCTGCCCCTTTGCCTTTTCAGTTTATCAGAAGAATCTGATATAAGCTGCAGCTCATTAAGTACGAATCTTGGAACTATCAGCGGAGCATCGAAAAGATTGCTTTTATAAAGGTCTGCTATCCTGCCATCGATTATCGCTGATGTATCAAGTATCAAGGGCCGTGCACCTTTGGTTTGTTTTGAAAATTCAACATAAGGTATGACAAAACGAAAATCGTCTTTGGTTCTCATCACAATGCTTATCATAAGATAGCAGATACTAACAGCTGTTACCCATTTTATCGCCTGCATTGCTATTTCGCTCAAACCAATTCCATAAATCTCATTTATCATCATCAGCAAAGGCATAAAAGCAGAGCTGATAAGTATACCGACAAGCAAACCTAAAAACACCCCAGCCAAAGCAGCAAGAGATTTCTTAGGCGTTAAAATATCAATTAAAAAAGTAGCTAAAGCTAGACCAAGACCAACTGTTAAAATAATTACAAAATTACTCGTATCTGCCTTATCCGAACTGACATTTACAAATAAGACTGCTATGATCAAAACAAAAAATAAAATTCTTAAAAAACTAAGCATCATAATAAAACACCTCCTGTAAATTATAAATTACAACCTGTATTATTAAATATTCCGCAAAAAAACAAAAAATTATAAATACACACTCTGTCCTTACCTTCGGCATTTATTAGTGAAAATATTTACTTATACTTTCTTTTCACTTGCTATCCTGTCAGCACCGAGTTGACCGCAGGCACCCTTAATAGTCTGTCCCATCTTAAGACGGATTGTAGTTTCGATACCTTCGTTTTGCATTTTTTTTGCAAAATCCTTTATAGTTGCTCTGCTCGATGGTAAAAAATCGCAACCCTGATGCGGATTATATTCTATCAGATTTACATTGCACTTAACTGTACGAACCAGGCGAATCAACTGATCCAGATTATCATTTGAATCATTAACATCCTTGATCATAACATATTCGAACGTAACTCGATTACCAGTTTTAAATTGATAGTCTTTCAATGCTTTGAAAAGATATGCGAGTTTGAATTTTTTATTCACCGGCATTATAGAACTTCTGATCGCATCAACCGGGGCATTTAACGACACCGCAAGCCTTGGTTTTAACTCCTCATCTGCAAGTTTCTCGATACCATCTGCCACTCCGCAGGTACTTACCGTAATATGCCTTATCCCTAGATTTTTACCCGCCGAGCAGTTCAATATTTCGATTGACTTGATTACGTTTTCATAGTTGTTTAAAGGCTCACCCATGCCCATATAAACCACATTACTAACCCGGCATTCGTCTTTGCTTACGAAGTTAACCTGGTCAACTATTTCCGCGGCACTCAAATCACGGGTAAAACCCAGTTTTGCCGTCGCACAAAAACCACAGCCCATCCAGCACCCAACCTGCGTAGAAATACAAAGCGTCCTTCTGCTGTCATCGAACAAAAGCACCGACTCAATCTTAAGACCATCACCAAGCTCGAAAAGATATTTTTTCGTCCCGTCAGGGTCCTCGAGCTTTTCAACCAGTTTGATCTCAGAAATATAATATCCCTTCTCGACAAGCTCATCTCTGAACTGTTTACTCAATGTACTCAAATCAGAAATTTCACGGGCATCTTTCACATGGATAAAACCATATATATACTTTGCCAGATATTTCTTCTGACCAAATCCCTCGACAAGTTCACCAATCTCCGCCAAGGTCATATTTTTAATGTCTTTATTTTCTTCTACCATATTTTAAAAGGATTTAAACCTTACTCACCATACCAGTCATATTTTACTTTTTCCCCAGCCAACTTCCACAACCTCGGACATGTACTATCCATCCAGTCAAGTGGTTCGCCAAGCTGATTATTTTTATTTATGTTCTCAAAAGCAGCTTTAATAGCTCCCTTTTGCTCACTATTCAGCTTCTCGCAGTCCGTCGAAATAAACAGCATCGTCCCGCTTTTTGAAAATAAATCAAGAAGCTGCCTGCTCATAGGCCAAATTGTCCCTTTGGTTATTGCCACACAATCCGGGTCAGCCGTAAAAAAAGTTCCATGCTGGGACATCCTGAACCCAAGCGTATTAATCGCTATTTTCCGGGTTCTGTCCCATTCATCTGACCCATTATCATCACCTGTTCTATTAATATCAAAAATCCCCGCCCCAAGGTGCCCTACCGTATTACAGCCAAGCACAAGCATCTCGCCTGCTCCCTCACGAATAGTTTGATAAAAATTACGAATAATCTCAGCACTGGTTTTCCCCTCATCAGCAAACCTCCACTCACCACCAGTTATAGCCTCACCCATCTGAAAACCCCATTTGCCGAAAATATCATATGTCGAAAAATCATGCTTTATAAGTTCATATCCCCACTCATTAAATCTCCGCGCATCCTCATATACCTTTTCGAGCACAACATCTCTGCTCGGGTCCATAACATCACCAGGACACAACGGTGCAAAATTACGCTCAGCAAAATAATATTTCCCATCCAGCTTTTCTGTAGTAGTCAAAGGCCGATACCATATCCCCGCTCTGCACCCCCTCTTACCTATCCCATCTGCCAACTGCCCCATGTCACCAAAATTTTCATTCCCGCTATGCCAAGGCCCGCCGCCGCAATTACTCTTGAAATATTGCCACCCAGCATCGACAACCGTAAAAGGTCTATTGTCAATCCCACCAGACATCTCAGAAAGAAATTCAGCATCACGCAATATCTTTTTCGCCGAATTGTCACCATAACAATAATACCAGTCATTCCCACCATAAATACGCAAAGGCGAAGTTCTCGGATTATCACAAAGACTCTTACAAAACTCCCTCGCAGCCATAAAAGGCGTTTCCAGAGCCTTCCCTTTTCTCGAAACAATCTTACAGCAAAGTAGTTCGCGACCACCGAGACTTACCCCCCTTGTCCCGTTCCTGACATCAATCCAAAGGTTAATCCCCCCGCCGTCACGCTGCCAAAAGCACATTGCACTGGCTCCGGTTTTAACTCCCCACCCATCTGTAACCTTGCCGTCATAACTCAGAAAATACCAAGGCATAACCCTTTGATCATCTCTACCCCTCCATTCCATATCCCCATAACCTCTCTCCCAGCCATCTCCAAGGTACCTTACCCCATCTTTCGCCGCAATCTTATATCGTATACGAACCCTTCGTACCCCACTCTTCGGAGATTTCAGAAAGACATCCGCCCCGTTATCAGATTCTGCAATTCTGATTTCAATATCATCAACCCCCCAGCAATTATCTTTACCAGCCCTCAGATCAATTTCCCCTTCATCGGTAAAAACTTTTATCGAATCAATTTCTCTTGCCGGCCATATTTGTCTGTTTTTATCAGCTTCCCTTAAAGTCGTTTTTTCTTTGCCGCTGTAAAACGAACAACCTTGACTCGCCAGTAAAATCGAAGCTGCACCTGAGCACCGAATAAAATCCCTTCTGCTCATCTTTCTTACTAGGTCAAAATTTTTCATATTTACACTTTTACTTTAAATTATTTCATAAGATTACATTAAGCAAAAAAACCGAAGTAAATTATTCCTCTCTCTCAAGAATGCTCATAAATGCCTCTTGGGGAATCTCAACGGACCCGATATTCTTCATACGCTTCTTGCCTTCTTTTTGTTTCTTCAGCAATTTCATCTTACGCGTAACGTCACCGCCATACAATTTCGCCGTAACATCCTTACGGAACGCCTTTATATTTTCCCTCGCGATTATCTTACCGCCAACCGCAACCTGCAAAGGTATCTCAAACTGATGCCTCGGTATCGCCTTGCGAAGCCGTATAAGCATTCGCCTGCCTCTGTTCTCTGCATTTTCTCTGTGGATTATCATCGAAAGAGCATCAACCGGTGTCCTGTTCACAAGAAAATCTATTTTCACCAGATCGCTCTTCTCAAAATGTGTAAATTCATAGTCCATTGTAGCATAACCATGACTTATCCCCTTAAGTAGATCATAAAAATCATACACGATCTCCGCCAAAGGGGCTTTATACTTCATCATTACTCTGGTCTTACTAAGATAATCCGTCTTAAGAAGCTTACATCTCCTGTCCTCCGCCAGCTTCATAATACCGCCTATCGTATCTGTACTGGTAATAATCTCAAGCTTAACAAAAGGCTCACGCAGCTCCTCTACCTTTGTAATATCAGGAAGCTCACTTGGTGAATCAATCCGCTTAATTTCACCCGCAGTCGTTAAAACCTCATAGCTAACTGTCGGTGCAGTTTGAATAACATCAATATCATTTTCACGTTCGAGACGTTCCTGAATTATCTCCATATGAAGCAAGCCCAAAAATCCACAGCGGAAACCAAAACCAAGTGCCGGTGAATTATTAGGAACAAACGAAAAACTAGCATCATTCAACGCAAGTTTATCGAACGAAGCTCTAAGCTTAGGATAATCCGTATTATTACCGGGATAAAAATCAGAAAATACCATCTGCATCGGGGACTCATACCCCGCCAAAGGTTTGCTCACCGGGCAATACTCATCTGTAATCGTATCGCCGATATGAACATCCGAGATATCTTTGACATTAGCGATAACATAGCCAACCTCACCGGTGCCCAATTCATCGACCGACGTCATTTCAGGTTTAAATTTACCAAGCTCTGTTATCAGGTGACTCTTCCCAGCTCCCATAAAACGTATTTTCTGCTTAATCGTAAGCTTACCAGAAAACACTCTGACATAGCATATAACACCTCGATACTCATCGCAATGACTATCGAATATCAAAGCCGCCGTAGGTTCATCGCTTCTATCTTCAGGAGGAGGCAAAAACTCAACCACTGCATCCAGAAGCTCCTTAACACCAACGCCTGTCTTGGCACTTACAGGAAAACATTCATTTTTCCTGATTCCAAGAACTGCCTCGACCTCATCACCAACAACATCAACCTGCGCCGCCGGAAGATCTATCTTATTGATAACTCCAAGAATCTCAGCACCAGCTTCAACAGCCAGATATGCATTAGCAACCGTCTGTGCCTCAACCCCCTGGGTCGCATCAACAACAAGAAGTGCACCCTCGCAAGCCGTCAATGCACGAGAAACCTCATAGTGAAAGTCAACGTGCCCAGGCGTATCGATCAGATTGAGCATGTATTTCTTACCCTCATACTCATAATCCATCGTCACCGCAGACGCCTTAATCGTAATACCTCTCTCTCGCTCAAGATCCATACTGTCAAGCAATTGTTCCTTACGATCACGCTCACTAACCGCTCCGGTAATTTCCATTACCCGGTCTGCAAGCGTGCTTTTACCATGATCTATATGTGCCACAATCGAAAAATTACGTATATGTTCTGTACCCATACTCATCCAAATAAAAAAAATAAAACTTTTAAAATAACTTTAAACAAACTGTTCCATAGCCCCTTGTCATTCACGCCAAGACATCGAAATCAGCTCAAAACAGCACTATCCTGTACAAAAAAAATATTTAACCCAGAATTATAACACCTTTACAATAAAAAAACAACTACCGTATGCCCCGAATTTAACCCAAATTGCAAATATAACACCCTCCCCCAAAACCTGCCAAATAAAGCCTTTTTAGGATTTACTCTTACTAAAAAACAAAAAGGCTCCCCATTTTTAAGCAGGAAGCCTTTATAACCAAATATCAATTCATTTTTATTTCTCAGCCGAAGGTGTGGTTTCTGCACCGCCCTTATTAAGTTTGCCGCTCAAAATTGTACCCATCAAAGCATCGGACATCCCGCTCTGACTCGAACCGCCAACCATAACGTCTGGTGTAATCTTGATATTACCAGATGCTGCAAGTTTCATAATCTCAATCAATGCCGCATTATCTGAACCAATAACAGTTGCAACAAGTTCATAGGCCTTTGCCTGTGCCTCTGCTGTTACTTTTATCTTTTCCGCCTGGGCCTGAGCATCGATAATCATCTTCTTCTTATCCTCTTCCGCAACCTTAACACCATAAGCAGCCGTTGCAAGACGTTTTTCTTCTTCTGCTTCCTGTGTCGTCTTGGTCAGTGTTTTTTCCTTTTCTGCCGCTCTCTGCTGTTCCTCAAATGTTGCCTGCCTTTGCAATGCAATTTCCCTGTCGGTCTGGGTCTTCAACAGTGCTCCAAGACTCTCCTCATCTCCGATATCACCAATACGAACTGCCAAGACCGTAACTCCATACTTTGCAAGCTCCACTTCGAGCATCCTTGCACTTTGCGTTTCCTGTTCTGATCGCCTCTGCACATATTCAAGAGCTTTAACCTTTTCGCCATTGTTCCTGAAAATCGCACGAACAGATGGAGAAACTAGCTTAGTCAACACCAGGTCATTGCTGCCGACTGTAGCTACAACCTTTGGCGCATCGTCACTGTTAACTTCATAGGAAACCCTGACATCAACTGGGAATGTAAAACCATCGTTACTGCGAACCTTGATAGGTCTTAAAGGCTGCGTTGTCAAATCCTCTCCACTTTCAGCTTCAGCTGTATAACTCACCTTTACTTGTCTGATGTCAACAGTAGTAACTTCATAAGCATTAGTATTCATATAATATTGACCCTCGGTCAATGGTCTGCGCCAAATTCCCCGCTGACCCTCTTCAACAAGACGATCTGGCGTTTCAACTACAGGACCAACATTACTCTTAATTACCGCAACCGTACCGACTTTAACATTTATCGCTGGTACAGCAGTAACTGCAAATACTTTCGTATTCAAACGATATTTACCTGGATTCAAAACACTAAGCTGTGGTCCTTTATAACCCTTACCTTCCCCGAGAAAATATGCCGCATCAGTCATCTTATCAGCATCAGCCCACTCTGGAGCATACACGGTATCCGCTGGTAAACTTTGACCATCCGCCGCTTGAACTATTCCAACAAAGCCTTCTTTGATTTCTGTCACCTTAACCTTGCTGATACTATATTGCCAAGGCCAATAAAAGAAATGCCAACCCGGAACAAGAACCTGCGCCTGAATACCATTTTCCCCATTTACAGCAAACATTCTGCCATCAGCAAGCTTACCGCCACCGAACTTCTTCTCCACAATACCAACCTCACTGCCGTCAATACTTACCAGAGAACTCCCAACTCCTATCACTATCACCGCAATAACAATAGCAATAGCTACCATAATCGAAATGCCTTTGCCGTAATTTTGTCTGACCTCGTATACATTTTCCATAATAAAGACTCCTTAAAAAAAATAGACTTGTCTCAAAAACTGATTTGTCAAATGATAACTCATAAATCCTAATCATGAAAGCACTTTATTTATTAATCCGGAATTACTCCATCAAATGCCTCTGACTAAACAATTTCGCTTTTATGCCTCCCCTTCCAGAACATCCGCTCCGTTCGAAAGTTGAACTCCCCCCCAATCGGTACTGCACCTGTCATGTATTTTTATTCTGCCGAATCGTACTGTTGAGGTTTGCTTTTCGTAGGTGTTGCCATTGTAATCGGAATATCGACCTTTATTTTGTTTGCGGAACGTATAACCCTGCCTAGCTTTTCACCTGTTATCTTCGCAGCATTCATTGAAAATTCCGGAACCGTAAAACCATCCCTGCATGTATCGAAATACTGAGGATCTTTCACAGGTAATATGAAAGGCTTTGATACGTTACCATCGTTATCAAGGTAGGCTATGTATATTCGTGTAAATGTTCCATTGCGTCTCTTACTGCTGAAAGCTATCCACCTGTTATTGTTCGAAAAGCTGTGCCATGATTCACTTTCTTCACTATTGATTTCCAGTTGTCTAGGCTCAATCTTTTCACTGCTGAGGTCTGCTATCCATAAGTCGCTTGACATACTGTGTGATGGGAAACATCCGTAATCCGTTGCACAGAAAATAAGCCATCTGCCGTCATAGCTGATACGAGGCAAAAGATTGCTCTTACCTGTCAAAGATGCAGGAATTACATCTTCAAGCTGCCCCCATTTGTCACTTGCAGCATCATAAGAGACTCGAACAATATCGTATTTCATTTCTTTATAACGCGCCGGTGGTAATTCTTTTTCATCATGCCACAGCATTGGCGCAGAACAAAAGTACAGGTATTTACCGTCAGGCGAAAAACAAGGATAAGTTTCCTGTCGGTCTTTGTTGGAAAAAACATCTGCAGTTTTTACTTTTCTTTCCCCAGGCAAATAATATGCCAGCATGGAATCAATATCAAAAACTTCACGAAACTCCTTGCCCGCCGTGTTAACAAACTGCACAACTTTGCTGACAGAATAAACAACAAGTTTTTTTGATGGGTGCCAACTGTTATAACCCATTTTTAAATCGACATTTTGCACCTTGTCACCATCTATTAACAAGGTACTGTCACCAAGCATATCACTCCTGATCCCTATAGACATAACTCCGCTGTCACCACCAGCAAAACTGTGACAATTAAGACAGCCGCCATAATAAGAATCATTACTCAGCTGTATCTTTTCGTTGTAATTTGTAACATCCCTCTGATAGATACCCATTCGTGTATCGATATATATCCTTACCGGAGGTATTCGCCTGTAGCTCAGGTAGTTGTCGATAGGTTCTTCAGATATCTTATTCGTTATCGCTTGGTATTGCACCCATCGCCCATCAGTTAACGTAAACACCTCAAATTTAACTTCTCCTCCCTTATTAGCCGCAAGCAAAGACTTCCATTTTTTTATCGGGATTATGACATTACTGTTTTTACAATAAACGTTAAAACTGTCATTTATCGTAGAAACCTTAACAAAATATTTATCTGCTTTTTCTCTTACAGTAAAATTAAGTGGCGCAATATTAAAAGGCACAACTGTATCATAATAGTCCGGGCTTATCTCCGCCATCTTATCGAGCAATGTTGCATTTACAGGTTCAGCTTTACCAGAAAAAAACAGGTCGAAGCTTAGAACAACAAAAGCAGCTATGATTATCATAGATATAATTATTTTTTTGTTAGCAATCATTTAACGCCCGAAAAACCATACATATAATAAAAGTAATAACTCTTGCCGAAATTCTTTGCCAGCTCCCATACCGCGGGTTCTCTCTTTTTATACTTACTGAAAATAGTTATATAATTCTGATAGTACTTGTACTGTTCCTGTGAGATAGGATACTTTTTTATTTTTATCTCTCTGTCTGGCTTATTGGAATAATATGTCACTATCGCCTGCTGCCACAAAGGAGGCAGAATTTTATAATGGTAGTTTCCAATATACCTGTCAAAAGTGTCTACGAATTTTTGAAGATTATTCGTGAGCATATAAAAACTCAGCAGATATTCGAAAGCCATCCTGTTGGTAGGTTTTTTCTTCAACAGCTCTATTATCATTTCTTCACTTAACTTGGGGTTGTCCTCAAGAAAAAAAGATGCATAGGCTTTATTTGCTGACTCATCAAGCATCATACTTCGCAGATATTTTATGTCCTTTGAATTATTCAGCGTCGAATCTGCTTCAATCATATTAAGATAGCCGCTCGCCCATGCTTTATAAAAATATAGCTTTTTTAACCGCTCAAGATAAACAACCGCATTGGGCAGATTATCCTTAGCCATATATATCAGCGCAAGTCTCTGGTATATTGCAGGTCTCTCCCCAACAACTTCTAAAGCCTCCAGAAGCTGATGCTCCGCCATATTCAAGAGCCCCATATCCATATAAATATCTGCACGTCTTGAATATGCAAATCTCGTCTTCATGGACAAAAACAATACGTTGGGATTTTGAGGATATAAAAATAGGTCGTACCCCATCCTGTTAAGATTATAAAAAGCAAAATTCGCAGAAGTCATCACATAATTATTACCAATGTATCCGAGAAAATTAACATCGGAATTTGCCGCATATTCATTCACATACTCTATAAGCTGATCCCATTTTTTCTCAGTCGCATAATAATCTGTTCTGAAAACCGCCCGCATCATTTTATCATGATACCACAAGCAAAGTCCCGCAACGGTAAAAACAACAATAAGATTACCCGCAATAAAACCAGCAACCTTTAACTTTATACCAGCTTGTACACCAGGCTTCCTTCTTTGAAAAGCACCTCTTAAAAACCCCGCAAATACCACCGCAACAAGCATCGCAAATAAAATATACAAAGGAATTAATGTTAAAGGCCTAGGTTCGAACACTCGCGTATGAGGCGTAAAACCCAACATCCCGGAATATGCTGTTAAAATATTCTGATTTAAAATCAAACAACTCACAACATAAGGAAACACCACTCCTGCCGATAACAAAATCAAACTATCTTTCCACGATTTCCTGATAAGCAATTCATAAACGCCGGCGACCAAAGCAAAAATCACTCCCCCACCCTGACAAAGCCAATATGCCGTAGCAGCTGAAAACACCATCATCAAAATTTTTCTAAAACCGCCAGCATCCGAAAATCTTAAATAAACGCATATCAAAAGCAGCGTTAACACTATCGCCAATTGCTCAGTAAAGAAAAACGTATATCGCAGGTAAAGACAAAGCAAAACTATCAGCCCTGTAAATCTTAGAAAATAAAGCCCCGAATTGCTTTTTCTGATAATGTACAATAGCTCTCTGTTCATTACAAAACCAAGCACTGCCACTATCAATGAGCCTACCCAGTTTAAATAGAAAAATTGTGCGATAAAAGACGAAGCAAACTGCACCGGACCACCCGGAAAAGACGCCAACTTATTAAATGTTTCCATACCCTGAAAAAACATAGGCGACGATACTATTGCCCCACCTCCATTATAAATAATCCGCATATCAATTGCATAGAAAAGATAAAGAAACAGAAACAATGCGAACATCAAATCCGCTGTCATCAGCCAGAATCTTTCTGTTTTTATGTGTTTTACCATTACACACTATCCTGTCCTTGTTACTGATTATAGATAAAATTATACCAAACCCACCCGCTTTAGAAACACTTTATGCAATTAATTTGCAATTAAAAATCAATTATGATACAATATTGCTTTATGGAGGTTAAAATGATGAAAAAGAAAATAGCGTCAATGCTGATTCTGCTCAGCATCTGTTCGACACCTTTATTCGCAAATGCTCTTGATGATTACGTTTACAACAACGATGGTCACTATAGTTACTTCATGTATTCAACACAAAACCGTACCTTCTACAAGTACTACGTCTTAAACATGACCTCTCAGCAATGGTTGACAACCGCACAGGTAAACAAACCAATCTGGCAGCATTGGCTCCACGTTGTCATCCCCAATGCCGTCACCACCAATAAATCCCTGCTTTTCATCTCAGGCGGAAGCAATTCTTCAACACCCGAAACAGGTGTCGAAACTTTACTCGCTGCCGTAGCCACCCAATCCTCTTCTGTCGTAGCATACCTTGAGACCGTACCCAGTGAGCCTCTGATTTTTACCGATGAAACCCAAAGCAGAACAGAAGATGAAATAATCGCCTATTCATGGGACAAATATTTAACAACTCTCGACCCCAACTGGATAGCACAACTTCCAATGACCAAAGCCGCAGTAAAAGCAATGGATACCGTCCAGACTTTCTGCGCATCAAAAGGCAAAACCATAAATGACTTCGTAGTGGCCGGCGCCTCAAAAAGAGGCTGGACAACCTGGCTAACCGCCGCCGTCGACACCCGTGTCATTGCCTGCCTGCCCATAGTAATCGATATGCTCAATATGGAGCTGTCTTTCCGGCACCATTTTTCAGCATACGGCCTCTGGGCTCCAGCGGTACACGACTATGAAGACATGAATATTTTCAACAGACTCGGCACCCCAGAAATGAACCAGCTCGCACAAATAGTCGATCCGTATGCATATAAAGATCGCCTAACAATGCCAAAGTTGATGCTCTACTCCTCCGGCGACGATTTCTTTTTGCCGGACTCATCCCAGTTCTATTTTAATGATCTGCCAGGACAAAACTACATTCGATACGTCCCGAACACAAATCACACCCTTGGTGACATTGATGACGACAATGAAGCTTTTACAAGCTTGTTTACTTTCTACCGAGCAATATTAGCTGGTTCTTCAATGCCGCAATTCTCCTGGACAGCAGACGCCAACACAATCACTGTCAATGCCGCAACCACACCATCAGCCGTAAAATTATGGCAGGCATACAACGCCACGGACCGTGACTTCAGAATGTCAACCATAGGCCAAACATGGACATCAACCACAATGACAAATCTGGGTAACCAGACTTACATCGCTAACCTCACCGCTCCTGAAACAGGTTACAAAGCATATTTCGTCGAACTGGAATTTGCCAGCGGCTTTTCATCACCTTATAAATTTACAACATCGGTTTACGTCGCCCCCGATTACCTCCCCTACGAATGTGACTTCAACTTTGACAACCAGGTAAACACAAGCGATCTGAAATACCTCGCCGACAATTGGCTGACCAACAACCCTGCTTTCGACATAACACCAGGCCAAGGTGACGGAATAATAAACCTCTCTGACTTCGCCAGACTAACCAGCGAATGGCTCGAGCAACCGTAATATTACCTTGAAAACAAAAAGGGCCCCGAATTATTTTCAGAGCCCTTTTTTAATTACCAAAAATTCATTAACCATTCATACTATTTTGACCTGTCCGGAAATGCCGGTTGACTCGGAATCTTCACAGGATTTTCCTTAAGCTTTTTCAATATAACTTCAATAGCCTTATCAAGCTGCTGATCGCAACCTTTAGCTAACATATGAGGCTCATTATCAAGATCATAATCAGGGTCAACACCATAGCCCTCGATCTCCCACTTCCCGTCAGTACTCCAGATAGCAAACGTAGGTGCCGCGATAAATCCGCCGTCTATAGGTTTTGGATTGTCACTATATCCGATAAGCCCACCCCATGTCCGTTTACCAATTAAAGGCCCAAGCCCTGCCTTCTTAAAGTAATATGGAAAAGCATCACCGCCAGAACCAGACCAGCCATTCATAAGCATAACCTTAGGTCCAATATGCGAAACATAAGGCGTCTGCCAAGTACTACAATCTCTCCGTGTCCAGAAATTATATAAAGGACGGTTCATCAATTCAATAAACCGATCTGGTATCTGTCCGCCGCTATTGAATCGCTCGTCAATTATCATTCCTTCTTTCGTTCTTTGTGGCACAAACTGTCTGACCAACTCACTTTGACCATCATAACCTGTGCTCGGAACATAAACATACCCAACCTTACCATCAGTTGCCAGCTCAACTTTCTTGCGGTTCTCTTCTACCCACGCAAGATAACGAAGCTCCTGCTCGCTCGACATCGGTTTGACAATAATCTCATTGGTATCGCTGATATTCTCAGCCTTTCCAATAGTCAATGTCACCACCTCGTCTGCCAACCCCTGAAATGCCGCCCACGGATCCTTTGTTATATCAACATCATGTCCGTTAACTTTCAGCAGATAGTCACCTTCCTTAACATCAACACCAGGCTGATCCAGAGGCGACCTCACACCTGCTTCCCAAACCCCAGGCCTGCATATCCTGCTTATCTTGTAAGCTTTCTTCTCCTTATCAAACACATAATCACAACCCAGCAGCCCGACAGATATCGTCTGACCCCAGTCAATGTCACCACCACCTACGTACGCATGCGACGCATTAAGCTCACCGAACATCTCACCCATCACATAATTCAGATCCTCACGATCCACCACATAATCAAGCAATTGACCATACCAGTCTCTTGTAGCCTTCCAGTCAACGCCATGCATCCCGGGATCATAGAAAAAGTCTCTCTGAATCCTCCATGCTTCCACAAAAATTTGACGCCATTCTTCTCTAGGCTCTATCCAGACTTTCATCTTATCCGTTGCTATTCTTTCATCGCCAACCTTTTTCCCCTCAGCAAGATCAACGATACCATATGTTGAATCACTTTGATAAATTACTTT
Organism: uncultured Pirellulales bacterium; assembly: GCA_964492365.1. Classification (GTDB taxonomy): domain Bacteria; phylum Planctomycetota; class Phycisphaerae; order Sedimentisphaerales; family Anaerobacaceae; genus JAGLTN01. The sequence goes on along the minus strand of CAZBKA010000013.1, from coordinate 11,015 downwards.
CTTGCCGTCCGCTGACAAACTGTAATCATTTATTCCGTCAATTACAGTTTTTTCTTCTCGTTCTTTCAGATCATAATAACGCAGGCACCCTTTTACATTCTCAGATGCAACCGCACCAGCAGCAGGGTTTTTCTGATAAACGATCTTATCCTTAATAGCAGCAAGCATAACAAAATTACCCGCCTCTATCGGCAGCTCAACTACCCTCTGTTCGAATCCATCGAAATCAATCTCAACCGAATTAACCTCTTTTACTTTATCAGCCTCTTTGCTGTCACAAACTTCATCTTTATCATCATCTTCGTCATCACAATTTTCGTCATCGTCGCCGTTTTTCTTATCGTCAGCTTTTTTCTTATCAGCCTCCTTATCCTTCTTCAGCGACTCTTCATCACTTCTGGGTTTAAGCAAAGATTCTACATCCTTCCGCAAACTTGCCGCATATATACCGGTAGAATTTGGATATACCCAAGTCGCATCCATGTCACTATATACCGCATTGAAAGTCCTGTTGGAATAAAAGAAAAGATATTTCCCCTCAGTATCGAACACAGGATAAGAATCATCATAGAACCCGCTTGTTACCTTATGAATTTCTTTTGATACACTGTCATATATCATAATAGCATTTTGCTTTGTATCCTGAAACTTCGAATACGCCAGCCATTTGCTGTCAGACGACCAGCTATACGATGGTTTAGTAGACGACTCATCATAAAACAGCAAATCAACCTTATCAACAAGCGTCATGGACTTATCCGCAACCACAACAATATATATTCTCCCGCTCTTATCGACAAATGCGATCTTCTTGCTGTCTGGCGACCATACCGGATTATATCTGAAAGCATCGCCCCCAGTTGTAATCTGCTTCGCCTCACTCTTACCGTCAGCCGCCAAAACATACAATTCATATTCCCCTGTTACATCAGAAAAATACGCAATACTTTTACTGTCAGGCGACCACACCGGAAATCTCTCCGCCGCCCCTGATGTATTAGTAAGGTCTCTAACGCTCCCGTACTTCGCAGGCACAGTAAATATTTCACCCCTTGCCTCAAATAACGCCCTCTTACCGCTAGGCGACAAGTTGAAGTGAAGAATATTCTTCGATGCGTCCTTAAGTGATTTTCTTACCTTAGGCAAATCCGCAGGAACCCTTATATCAAGAGCCTTCGCTTCCTCTGTTTCCAGATCAAGCAAATAAAGTTTTCCCCCATTCTCAAAAACAATATCGCTAGGCCCCATGCTAGGCCATTTCACATCGAAATCTTTAAATTCCGTCACCTGTCTGACTTCTTTACTCTCGATATCAAGGGCCCAGATATTGAGTCTTTTCTGTTCATCACGGTCTGAAAGAAAATAAATCGTATCACCATGCCACATAGCAACTGCATCAGTACCGTCAAAATTTGTTATTTTTTCTGAAATCTCTTTCTCAAAATCATATAACCAAAGATCGCTTGCCATTCCGCCTCGATACCGCTTCCACGTGCGAAACTCACATGAGATTATCTGAAAGACCATCTTAGTTCCGTCTTCATTAAAACTCGCCAATTCGCCGTAAGGCAGTTTAAGTTTCTCTGCCAAACCTCCCTCGATGGACTGCTTATAAAACTGATTGAACCTGGTTCTCGGACTTTCCATCGTTGATCGGTACAAAATGTTTTTCCCATCAGGATACCAGTCAACAACCATATCAGGCGAACTGTGATGCGTAAGCCTTACAGGTGAGCCGCCCTCACTGCCGATTATATAAACATCCGTATTGCCGTCATAATTACCATTAAAAGCTATCATCTTTCCATCAGGCGAAAATTTCGGAAACTGCTCCATCGCCGTCGAAGAAGTTAATCTCGATGCAAGACCGCCATCCTTATCAACTCTCCACAAATCACCTGCATACAAAAACACTATCGTATCTTCACTAACATCTGGAAACCGAAGCATCTTGGCGTTAGGACTCGTAAACTCCACTGCCATACTTAACGAACAACAAAATAATAGAGCCAATAAAATCAATACACGTTTCATTTTTACTTTCCTAAAAAAATAGTCTCATAAAAACACCCGAAATAACCTTACAGACACTTAAAAACCTGCAAGAACAAAACACCAAAAAAAATCGTACAAACCAATGAGAGCCCATGCCTGCCTCGGTAAGCTTTCAGCTAAAAAACGCAGGCTTAATTCAGGAATAGGGACATTACCGTTTAAACCTGATCAAGTAATTTTTCCGAAAAAGCTGGGCTCTGTTTTTTAATTAACCCTGATCACTATTCATCTTGGTAATTGAAACACGATACAACCAGTAACCAACACCTGACAGTAGAATTATCCCAGGCCAAGGACCAAAAGACTTACCAATAGCTAACACGCCTGCATCACCCGTTACCACTATCGGAATCGCCAGAAGGATACCAACTATGGCCTCACCTGTAATCAACCCGGAAGCAAGCAGCAAACCATTCCTCTGTCCATCCTCTGCCTCCTGAGAAGAAAAAATCTTCCTGCTCTGATACCTCTTAACAAGATAATGAATCATCCCGCCAGCAAAGATCGGCACCGATAATTCAAAAGGCAGATATATTCCTATCGCTATAGCAAGCACCGGCATGCGGAATGAACTTTTTATACTCCCAAGATATTCATCTGCAAGCACTACCACAACCGCCGCCGCTATTCCTATCCACACAAAAAGCCATGGCAAGTTGCCAGAAAAAACTCCCTTGGAAACTGAAGACACCAGATTTGCCTGTGCAGCTATCAACGGGTGCTCCTGTGCTGAACTATGACCGGCAAAACCATATGCCTTAAACAAAAGCGTCAAAATAGGAGCCATCACAAATGCAGCAGAAACCGTTCCTACTATCTCCATCAACTGCTGTTTCCAAGGCGTAGCTCCTACAATATAACCAGCTTTCAGGTCCTGCATATTATCACCCGCAATAGCCGCTGCACAGCATACTACCGAACCGATAATAATCGCCGCCGGTGGTCCATTCTTGGCATCTTTACCCATCAATAACAAAAGCAGCAATGCTGAAACCAGAACCGTTGCGATAGTAACCCCTGATATCGGGTTATTTGACGACCCAACGATACCTGCCATATACCCAGCAACCGCTGAAAACAAAAAACCCGTAAAAAGCATAATTATCGCCATCGTTATAGAAACCGTAACATTACAAACAAATACCTGGTAAACTATAAACAAAGGAACAACCGACCCAACGATCAAAACGATGATCCATTTCATCGGAATATCTTTTTCTGTACGTTCGATAACTGCATGCTCACCTTGTAATTTACCATATGCCTTAAAACCGCTGGTTATTCCGGAAAATATCGAACCCCTTAATTTTATTATTGTCCACAAACCACCAATAAGCATCCCGCCGACACCTATATAACGTGTCTTCGCCGACCATATCTGACCCGCCCATGCAACCGCAGAAATTTCCTTCCCGTCAACCAGGGGACAATTTTCAAACACCGCACAAATCGGAACCGCTACTAACCAGTTCGCTGCCCCGCCTAAAAAGATAAGAACCGCAATATTAAGCCCGACAATATAACCGACCGACAAAAGCGCAGGACTCAGATTCGACCCGAAATACAATATGCTCCCCTTAACAACACTCGCTGATTCCACCGCCTCCGACCATACTCGCAAACCAGAAGCCCCTGCCTTAAAAAGACCGCCCGCAATCGCTGCCTGGATAATATACTTTAATCCGCCGCCACCCTTATGACCTGACTTAAGAACTTCAGCAGTCGCTATACCTTCTGGAAATTTCAGTTTACCTTCGACTATAAATGCACGCCTTAAAGGTATCGTAAAAAGCACACCTAACAACCCGCCAAAACATGTAATAATCGTCACCCAGAAAAAATTAAACTCTTTCCAGTAATCCATTATCACCAAAGCTGGTAATGTAAAAATGGCCCCTGCCGCAAGAGATTCACCAGCAGATGCCGCCGTCTGGACAATATTATTTTCGAGTATGTTGCTTCTCTTAAAAAGCCTCAATACTCCCATCGAAACAACCGCTGCAGGTATCGAAGCCGAAACCGTCATACCCGCAAAAAGCCCTAGATAAGCATTAGCCGCTGCAAGTACAACTGAAAGAACTACTCCCAAAACCACCGCTTTAACCGTTATTTCCGGCAAACTTCTGTTATTTAAATCCATTTATATCCTTTAATTTCTCTAAAAACTCAAACTTCCAAGATCCTTCTCAAAGCTGTTCAGGATATTTGCCAGGCATTTGTCGTAACCGCTTACAATATCTGCCGGACTTGCCGCCGCAACTTCAATTTTCTCGTTATATTCCTTATTAAAAACTACCAAAGCCTTATCACCAGTTTCCTTTATAAGAAAAAACCTTATCTGCATAACCGCAAACGTCGGCTTTTCCTCAGAAAAGTCACCATACAAACTTATTACGTTTCCTTCAAGAATATAATCAGCAGTTACAGCACTTGAACAGCTGAGAACATTACTGAAAATTCCTGATTTTTCAAGCCACTTCTGGCATTGCTGGGTGATCAATAGATCCGGACAGGTCACAAAACGGTTATAGTAATCCGTTTCATAATCATTGTTCGCCCTCTTATAAACGAAACAATCGCTGTCAAACGGACTGGCAATTTCAAAAGTTTTAACGCAGATATTGCCCCCGATAGCATTAACCGCAGTTCCGACTCTGTCTGTTTCAAACAGAAATCGACCCATCGAATCCGATGATTTACCGCCTACGCCGCAACCCGTAAACAAAGGCAAAACAAATATTGTAAGTGTAAATAAAAATAACTGTCCAGAATTTCTCATTTCTTATAAACCTCCGTTTCTACTGGCGGCTTAGAAAAAACCGCTCTTGATGGATGAACTTTTAAATCTGCTGCCAATTCTTTAAGACTTACTGATGCCGCCTTAATATTGCTGATAATCTCAGCGATGTCTGGTTTTTCCGTTGTGATAAGACTGTCAATATTCGAAATCGTTTTATCGAGTCGACCTATCGTTTCTTTTATCGTAGCTCCACCCAACTCTACACCAGCCGCCCCTATCATTTTTTTAACATCAGCATTCGTCTGACGTATTTCCGAAAAAAACGCCCGAACCTCCTCGCTCAACTCAGGAACTTTTGCCTGCTCAACATTGGTATCTAAAGTAACAAGAAGTTTTTCCGTCTTTTGCATTATCCCTTCAAAATCCATATTTGCAAATCTGCGAAAAGCCGTCTCAGCAGATTCAATAAATTTACTGATCAAGCTAGGAGACGAAGGCATGTAAAAATTCTTAGGCTCCCACACTATTTTTATCGGAGGAGACAGATTCGGGTCAACAACATCCGTCTCAAGCCATGCAACTCCCGTCAATGCATGAGATGTTAAGCGTATCCTGAAATTATGATCCCGCAAACTCGTAAGAAACTTTATTGCATCATGTTGGTCCTTATTCTTCATAAACGCATTATTTATAGACATGATGATCATCACATATCCGCGGTAATCAACATCATATACAATCGTTCTGTCGATCTTATATTCATCCATAACAAACGTTATTTTCTCAACCTGTCCGATCTTAACACCGCGATGTTTCACAGGTGAGCCGACATCCAGCCCCTGAACGGACTCATCGAGATAAGTCTCGAAATATATCTTTTGCTGAAAAAAACTCCCGCTGCCGAATACTATCAGGCATGTCACTATCAAAGTTACCGAAACGATAACAAATAGACCTATTTTAAAATAATTCGCTTTTGTCGCCATTTTACCTATCCATAAATTTTCTAATTTTATTGCTCCAATGAAGCCTGTCTGTGGAAAAACTGCTGCACGAACGCATTCTCACTATTACGCTTAAGCTCCAGCGGACTGCCCTGTGCAATTATCTTTTTCGTCCCTTTATCGAGCATTATAACTCTGTCCGCAATCGCAAAGATACTTTCCAGCTCATGTGTCACAATCACAAAAGTAATATTAAGTCCCCTCGACAATTCTATTATCAGCTCATCAAGCTGCGCAGAGGTAATCGGGTCAAGCCCAGCCGAAGGTTCATCAAGAAATACGATATCAGGATCCAATGCCATCGCCCTTGCAATAGCAACCCGCTTCACCATACCGCCGCTAAGCTCCGCAGGCATCATCTCCCCGCACCCCGCAAGTCCAACAAGCTTCAGTTTCATTTCACAAATTATATCTATAATACTCAAAGGCAGCGTCGTAAATTCCTGCAGAACAAGCCTGATATTTTCCCTGACACTCATCGACCCGAAAAGTGCCCCGCTCTGATAAGTAACACCGAACTTCTGCAGCAGTTGCCTCCTCTGCGCAGAATTCGCCATAGCAATATTAATACCACCAATCGATATCTCTCCCCCCATAGGTTCATAAAGACCTATCATATGCTTCAGCAGCGTACTTTTACCACAGCCCGAGCCGCCAAGAATTGCAAAAATCTCACCAGCAAAAACATCAAACGATATATCTTCAAGAACAATATTATCCTGATACCCAACCGTTAGGCCTCGGACTTCTATTATTGAGTCTCTTTTTTCCGACATAATTTAAATATCCAGAAAATAATAAATAACCGAAAAAACACCTTCTGCAATAACAGTTAAAACAATTCCGCTAACCACCGCCCTGGTCGCAGCAATACCAACCGCCTGGGAACCTTGTTGGGTCTGAAAACCTCTCCGACACCCAATCGCCGCAATCAAAAAACCAAACACCGCCGCTTTTATAAACCCGCCTATAAAGCTCGGCATCCCTACCGCACCAACAACCTGATTATAGTAAGTTACCAGCGGATACCCCATAAACATCATTACCACCCCTGCCCCGACCAGTCCGAACAGAGATGTAAAAATACTAAGCAGAGGCACCGCAAAAAATCCCGCTATCACCCGAGGCACCGCAAGAAAACTCACCGGTTCAAAACCCATCGTCTTCAATGCATCGATCTCTTCATTAATCTTCATTGTTCCGATTTCCGCTGCAAACGCAGAACCGCTCCGCGCCGCAAATATTATCGCCGTCAAAAATGGCCCCATCACCCGCAGAAGTGTTATCGTCACCAGATTCGCCGTATATATCTCCGCCGCAAAAAGTTTTAATGTTATCCCAGCCTGAAACGCAAGTATCAACCCGAAAAGAAAACCGATAAGCGAGACTATCCAGAATGCATCCGCACCAGCAAGCTCTGTCACCAAAAAAGTATCCCTAACACGCAATCTCCTGGGTTTTAAAATTATTGACCAGAAAGCACAAACAAGCTCACCCGTAAAAACGATAAAATCTGTTATCCCCTCAATCAGCAAACAAGTCGCAGCCCCGGTAGTATTTATAAAAACGACTGCAGGATTACTCCTGGGTTTTGCTTTTTCAGGCCCCTTCGCACCAAGTCGTTCAAGCAATTGCTCAAATTCCCCCTGCAGATGCTCGATAGTCAGCTTATATCCCCTTTTTTCCTGATTAACCAGAAACCATGAAAACAGCCCAACCCCAGCAATATCACAGTAATCAACACCGCTCGCATCGATTACCACCTCACCGGGACGATGCTTTTTTATTTGTTTTTTGATAGCCGAATACAGCTCACCGCTGTTATAAGAATCAACCCTCCCGCAAAGCCGAATCATCAGCACTCGACCGGTTAATTCGAAATCAACCTGCACTCCCTTATTTTTTTTCACTTCTGAATCCATAAATTGCTGATATCTCCATATAGCCGCAATTTTACCTGTGCATATAATCCCAGTTTTCACTCAATTTATCAAGTTTTTTAATTCCAAACTAATTTCACTTTTCAAACCACATCCTTTATGGCATAAATAGCAGAATAATGCAAAAATTAAACTCCGACCTTATATCGCCAATACTTTATAAAAACGATAATAGTGTCATTCAAAAAAGGGTTTTTTTGTAATTATAGCATTTAGTAATTATGAATTTACGTTGATATAAGGATTTTATATGAAGCTTGACCCAACAAAGATGAAGGACTGGCAAATCGCCTTAGAAGCTGAAAAAACCATGAAACCCATAAGCCAGCTAGCCCAGGAGATTGGCATAAAACTCGACGAAGTAATCCCCTTTGGCAAACAGCTCGCAAAAATCGACTACAACAAGGTGCTCCAAAGGCTCCCGGAAAATAAAAATGCAAAATACATAGACGTTACCGCTATAACGCCAACCCCCCTGGGCGAAGGAAAAACCACAACCGTCATAGGTCTCATCGAAGGCCTTGGTAAACTCGGTAAAAAAGTTACCGGTGCAATAAGACAGCCAAGCAGCGGCCCAACTTTCAACATCAAAGGCTCTGCCGCTGGAGGCGGACTTGCCCAGTGCATTCCACTCGTCCCTTTCTCAATAAGGTTCACAGGTGATATGGACTGCATTACAAATGCACATAACCTCGCTATGGTCGCCCTCACCGCAAGAATGCAGCACGAAAGAAACTACGATGATGCAACACTGGCAAAGAGAAATCTGAAAAGACTCGATATCGACCCGGAAAGAATCCAGATTAAATGGGTGATCGATTTCTGTGCTCAGTCTCTAAGAAATATAACAATAGGCAAAGGTGAAAAAATGGATGGCTACGAAATGGACTCAGGTTTCGCAATCTCCGTCTCATCAGAGCTTATGTCAATCCTCGCCGTCGCCACGGACCTCAAGGACATGAGACAGCGTATCGCAAAAATGGTCGTCGCCTATGACAAAAAAGGCGGCGAAGTCACAACCGCCGACCTGCAAGTCGATGGTGCAATGACCGCATGGATGGTCGATACCCTCAATCCAAGCATGATACAGACAATAGAGGGACAACCCGTATTCGTCCACGCGGGTCCTTTTGCAAATATCTCCATCGGTCAAAGCTCCATCATCGCCGACAAACTCGCAACAAGACTCTCCGAATATCATGTCACAGAGAGCGGCTTCGCATCAGATATCGGATTTGAAAAATTCTGGAACCTCAAATGCAGACAGAGCGGCCTCAAACCAGACGCCGTTGTTATCGTCGCTACAATAAGAGCATTAAAAATGCACGGCGGGGGCCCATCCGTAAAACCAGGCAAACCTTTAGCAGATGAATACATAAAAGAAAACCTCGACCTCGTCGAAAAGGGTTGTGAAAATCTAATCGCTCATATAAACATCGTCAAAAAGAGCGGCGTCAAACCTATCGTCTGCCTTAACGGCTTCTACACCGACACACAGGCTGAAATAGACCTCGTCAAAAAAATAGCAAAACAAAACGGTGCACTCGCCGCATACTCCGACCATTGGCTAAAAGGAGGCGAAGGCGCAATCGAACTTGCTGAAATGGTAATATCTGTATGTGAAGAAAATAATAATAACTTTAAGTTCCTCTACGACCTCGATACCCCACTTACAAAAAAAATCGAGCTGATAGCAAAAGAAGTTTACGGTGCCGATGGAGTAACATATACAAAAGAAGCCGCCGAAAAAGCAAAAATGCTTGAAAATGACCCCACTGTCAGAAGTTTCGGAACCTGCATGGTCAAAACTCAGCTAAGCCTTTCACACGACCCGGACCTTAAAGGCCGACCAACAGGATGGACTCTTCCTATAAAGGACTTTTTAGTGTACAAAGGTGCTGGTTTCGTAGTTCCCCTTGCCGGCGATATCAAACTCATGCCCGGAACCGGTTCTAATCCCGGTTTCCAGAATATTGATGTCGACGTCGAAACTGGCAACGTAACAGGAATGTTTTAATTTTGAATGATAAAAAAACGGAGCAAAATAAATGACTGCGAGAATTATTGATGGCAAACAAACTGCCTCTGACATAAGAGCCGAACTCAAAGCAGAAGTCGCAAGCCTGAAAACAAAAAATATCGTACCAGGTTTAGCTGTAATACTCGTCGGTAACGACCCCGCTTCGAAATCCTACGTAACCGCAAAAGAAAAAGCCTGCGAAGAAATAGGAATTTTCTCAGACGACAATCGCCTCCCCGCAGACACCTCCGAAGAAGACCTGCTCGCCTTAGTAGAAAAAATGAACAACGACCCCAAAATTAACGGCATACTCGTCCAGCTCCCCCTGCCGAAACACATCGACGAATCAAAGGTACTCCTCGCAATAAACCCCGAAAAAGACGTCGATGGCTTCCACCCGACAAACATAGGCAAAATGGTCGCAGGCGAAAAAGCTTTCCTCCCCTGCACCCCTAACGGCATAATCCAGTTACTAAAAAGAAGTGGTGTAAAAACTGACGGCGCAGAAGTCGTCGTCATAGGCCGAAGCAACATAGTAGGCAAACCAATCGCGAACATGCTGATCCAGAAAAGCGACACCGGCAATGCCACTGTCACCATCTGCCACACCAGAACAAAAAACATCGCCGCCCACACTAAACGCGCCGATATTATAATCGCCGCCGCAGGCCGCCCCAACACCGTAACCGCCGACATGGTTAAACCAGGCGCCGTAGTAATAGACGTAGGCGTAAACAGAATTGAGGACTCAACAAAGAAAACTGGCTTCAGACTCGTAGGAGATGTCGATTTTGAAGCCGTAAAAGAAATAGCCTCCCTGATAACCCCCGTCCCAGGCGGCGTAGGCCCAATGACAATTACAATGCTCCTATTCAACACAGTAGAATCAGCAAAATCCGCCGCAGCCCAAATCTAAAAGACAAACCCCCAGTATATTCCTGACCAATTGAAAAAAAATGAAAATAGTTAAGGATTTATTCTTGCTTTATAATTTTTGATCCCTTTTATTAATTTATCCTTTTTATTTCTTTTCGAGATATAATCTTCAAACTGATCAATGGATGTTTTTGCTTTTAGATACGCCATAGTTGCAGACCGTGGACTACAACCATTCTCCCAAACAAAATAATCTGCATTATTCCTTTCACCTTTTAAATCATCAAGGTTAGAACCTACTTCCTCAATTTCGTCTATTCCACAATTGTGTAAGTAATAATATGCGGTCACGTGGTCTTTACCCGTTCTTTCCAAACTAT
>CAZBKA010000012.1:0-36858 GCA_964492365.1 uncultured Pirellulales bacterium | reverse complement strand
CCACCCCAAAGCACATAAAAAAACCGCCAGTCGGGGTCACCTACTGGCGGTCTAAGGCCAATAAAAAGCTGTATACTCTTATTGCTCCGTTTTTTCTTTTTCTAATTTCTCTTTTGCCAGTTTTTCTTTTTCTTTATCTGACAAACCTTTAAGGTCTTTAAACTTTTTAACATTCGACCCAGCACGCATTTTAACAGTAACAATACCGTCATCTGCGATCACCATTCTTATCTTGCCCTTGTCCATATTTATATGATCGAATTCAAGGCCCTTTTCGTCATCCATCTTGGTTGCCAAAACCGGCGAATCTTTAAGTTTAATAAGCAGTCTTTCAAATGTCTGATTAATTATCATCCCCAAAGCCGCTAAATCTTTATTATCAGCACGAACTTCAGCCATATCCTCAGAAAGAGTCTTTCTGATATACTCCAAAACAGCGATTCGCCTTGAGCTCTCATCTGCATAAGGCTCGTCAAGTATTTCTGCCGGCAAAACACACTGGCTGTCATAACTAAACTGAGGCCAAGTATCATTAAACAAAACCTTAGGCTTCTCATTTATATTAAAGATATACTTCCTGGTCGCGGTAAGTTGATCTTCATCAAAAGCAACCATAGTGAACCAGTTCTTATAGCCTTCTATCTTTTGTCCAGAAGCCGCAATAACTCTGCTGCTCTGGCTGAGAACTGTATATTCCGGCATATATATAGTATTCAAAACCTCTGCCGCATCAGTAGCCTTGAGTTGTATATTCAAATAACTCTCAGCAACCGTTTTATCTTTAGGCGGGCCCTCTGGTGCAACATAGTCCGTTACACAACAACCACTCAGACCCAAAATAAAAATCAAACCGCCTATCAACGCAACCAGCTTAGCAATTCTCATAGCTTTTTCCTTAAAGGCCAATAATGTCGAAATTTCAGGCATTAAACTTCTTTAGAATCAATCCATTTCATCATTTTTCGAAGCTTTTTACCAACTGTCTCAAGTTGGCAGTCATGGTCTTTATCGTACAATGCGTTGAAGTTCTTTAACCCGTTTTTATATTCTTCGACCCATTCCTTGGCAAATTTGCCCTTCTGAATCTCTGTAAGTATTTCTTTCATTTCTGCTCTGGTCTTGTCAGTAACGATTCTCGGACCTCTGGTCAAATCACCATACTCAGCAGTATTAGAAATGCTGTATCTCATATAGTTGATGCCACCCTGATACATCAGGTCAACGATCAGTTTAACTTCGTGCATACATTCAAAATACGCAATTTCAGGCTGATAACCGGCTTCAACCAGAGTATTGAACCCAGCCTTGATCAATGCGCTCAATCCGCCGCACAAAACTGCCTGCTCACCAAAGAGGTCTGTTTCTGTTTCTTCTTTAAATGTAGTCCCAATAATACCTGCTCTTGCTCCGCCGATACCGTTTGCCCATGCCAATGCGATTTCTTTTGCATTACCTGTAGCATCCTGATAAACAGCTATAAGGTTAGGTACTCCGCCGCCTTTTACATACTCACTGCGAACAAGATGTCCCGGCCCTTTCGGTGCTATCATCACAACATTAATACCTGCTGGTGGTGTAATATATTTAAAGTGAATATTAAATCCGTGGCAGAATCCTAATGTCTGACCATCAACCAGATTGGGAGCTATTTGTGTCTCATAAACCTTGCCCTGTACCTCATCTGGTAAAGTAACAATTATCAAAGCAGCGTCTTTCATAGCTGTCTTAATATCACCAGGCTTAAAATTCTGCTCAGTCGCAAACTTGAAGTTATCAGTTCCGGGAAGTTCTGCAACCGCAACTTTGATACCGCTGTCACGCAGGTTCATACTGTGAGCATGTCCCTGGCTGCCAAAACCAATAACTGCAACTTTTTTTCCTTTGAGTGCATCTATTGGAGCATCATCTTCATAATAAATCGTAAGTGCCATTTTTAAAGTTCTCCTTTTTTCTTAAAATAAAGGTAATAAATTTTTATTTCGTTTTACATAAACAACAAAAAAGCATGTTTTTAAATTAAAAGCCGCAAATCACATTATATCCTGTGTATTTTGACAGGCAAGGAATAAATAGCCGTTTGCCAGAACAACGCTCCTAAAACCTGTTTAATACTCAAAATGGTCTTTTAAAGGGAATTACTCTCCCTTTCCGCCAAAGAATGCCTCGTCATCGCAATTGTTCCGGTTCTGGCAACATCTTTAATACCGTAAGGCCTGCAGGCATTAATAAATGCCTCGATTTTTTCATCAGGACCACTGATTTCGACCATTAAAAATTTCGGGGCAATATCAACAAGCGTGCCTTTAAACATCTCTACCAGTGCAAATATCTCGGATCTTTTATCAGCGGCGGCGGCAATAGTAATCAGCATCAAATCACGCGCAACCACAGGCTGACCAACAAAATCCTTAACTTTAACAACCGAAATTATCTTCGCCAGTTGTTTACGTACCTGCTCAACAACACGATCATCACCCAGAACAACAATTGTCATTCTGCTCAATGCAGGGTCCTCTGTGCGACCAACAACAAGTGAATCTATATTGAAAGCCCTGGCAGCAAACATCTGGGCAACACGTGCAAGCACACCTGGTTTATTTTCAACTAAAGCGCTTATTATATGTTTCATTTCAGTCTCACTTTCTATCCTGAATTAAGCCATATTTTCCAGTATATCAAGCCCATCCATCTCATGAAGGCTCTTACCAGCGGCAACCATAGGCCAAACATTTTCTTCCCGCTCAACTCTAAAATCAATCAGGAAAGGCCCCTCTTTATATGCCAGCATCTTCTTAACGGCACCAGTAACATCAGCTTTCTTATCAATCATCATGGACTCTGCACCAAGAGCTTTGGCAACATCAGCATAATTGGGATTCTGAATATGACTCTTCGAATAGCGTTTCCCGTAAAACAACTCCTGCCACTGTCGAACCATACCCATATAGCCGTTATTCAAGATACATATCTTTATGGGCAGCTTATGCTCAATCGCAGTTGAAAGCTCCGTCATTGTCATATTAAAGCTGTTATCGCCGTCAAACAATACGACCAGATCCTTTGGATTAGCGATTTGCGCTCCAATCGAAGCAGGCAGACCAAAGCCCATAGTACCAAGTCCGCCGGAAGTAATAAACTGTCTTGGTCTGCTGTATTTATAAAATTGAGCACTCCACATCTGATGCTGACCAACACCCGTAACAACCGTTGCCTTACCTTTAGTCTGGTTATAAACTTCTTCTATAACGTATTGAGGCTTAATGATATCTTTCTGTCTGTCATAATTAAATGCATGTTTATTTTTCCATTGGGCTATCTGCTCAAACCATTCTTTTCTTTCCTGATACTCAATTTCTTTTGTCAGTGCATACAATATTTCCTTTGCATCACCAACAACAGGGATATCAACTCCAACATTTTTTGAAATGCTCGCCGGGTCAATATCAATATGAATAATCTTCGCATTAGGGGCAAAAGTTTTAACTTTACCAGTAACCCTGTCCTCAAAACGTGCCCCGACAGCAATCAAAAGATCGCACTGCTGGACTGCATAATTGGCATACGCTGAGCCATGCATACCAAGCATATCAAGCGAATGTTCCTTAGACTGGTCGTAACTGCCAAGCCCCATGAGCGTCATAGTAACCGGGATATTAGCCTTATCAGCAAATTCGGTAAGTTCCTTAGAAGCACCAGCAATTATTACACCGCCGCCAACATAAAGAACTGGTTTCTTCGATTTATTAACCGCATTGGCAGCTGTATGTATTTGCCTTGCATGACCAGTGGTTTTAGGCTTATAACCTGGCAAATCAAGTTCAGCAGGTTTATCTGATTTATATTTATCAAGCTCAATATCGACCGGAATATCTATCAAAACAGGCCCTGGTCTGCCCGTAGAAGCAATATAAAAAGCTTCTCTGATAATTCGCTCGAGATCCTTAATGTCTTTGACAATAGAATTATGCTTGGTTATTGGTCTGGTTATTCCGGTGGTATCAGCTTCCTGAAAAGCATCATTTCCGATAAGGTCCGTACGAACCTGCCCGGTTAAAGCAACCAATGGAATAGAATCAAGCATCGCGTTTGCGAGCCCCGTAACAAGATTACAAGCACCTGGACCACTGGTGGCTACAATGACACCTACCTTGCCTGTAACTCTGGCATAAGCATCTGCCATATGGCATCCGCCCTGCTCATGACGTGGGATAATAAAATTAATCGGAGCGTTGTAAAGCTCGTCAAACAATGGAAGTACAACCCCGCCAAGATAACCAAACATGGTATCGACACCGAGATCAATCAGGGTATCAACAATAATCTTAGCTCCCGTCCTAAGGACGGCTTTGCCGGCAGGTGCTGCCGGTCTTTCAGACTTGCTGCACATTTTTCAAACCTTCTTTCCTGATAAACGTTATATGTTATTCCGGTCAATTGCAACTCCACTGGGCCGCTTACAACAGATTATCCGTTTTTATCCAAAAAAACGATCAATCTACTGCAAGGTATAAACCCCGCTACAATCCCGTAACCACAGCCATTTAACCTGTGTTTCAGGTTCGCATCAGCATCGGTAAATGCCAATACGATACTATTGTATAATAATTGTATTAATCCTGTCAAATAATTAATTTTCAATAATTCACCCACGAAGTACCCAATTTAACATCATTTAAATTGAAATAATCACAAAACAGGGTTTTCAGGGCTTTTTATTGGTTCTTCCGGCTTTTGTTCTGACAGTTTTTTAAACTCAAAGTGAATCAAACTCTCAATTTCTACACTACTAGACTTAGGAATCTGGGCCTCTGACGATATTACTTCTGTAAAAGTTGTAATTTTCTGGTTAATATCACTGGTGATTATCTCGCCGGAGGACTCATTGATCTTAATCGTACCATTCTGGCTGCCAGAACTTTTACTTTTCAGCTTCATTAAGTTCCTATTAATGGGTTTGGCACCGAATTTAGTCTTAATCTTAGATTCCAAACCAATAACCGCAAAACCGTCATCCGTAACATCATTAATCCTGAATTTATTATCAAACACCATTTGTGAGTCATAGGAAGTCTCGAAAGTCTTATTCCAACTGGTCCCTTTACTAACATTCTTATCTGTATAAATATCCGTCAGGTTTGTCAAAAGCTCCCGCATAGCGAAATCATTGAATTGACTCTGGATCTGCCTGATCAGCATCTTCTTTTTAGGATTTGGTTGAATTTTTTCCCCAATTGAATGGTGCACATCCAAAAACCCCTTTACCTGTTCAACCTTACCGAGTTTTGATATTTTTATCTCAAAAACTTCACCCAACAGAGCCCGGTAGCCCCAAAGCAAAGGCGAAACACTATCATTATCAGATGTTACAGAGTCGTAGCTTACCTGTTTTTCAAAATCTTTCTGATCGATACTTACATAGTCATACATGCACTGTAGCCAGGCGCTGCCATCCTCGGCAACATCTTTAACCAGCACTTTGTAACCAAAAGAAAACTTCTGTTCGATAGTCATCCCATCGCCCTGGCTCTCAATAGGCTTAATTTTACGCTGCAGAATATGCTTAATATAATACTGTTGACCCTTTTCAAACTTGTAGCAGTACTGCTTCTTATCCTGACCAGCAGGACAAAAATTAACACAAAACACCGCCGT
Source organism: uncultured Pirellulales bacterium (assembly GCA_964492365.1). GTDB lineage: Bacteria > Planctomycetota > Phycisphaerae > Sedimentisphaerales > Anaerobacaceae > JAGLTN01. Next base: position 31,206 of record CAZBKA010000012.1, on the reverse strand, counting down.
AATTATTAAAGCTATTCTTAACCGCATAAATTCACCTTAGTAATCAAACCTTTTCAACAGTAACCTTAACATCACGCTGGACATATTCCCAACTTTGACGTTCATCGAGCCGCCATGCATGACCAGACGAAGCCTGTATAGCTGTCCGCAACGCGGTACCTGCCTCACTGCTATCCCTAAAACCCTTTAAGAATCCCGCTAACAGATAATCTCCACAACCAACTGTAGAAAAAACCTGCCTCTTTTCATCAGCAAAACAGCCTTTCCAGCAACCATTATTTGTTACCAGTACCGCTCCTTTATCACCTCTGCTTATCAAAACCATTTCCGTCTTCGACAGTAAAGATCGGCCCGCATCAATAAGCCCCTTAATATTATCATCAACCTGCCAACCTACAAGTTCGCGCAGTTCCTCAACATTTCCGCTACGCAACCAAAGGCCGCCCTTTCGCATTAGCTTTTTCATCACTTCGCCGCAAGTATCAATAACCAGTCTGACTTGGCTTTGTATGCAGATATCTATTATCTGTTCGATCTGAGCAAATAACTCTTCCGGCATAGCTCCGGAAAAAATTAAAACACTGCCTTTGGTAATTATCTGCTCAATGTCACCTTTAAGCTGTATCAGGGACTTTTTCGTTGCCAACTCACTGTTGCTGCGAAGATGCATATCCCGATTATTGCGAAGGTCAACAATATTAATATTCTCTCTCGTTCTGCCCGGAACTTTGGTGAATTTAATCTTAACAAGCTTACGCATTGGGTGAATGACTTTCAGCATCCTGTCGTAATCATCTCTGCCCCACAGCCCTGCTGCGATACTTTCAGTGCCCATCCAGCAAAGTGCCCTATTAATATTCAATGCCTTACCCGCAGGTTTGTCTATCCTGCAGCTAACCTTTTTATGATCTCCCCAGTCGATTCCCTCCACCTCGCAAACAGCATCCCACGCAGGTGCAAGTCCAACCGTAACAATTTTGCCGATCTCTTTCATAATATCATCGATAAAATAATTTTCTTAAAAGCTTAACGCAAAAACAGAATTACTTCTCATTTTCTTCTTCGTCTTCGTCCTGTTCATAGTCATCTTCTTCATCATCAGTGTCTATCGAAAGATATTCTTTCTGTCCTTCATTGTGAAAAACAGGCTCGGTTGACTCTTCTTCCGCTTCGTCATCATCAGCCATGTCAGCATAACCTGCTGCCTCATCTTTGCTCATCTGGCTGCGAATATGCTCGTACTCATCCAAAGTCATCATAACTTCGCGAGCCTGGCTGCCCTTATACTCACCCAAAATTCCCGCTGCTGCCATTGACTCAATAATACGTGATGCGCGGGCATAACCAATGGCCAGCTTCCTCTGCAACAGGGAAACGCTGCCTCTCTTTGTCTCAAGCACCAGCCGAACGGACTGGTCAAATAATTTGTCTCTGGGCATATCAGCGGTGTCTACTCTGCCAAGCTGAGTAAGCTCGGGATGGAATTGAGGCTCAGCAACTTCTTTAAGATATTTGACAATCCGACCAATCTCTTTGTCGTCCATAAACGTACCCTGAGCACGAATAAGGTCACTGGTTCCCGGTTTGAGGAACAACATATCTCCCTGACCCAGCAAAGCTTCTGCACCATTCTGGTCAAGAATAATTCGGCTGTCCATCCTCGCGGCAACCCTGAAACCTATTCTCGTCGGCATATTGGATTTGATCAGACCTGTAACCACCGTTGCCTGCGGCCTCTGGGTAGCAAGCACAAGGTGAATACCAACAGCCCTGCTCTTTTGAGCAAGACGAACAATATAACTTTCGATTTCCTTTGCAGCTGTCATCATCAAGTCTGCCAACTCATCGATAATTATCACAACATAGGGCAGCGTTTTCGGTATCCTGGCTTCTTCGTCAGGGCTGGTCGGTTCAAACCTTTTAACTATCTCCTCGGCACCAAGCTCATTAAATTCCTTAATGTTCTTGACCCTTGCTTCTGCCAGCAGAGAATAACGCTCATCCATCTTAACCGTTGCCCATTCAAGTATCTGAACTGCCCGATTAGTCTCCGTAACAATAGGGCTCATCAAATGAGGCACGGTATTAAACGCTGTCATTTCAACCATCTTCGGGTCAACAAGTATCATCTTGACCTCATCAGGTCTCTTCATCAAAAGTATGCTCACAACAATACTATTGATACAAACGCTTTTGCCGGAACCGGTGGTACCTGCAATAAGCAGGTGAGGCATACCCGCCAAGTCGGCAACCAAAGCTTCGCCGGATGAATCTTTGCCAAGAAACAGCGGTATTGCCATCTTGGAAGGCTTACTGCCAGCAATTTGCATCAGGTCCTTAATACGAACCTTTTCTTTCTCGCTGTTGGGTACCTCAATCCCGATAGTATGTTTGCCTGGCAAAGGTGCAACTACTCGAACCGCACCGGCACTCAAGGCTCTGGCAATATCATTGCTCAGGGAGCTTATTCTGCTGACCTTAACACCTGCGCCAAGTTCTAATTCGAACATCGTAACCACCGGACCTGTATCAGCAGCTACAACCTTGGCATTAACATTAAACTCTGAAAGCAATGCTTCCAAAGCAGCTGCTTTACTCTTAACAATCTTTTCCTGAACCGATGAATATTCATGTTCAGAATTATCAAGCATATCCAAAGGAGGCAGCGTATAGCCTTCATAACTCTTAGGCACTACCACCTCACTGACCTGGCGAACAGCAGCAGATGTTATCTTCAGCCCTTTGTTTTCCGGTTTTTTCTCTTTCTTTTCAACTTTAGCCTGGTCTTCTACTTCTATTTCTATTTCACCCAGATCCTTCTGTTCTTCCTCTTCGACACATTCATCCTCATATTTGTTATCACCGCGGTCAATGTGTCCCTCTATCTCAACATCATCGTTAAATTCAAGGGCTTTACCTGACCTGACTTCCAAAGGCTTTTGCCTCTGACTAAGCTTGCGCCAAATCTCCCCCAAAACCTCTGATTGTTCCTTTGCCGCTGACCATGCTGGTACAGCAATACCCACCATCCGCAAAAGTATGTGACTTAGCCCGGTGAGCAGCATTATCAAAAAACTGTCCGCCAGCAATACTATACCAACTATCCATGTCGCCGAGACTAAAATGACGGTTCCAAGCAAAGCAAACTGACTTCGCAGCAGGTGAACCGCACCAACACCTAAAACACCGCCGGAACCAATAGGAAAGTTATAAACCTTGAAAGGCCAAAACAGATAAAAACTTGCCGAAGCTGCAATCGTCAATAAGATCAAACCAATAAATCTCAACACCGATTGACCAACAACCTTATCACTCAATTTAGCAATAAAATAGCTTATGCCGGACAAAAGAAGCACAAAGACCCCAGGGCCAATGTAATACAAAAGGAAATAAGCGGCAAATGCACCTATAGAGCCGCACCAGTTCTGGGCTGGATTATTGTGCGGATAGGCAAATTTGCTGGGCCAATCTGCCATGTTGAAACTCAAACAACTAAAGAGCAGCATTACAATCGCCGCAATTATAAGGCACTGAACTGCTACCATATATGTTTTTCTGCCTGTATTTTTTTTCTTAACCACTATAACACCCTAATAAAGTCCTATAACAATAACGCTTTCGGTAATAATAACTTACACTCCAATCTATATCGGCCATGAATCAACTTAAACTGCAAAATTAGTGCACATTACAGCCTAAAATAAGTTCCCTCTTTACCATATCAAAACAACCAAATATAATATTGTCAAACATTTACCTGGTACTCAATGTTATGGTTTTTGTAATGTCAATTTTTTCAGGGAGAATAAAAATGACAGACAAACAAATCTTTCAGTGTCTTGGGGTGATTTATCTGGCTGTAGGTCTGGGGATGCTGTCAAACCCGCAATACTACAAGCAGATGATGATGGACTTTAAAAACAACAGGGCTTCAATGTATATGGGCGGTATTTTCCTTTTGGCTATCGGATTCCTGCTGGTAACATTTCACAATATCTGGGCAGCAGAGGTCTCAGTGATAATCACTGTTATAGGGTGGATAGCATTGGTTAAGGGTATTTTGCTTCTTGTTCTGCCTGAGATGATGATGAAGAGCATGGATATTTTCCTGAATAAAAAAAACACTGCTTTAATGGTCATAGCCAGCTTGGTAGTAATATTGGGGGTACTGTTGGCCTGGCTGGGATTTTTTATTTGAATAACAACCTGAGCCTGGATATATTGACTCGCACTGAAAATACAGGAATGCTTGCCTTTAAGTTTTAAATTTATGATAAGAATCAGAGATATCACGTTGCCGTTCGACCACGATTCCCAGGCACTTAGAAACCAGATTGCTGAAAGTCTGAATATACGCCCATCGCAGATTTTAAACTTTGTGATAATCCGCAAATCGATAGACGCGAGGCACAAAAATAATATTGTTGCAGTCTATACTGTCGATGTGGAAGTAGAAAAGCAGGAACAGTTGTCGGCTGGGTTTTCAGATAAGATAACTATTTGCTTGCCGGGACATATGGAATATCAAATGCCAGACACCCGCAAACACTTTGGTCCGCGGCCTCTGATCGTCGGCAGCGGTCCTTGCGGTCTATTCGCGGCTTTAATGCTTGCTCAGCTCGGCTGTAAACCAATACTAATCGACCGTGGTAAAGCAGTAACTGAAAGAATAAAAGATGTTAACAGCTTCTGGCGAGAAGGCATACTCAATCCGGAATCAAACGTGCAGTTCGGCCAAGGCGGAGCGGGGACATTCTCCGACGGCAAACTTACAACACAAATAAAAGACACACTGAATCGCTCAAGAAAAGTGCTTAATGAGTTCGTAAAAGCTGGCGGCCCTGAAGAAATCCTCTACCAGGCGAAGCCACATATAGGCTCGGATAACCTGATAAAAATCGTAAAAACCATCTGCGAAGACATTAAGGCCTTGGGAGGGGAAGTTCGCTTTGAAACAAAATTGACCGGCATAAACATGAAAAATTCAAAAATCACTGCCGGGATAATAAATGATTCCGAAATTATTGACACAAATATTATTGTCCTTGCTCTTGGGCATAGCGCAAGGGATACTTTTAAAATGCTTGCTGGTTTGAATATACCAATTGAACCAAAGCCTTTTTCTATCGGTGTCCGCATCGAGCATCCACAGGGACTTATAAATCAAGCTCAATATGGGAAATTCGCCGACCATCCACAGCTCGGCTCAGCTGAATATAAACTCGTTCAACACTGCGAAAATGGCAGAAGCGCCTACACATTCTGCATGTGCCCCGGCGGAGAAGTAATCGCTTCATCATCGGAACCAGGCGCGATTGTCACTAACGGCATGAGTTTTTACAAACGAAACCGACCCAACGCAAACAGCGCTCTTTTAGTAGGTCTGACCCCGCAGGATTTCCAAAGCACAGACCCACTGGCAGGAATAGACTTTCAGCGAAAATGGGAACAAAAAGCATATCATCTCGGCGGTGACAATTATTTTGCCCCGATCCAGCTTATAGGTGACTTCCTCACAAACAGAGCTTCAACATCAACAGGACAGGTGATACCCTCATATAGTCCCGGTGTAACAGCGACAAATTTATCGGGGTGCCTGCCAGATTTTGCGGTTGAAACATTGCGGCTGGCAATCCCAAAGCTAGATAACAAGCTGAAGGGATTCGCCATGCATGACGCTGTCATGACCGGTGTCGAGTCAAGGAGCTCATCACCAATAAGAATACTACGCGATGAGACCTTCCAGAGTCCTGCTGTCAAAGGCCTATATCCAGCAGGTGAAGGTGCAGGTTATGCAGGTGGAATAATATCAGCGGCAATAGATGGTATAAAAATTGCTGAAGCAATAGCAGCTAACACGCAATAAAAGCGTAGCCTGAATCGACTATGCTTTTATTTTGAAATATTTTCTTAAAATTTACCGGCCCCACTGTTGGCCCATAATTACAAAATCTGAAATATCGATATAGCCATCATTATTAATGTCGTTACTATCACCATAATCACAGGACTCAAGCCAACCATCAGCCAGAAGCCCAAGATCAATCCAGTTCACATTTCCATCGCTGTTAATATCAGCGGTCGATGTCCTTGTCCCGATCATCTCCATCATTTTTTCAGCATATCTGAATCCATATATACGCTGACTTTCTGATGTAAAGTGAATATTATCATCCCAGCAGGTTAATCCGATGGGACTGGCAACTTTAACATTACTCAGATCATTGGCAGCAGCATCGATGCCATTATTAACCAGATATTTGTAGGCCTGCGTATTAAAGTCACCAAGCTTACCCAGAACAAAGGGCAGATCAGATATACCAAGGTCACTTCTTATATCATTTATCATATTTTTAAGATTGCTGCCGTAATTTGAAGCTTTTGTAAAATCACCAGCTTCACTTTCACCCTGATGCCAAAGCACTCCTCGCATGGTTCCAAACTTCATCGCCTCTGTAGCCCTATCGAGAGCGGCTTCATAGAGGTCACCCCCTTTAAGCCATCTGGCCTGAGGTGTTCCGCTGACAGCTGCGTGAACGATACCAACAACAGTATCTTCTCTGTCAGCAATCATCCCAGCAGCAAAACTCGGCGCCGGACCTATGCCATCTACATCGCCAGCATCGAGCAGTTTCCATTGGCCATCTCGCTTATCAAAACGGACAATATAAATATTTGGAATGTTATCCTCAGGGTTCACATCCGCTGAGACACACATATTCGATTGACCAATAAGCAGGTAAAGATCAATATTATTTTTGGCGGTCAAAAAATTCCAGACTTCCCCTTTAACCACCTGACCAGCAAAAACCTCATCGACGCGCCAGTAATATTGCCTGCCCGAATGCAGGTAGCCTGGGGAAAATCTCGTTTTGCCTATTTCAAAACTACCCATAAAGGCAGGGCTGCTAACATCAGCGGCATTAACCACATCATAATCATCGCCGAAATAAACTTCCTGACTATCAACACCATCAGCAGCAATCCAGCTTAAAAACATTTCCTTGTCAGGTAAAACTGCCCCGTCAGCAGGATTGGGGTGATATGCAAATTGCGGCTTCTTACTTGAAAGCCGATGCACTTCACCCAGAGTTAAAACCCTATTATAAATATTAAATTCATCCATCATACCATGATAGCAATCCCAATATTGAATGCCGCTCGTATCGCCAGTACTTCTGCAAAACAATCTGAAAGCATCTATGCCGCTACAGGTGTCGGTGTCTAAGAGCGTCGCTTCCACAAAAGGCTTACCATCGTAATATTTTGTCAAGGTCTTTGTGGTATGGTCCATTGAAAAGGCGATATGGTGCCACTGGTCCATGTCATCATTATGCACATTGTTATAGCCCCACCACCAATAACCATCTTCATCATTACTACCAGCCCTGGTAATCAGGTAATGGTCAGCGGGAGTTAATCCATCATTTTTATACACCGATGATGAAAAAACATTAACCCTGTTATTGGTACCTTTGAAAAAACAGCCATTGCCATAAGTATCACAAGCGGCCGTGTTCTTCGCCCACCATGCCACCGTAACTTTATCACCAATATCACTAAAAGCCTCTGCAGGCACATCGCCATAGAATATACTCCACGCCTGGTCATTCGATAAACATCCGCCCCATTGACCTTGCTCCTGCCATCGGTCAGAATTGCTGAAGACCGCATCATATTCATTGCCGGACGAATCTTGTGCAACATTGCCATTGGTTTCATCAAAACTATATCTCAGTACTAAACCATAATCAGCATCAACCAGTTTGGCAATTTCATGCGCACTCAAAACACCATCGTAGAGCCTGAAATCTTTCATCTTTCCTTCCATCTCAGCGTATAAAGTCCGCCCAATGGTAAATTTTACCAGACCCGCAAACGAACCTGTCTTGCCTGTCGCAGAAGAATAAAGCTGATCGTCAACGTACATTTTGTATTCGCCAGTAGTGAAATCCACCGTAGTTGTGATTCTTATGAAATCGCCCCAGGTCTTACCGACTTTGCCAAAAATAAAACGAGAGTCCAAATTATTAAATGCCTCGTAGCACCACATATCCGTGCCGCCTTTGTGATCGCGAATATGAGAATGAGTTGGACACTCCGAAGAAAGAATCCGAATATCCGCAGAGTTTCTGCCATCGTAAGGATAGTTTACAGCATCAATGTAGCCATCCCAAGTGGCAACGTACGAAACTGTGACCTTATTGGTAAGCCCTGCTACGATGTCGGCGCCATTATTTTTAAAAACAATCCCGCTTGCTCCATAGCTGCCGCCGTCAAAATCAATACCACCTCCGGTGATCCAGCTGTCGCTGCTGCCCATTGTTCCGTCATGGCCGTTACCTGAGTAATCTTTCACCAGCTTTTGATTATCCCCAACAGGGCCGTCCATCTTCCACCAGCCTATGAGATCAGCCTGGCTTTGCGCTAAAGCAGTTCCAGCAAAAATAAAGATGGAAAATAATAACAGAAGAACCAAATATGCAGTTGATAACTGGTTTCTTTTCATCTGCCAAATATCCTAAAAACAAATATCATCTTAAGTCTGCGCCCCGTTATTTATACCGTTAAATTATAACATATCGGTGTTATTTTTAGAAGTTTTTTCCACATATGGCAAAATCGCCTGAAAACCTTATTTTCTTAATATCACAAAAACCCATAAAAACCTTTTTAACAGTCTGAAAACCGCATTTTTAGTGTTCTTAAAAGAACTATCGCCTATCAATTATTTTCGGCATAACTGTTATTTTACTTATTTTTAAAAAAAATAAAAATTGCTATTGACATGCTTTTGCTGTTTTGTATAGTTGTATTAGTTGGTGTAGTACAATTATACACGAGGTAAATATTATGCAGATAAAAATTGATAACGCTTCTGTCTGGCCGGCATATCAGCAGGTTATGGATCAGATCAAACGGGATATTGCTTTGGGGCGACTTAAAAAGGGTCAGCAGCTGCCCACAGTAAGACAACTGGCAGGTGAATTAACTTTGAATCCCAATACTATTGGTAAAGCCTATCGGCAGCTTGAACAGGAAAATATTATTCATACCAGACCTGGCGCGGGGGCGTTTATTGCAGACATTGATAGTCAGCTGAACAAGACCGTGCGTAAAAAGGTAATCACCGATCAACTGGAACATGCAGCTGTGGATGCTTTTCATATGCAAATCAGTGGAGACGAATTAAGGAAGTGGTTCGAAGCAGTTTTGGAGAAATTTAATCTAAACTTAAAGGAGGACGCATCATAATGAGCAACAGCATTATCAAAATCGAGAACCTGACAAAATATTATGACGGCAGAGTTGTGCTGGATAATATCAGCTTTGAAATTCCGCAGGGATGTATATATGGACTGCTGGGTCGAAATGGCGTGGGCAAAACTACCATAATCCGGATACTTCTGGGTTTAGAACCTGTGACCAGAGGCAACACTTTTATTTTTGGTAAACATTCCAGCGAACTTAGTGAAAGTGATTACGGCAAAATCAGCTATGTTGCAGAGGGACACAACCTGATACAGAATTATTCTGTCAGCAAGCTTACCGGATTGTGTAAAGGTCTATCCAAAAAATGGGATGATAAAACTTTTAATCATTTTATTGACGTTTTTCATTTGCCAATGAATCGCAAGGTTAAGGAGCTTTCTACTGGTATGCGTGCTCAGCTTAATCTGGCATTGGCGATGGCGACTGATCCGCAGGTTTTGATTTTAGATGATCCGACGCTGGGGCTTGATACTGTTGTTCGCAGGCAGTTTCTGGAATTGGCAATTGATGTGCTTCAACGTGAAGGGCGGACGATTTTGTTCAGCTCGCATATTTTAAGTGATGTTGAAAGAATTGCTGACAGGATCGGAATTTTAGTTTGCGGGCAATTGGTGGTTGACTGCGAGCTTGAGCAATTAAAGGAAAGGGTAAAAAAGATGCGAATCATATTTAAGGATTCGGTGCCTAAGGATCTGTATCTTACGGAGATAATTAATCAAAAGTCTTTTGGTAATGAGCTTGTTATAACGGCAGCTAACTGGAACGAGCATAAGCGGGCAATGGTAGAAACTTTTGCCCCTGAGAGCATTGATGAGGTGCCGATGACGCTGGAAGATATTTTTATTGAATGTACGAATCCGGAGCCGGTTTCGATTATTCAGATAGGGAGAAATTAAAATGTTTACGCTGATAAAAAGAGAAATTGAAGACAATGCGATTATATTCATTATAGGTTTAGCAATGACGTTGAGCTTGGTTTGCTGGTTGTCGACCGAGGTTGCTATGAATACACCCACAAAAGTGCCTATCGGACTTGATCAGGGTATGTATAACATATTTGTGTTTTTGATACCGATTACAGCATTTCTGGCAAATGCACTGGGAGCAGCACAGATGTATAAAGACAAGAATCAGAAGATATCTGCATTTCTGCTCACGCTGGCGACGACAAGGAATAAGATAATTTCGGCTCGTATTATTGCCGGGATAATCTGGATATTGATGGTGATAGCACCAATAGCAGTTACAGAATTTATCCTAGTGCAGGTGTTTCCGATTTTGATTCCTTATCCAAAGACCTTGATAATAAAGTTATTTGTGACCATGTTTGTAGTGTCACTTTGTTGCTATTCTGTTGGGCTGGCAGTTGGTGACAACAAGCGAAGAAACCTTTCACAAATTCTTTGCGGAATAATAACCATTATTATCCTTGCTCTTATACCTATAAAAGGGTTCGGGGTAGACATCACTGTGATGCTTATAATATTAACCGCTGCTTTACTTGGCAAGGTTTGGCAGAAATTTTCATCAGCAGCTTTATAGGGAGATCTGAAATGAATAATCAAATTAAGTATATTTTAAATATTGCTGGAACTGGGATTCTTGTAATAGTCCTGCTGGGCGTTATATTCTTCTGGACAGACAGATTATGCGATAATGCGATACTGGATAATGTAAAACCAAATGATTACGGTATTAATATTTCTCCTTCCGGGCTGATTGAAAACGAATCTGAAATCAAAAAAGAACATGCAGATAAAGGCCGGACATATATCGACTCGGCTATAACAACATCTATGAACTATAATATGGCTTTGACTTTTGGAATGATCGCAAACATTATGGAAGAAGAAGTCAGATTTCAAGGTCTTTCTATGATGAGTATTGCATATGATATGATAACAGATAATGTAGGCAGCACTATCAAGTCTGAAGAAAACTCTAATTATCAGAGAACTTATTTTGATAAAGACAAAGGTCTTTTTGTTAACTGCACCTTTTTAAAAAATACTAAAAGTCAGAATAAATGGGCCAAAAGAATTAATTATTATATAGGGCCTGAGGGAATTGGTAATGAACCTGCAGAGCAGTTGGGAAGATTTATTAATCCGCTTATCAGCGATATGGAAAATCCCTATAAAAAAACAGCTGTGCTGTACGATAAAGGGTTGAAGCGTTTTTTCAGTATTAAAATCACTGCTGACGAAAAAACTGTAACCAAAGGAGGTGAACTGGATAGTGAAAAATATAATCCTGTTCAAATAAGTGGTCACAGGATAAACAAACCCAAGCTTAATGTTTTATCTAATGGAATCACTTCTAATAGTCAAGGTAACATTGATGGCAAACTATTTTACGACGCCTACAACAAGTATTTGATTGTTGTTAATGGTAATGGCAGGATTGATCTGCTTGATAGCGAAACTTTAGAATTGAAACCAGCTGGTAACTTGCCGGAATATATAAAACAACAGCATAGCTATTCAATACAATCTGTTTTCCTTGATGATAGTTATTATAGCGGTCTGGTAGTTTCAACTATTTCAAGCGATTTCAGGATTATGTATACTTCTGTTTTTGATGCAACGGGAAACAAGATTCATAGTCAAGCAAACTGGTTGAATGAAGAACAGCTTCCAGGTGGACTGGCAAGTTTGCTAAGCAGATATATTATTGAGAGTCTTCAACCTGCGGGGTTTGAGATTCTTTCATATCTGACTGCTCACAATTATGATGGTGTAAAAAGCCAACAAGCTATGTTTATAAGACCTAATTCAGCTATTGCTTCTTTTGCAAGGGATGTCAACCCATTTTCAATCAGGCTATTGGGGGCTTTGGTAATCATGGGGCCTTCGCTTATTATTGGAGTGCTGCTTGGTTGGCGGGTTAGTAAGAGGGCGAAGTCTTTGGGGCTTAGTAAGTTGGCGGTTCGGCTTTGGACTTATGGTACAATTTTTACTGGTATCGCTGGTTATCTTACGTTTAGATTTACCAAACACGCAGAGACAATGGTAACATGCAAAAATTGTGGTCAGCTTAGACAGGTTGAGCAGGAGACTTGCCACAATTGCAAAGCTGACTGGAAAATGAAACATCTTAAAGCTGTAAATTGGCGGATATGGTCGAACTGTCAAAATGCCGGTTAACAAGTGAAAAGTTGTCGGGGACCTTAACTGTGATGGTATTGTAAATCTTGATGATTTCGCTTTGCTGGCAAAATAACAAAAATAAAAAATCCTCCAAAAAAGGCCCTGTGGCACTCCTTCAGCTATGGGGCTTTTTTTTAGATTAAATAGCAGGCATAAAAATATGTTCAAAGGTATTTAACGACAGGGACGAAATCCAACACTTAAACTCGTACTGGATGCATCATAGGCATCACGCATCACAATCATGTTGTAATAAGAATAAGAGCGCCATCCACCGCCTCTTATGACTCGATAATCTCCGACTTCAGTACTGGTCCACTCACAGACATTTCCTGAAATATCACAGAGCCCATAACCATATTCGCCGTAATGGCCAACGGGTGCGGTAAAAGGATATTTTTTCAGACCGAGGGTGTCAGCAATACCCACATCATAGTAGCGTGCTTTTTTTTCATCTATCGTTTTCCCGCAACCAAAAACATAACTACCATCAAAATCCGCAATTGCGGCCCACTGCCATTCGTTTGGGAGCTTGCAGCTATAGTAATTACAAAACGCTGTTGCCCCATACCAGGAAACCTCAACAACGGGATGATTGCTCATGTCTATACCATCACGGCAGCGAACTTTAAATTTATCATCTTCATAAACAATCTGGCTGTAAGGGGTCGCAGGGTAAGTTTTAAAATAAATTTTGCAGGGAAAATCGGCACCTTCGTTGGAGCCTTCTGCGCCGTAAACAATATTATCATCAGCTTTTTTTATATCGCCACTGGCAAGGGCAGCATTTAAAAACTCGCAATATTGTGCATTGGTCACTTCATATTTACTCACATAACCAGCAAAGCTGCTGTTTTCATGGTCCGCAAGCCCAGGATCATCGACATGTACCCACACCATACCGGATGGACAGTCCGCTTTTTTATCTGAATCAGCAAAAATCTGAGGCAGAATACAAAAATACAGAATCACAACCAAATAAGTTTTTTTCATAATTAATACTTTTTCCCACAAGAAATATCCTTAGCATATTTCACAAGGGCATCTGCTTTTTCTTTAGAATCTGTAACAAACCAGAAAAAAAGTTTTGAAACATCCAGGCAATTACAAAGAATTTTTACTTCTTCAAAAAAATCAGCTCCTTCTCCATGACCCGGCAAATAACAAAGCTGAACGCTTTTGCCTGAATCCTGTATTTTTTTGAGCATATCAAGCCATTTGGATGGATAAGGGTTACCAGCACCCTGTATCCATTGGATGCAGTTAACTTTTTCGAGTTCCAGTATCTTCGGCAGATGTCTGGCGGCGTCTGGGCCATCTAAATGATAAATGTTGTAGTCCGAATAATTAGCAGTTTCAAGCGTATCCGGCCAGCAAAAATCAGTAAACATTGCTGGGCTTATCATACAACTGAAATCATTTTGTCCTATACAGAGAAAGCGTTTGCTGCTCCAACCCATAGTCCAGTTGGATGTCCCCTGCCCAGCGGGAATAACAATGTCACTGACCTGGTCAACAATATCTTTGAATAATTGCGTCATCTGCTGCATTCTGTTCTTTATAATTTCAGGGCTCATCAGCATATCTATCATTAGATTTTCCGCCCCTCTGATTGCACTGAGACCATCTACACCAGTATGCAGATCAGGATAGGCAGTGACCCACTTATCTTTTCCTGCCCGAACAGAAGCTTTGACAGTATTGAGATATAAATTCCACCATTTGTTATCAGGAGCAATCTCAAGTTTCGGATATTTAGCCCAGTCGTCAACAAAAGGCTCAACCCATGAGGTGAACTCTTTGGGTTTTAAAGTAATTTTTGCACCAAGCCAGGAAGCAACCTGATCAGGGCCAAGCCAGGGATTAAAAACCGGTAAGCTGTCACCAGCATAATAAGTGCGACTAAGCTGACTTTCTGTAGCTTTCATAAGATAATCGATGTCGGTCCACATTTGCTGCTTGTCGGCAGGTTCCTGTGGCATCTCTATGCCTTTTTTTGCATTGGGGGCTGTGACCCACATAACAGGGCCTTCATCAAGTTCACCAAGCCAGAAAGCTTCATTTTTTGCCAAAATATTTTCGAGTTTTTTTTGCTCAATCCAGATTGTTTGCATAAGATTTTAACTATTTCAATTTAATTTTGTGGTTTTAGTTCAATCGCATGAACATAGGCGTGTCCTTTAGTTCCTTTGAAACGAATTTCGACTATACCATTCTTAGGCTCAATATCTTTAAATGTTAAATTCAATGCTTTGCCAACTCCGCCTGCCTGAGCAGCAATATCATCAATAGTTGCAACCTGATTGCCGTTGATGCTTATTGTCATTGCGTTATGATCACACTCAGGGCCTCGATTTGCACCAATCATAATTTGTGCCTGATATTTTCCTGGTGCAGCTGTAATATTCATCCAGAATTCCGGACCGTGAACGCCATATCGATAAAGCATCGGATCAGCAACATCAATGATATCTTTTTCGGCGGAATTTATCCACCAGCTATTAGCCACGATATCAGCGTCCCACCAGAGTCTACCGCACCACTCGGTTGCTGGTTTCCAAGCATTGCCTTTTTTGTCAATATAGTCATTACGCTGGGAATATCCGAAGATGAATCTTTGCGCAGTTTTTGGACCGCCACCAACACCTGTTTCATTTTGACCAGTTGCCGATGAATAAGCGATTGCGTCTATATTCACATTTGCTGCTTTTGAAAGGGGGTTACATTCACAGCGTGCATTGACTTCAAGCGTATGTTCAGTATTACTCAATCCGCTTGTTTCATATAATATCTGCTGATCTTTTACAAATGGGCTCCAGCAATCAATAAATACTAATTGTTTTTTTCCATCAAGATAAACATCTGCGCGACCACCATTTTCATCCGTTTTTCCGATTACTCTGACCTGGTTGCCGACGAATTTTATTTGCACAGATGCATTTGTATCATTGGTTACGTGTATTTGATCTGCGTATGCATTTTTGTCACCAACTACTTTCCAATCTCCTGCATACTGCAAAGCATCATCATCAAGCTGAACCTGTGGATCATCTCCTTTTATCTCTATTGTTTTTTTCCCGTCATGTCTTATCGTAACTATGCAGTCACCGCTTTTTAATTTTTTTACCTTGTAACCATTTCGATTAAGATCGTTCTTCTTCGGCAATTTTATTCCATCAGCAGTGATCGATTTGGGTAAGAAACTCAGTCTCAATACTTCTGTAACTTCCTTCGGTGCATCGAAAGTTTTATATTTGATCAAACCTTTGCTGTAAATAACATCAGATACAACCGTTGTGCTTTTTACAATATGATTTTCACGGGCAGGTGCAAGCATTTCAGGGTTCCATCCAACTGTTTCCAACACCCGTCTGACAGGCCAAGGATGCGAAAGATTCAACCAATCCGCAGCTACCAGAGCAGTACCCCAAACCGTATCCATCACGACACCATTTTCTCGTGCATCATAAGTGCCCAGAATGGATAGTCGTCTTGATACTTCTTTTGCCCAGGGGTCATCCGTCAATGCTGCATATTGAGCAAACACAGGCATAAATGCCTGATCAGAATAATTATGGGAGTTTGCACAACAATCTCTTCCCTCAGGAAAACTCCAGGCCCCGTTGTAGGTATCAGCAGCGGAACTTGGTTCGACACTGACTTTATTAAAGTATATAGTCGCAATGTTTCTTATATCTGTTTTCCAGTTTGGAAATTCTGCTCGGTTTTTCATGATATATTCACATACAAACACACAAGCTAATGTGGTTATTTCTTTTCTGCCATCCCAATAGAAAAATCCCCAGGTGCCTTCCTTTGTCCATTCGTTCAGCAACTGATCACGCAAATAATCCCTGGCAGCATTTCTGACTTTTACAAGGTCATTATTTTTGCCCTCGTAGCCAATATCAATTACATCATCAAGAAATTCTAAAACCAAAACAACACCAGCGGTCATGCAGTTCCCTTTTGGTTCAAGCCCCCATGGAACTTTCTCTGGATTTATATATCTGTCCCATGGACATTTGCCTTTTTCAAGAACCGCTTTTTCGCATAACACGTCAGACCAGTGTTTTACATATTCCAAATAGCGATCGTACCCTGTCATCTTGTATGCTTTGAGAACACCACCGGCTATATCCGCTCCGAGATCAATCTGCATGAACATATTATAAGGGTGTGGAACAGCTATCGGAAACTCAGGCCATGAATAATTTGGATCTGTAAGACCCCATTTTATTACCGCATCCGACATTGTAATGATATATGAAAGAACAAAAGGGTCACCGCTGTATTGATAGTAATCTGTCATAGAGTTCAGAA
This sequence comes from uncultured Pirellulales bacterium, assembly GCA_964492365.1. GTDB lineage: Bacteria > Planctomycetota > Phycisphaerae > Sedimentisphaerales > Anaerobacaceae > JAGLTN01. Next base: position 14,461 of record CAZBKA010000012.1, on the reverse strand, counting down.
TGGATATTGTTCGCTGACCAAAGTCACCATCAAGGTTTTTTATTTCGCCTTCAGGCATTAACAATGTACCATTATCATCAATTTTCCAATAACGATCATAAACAGGGTATGGAGCGGGTGAAGGAACTGTATCAGAAATTACCCAAGGGAAACGCTTTAACGTCTCTGCTGCAACACGAATACGAAAATCACACTGACCATCCTGGCCTTGGTACCACGGCGCTATTACATTATATTTATCGACAGCCGCTTTATGGGCAAAATAGGTGTCAAGAACACTTTCGCCGCACACCTGGCTCTCACAATAAAAAAATACTGAAAAAAAAGAAAGTATCATCGCACAACGTAATATTTTCGTCTTCATGATTTTTCCCCACAATCTATATAAAATTTTAAAGGCCAAAGAAAATAGGTTTTGTTTATACAGCGCCTGTAATCTTATGAAACTTACTTTGATCGGTCTTGCACTATCCTGTTATTTTATGTTAATTTTTAACAAATTATATTAAGCAAAAGCCCCGCCGCGAATCCTTTCACTGCAGGGCTTTTTGTATTTATACTGTATATTTATTTACTGTCTTCTGTTTTTTTCTCAGCTTTTTTGGGTGCTGGTGCCGGCTGATTTTGAAGTTTTACACCCATCTTGCCCAATTCATTGGCAACATCTGCCTGTTCAGGGTCAATCTCAATGCTCTTGATAAGGTAGTCTCTGGCAAGTTCTTTATTATCCTTTTTAATATAAAACATTCCCAGGCCTCGATTTAATTCTGCTGAATCGGGGAATTTCGCTATCCCGCTTTTATAGCTGCTTACTACGTATTTATCAAGTCCTTCGCTCTCTAATGCTTTTGAAAGAGTTAATGAGCCTTCAATATTACTTACGGTCTGATTTATATACATTTCCGCAGCGACATCGGCTTTGGCTGACTGGTCATCATCAACAAGGGCTTTCAGTTTAGCTGCCTGGGCCGGCCAGAGAGCTGGGTCAAAACTTAGTGCGACATCATACTCGTAGATAGCTTTTTGTAATTGCATTTCAGATGCGTAAATTTTACCGAGTCTGTAATGCGCGTCGGCATCTTGATAATTTTCCCCTATTCGGGTAAGAAGGCGCTTCTTATTTATTTCTTTTATTGAGTCAACACCAGATTTTTCCTCCACGGTACAGCCGGAACCAAAAGAGATGTAAACCAATACCGCCAAAGTTATCAACATAGTTCTAATTTTCATTTTTTGCCTCCATGTTAAACAATCCTTATAATGTGCTTATGCTGCTAATTCATTGAGACAAAACTGCTCAAATCAAAAATGTTATGGCCATTTTTACACTGTTTATGAACCTTTGCAAGTAAAAACTCGATAATAAATAATTTCATTTTATCAGTTTTAAGAACTGAGCGAATCGGGTAATTATTAAGTACACAATAATACAGAAGATTTATAAAATTTTTGATTTCCGGCAGATATAATGGTTCTTATCACCTTTATTTCCTTTTTTTGTGTAAAAAAACGTGTGGTCTTCCGATAATAAGACTAAAGTATATGTTAACTGGAAAGATCGGTATATGACAGATTGGCAGCGAATATTAGATGATAACGCCCATTCACTGTGGCATGTGATTTATCAACTTCTGAGCAATCAGAACGAAGCTTTGGATTGTTTCAAAGAGGCATTTATAAGCGTCTATGAAGAATCCAAACATCAGCCTGGCAAAGACAGCAACATATACCCGAATATCGCACGGGTTGCAACCAGCAAGGCCCTCGAAAAACTGCATCAGCGTTTCCAAAACAAATCAGCCGGACAGGATGTCACTGACATGGTAGTAATACCTACGAACGGCCCAAAGCCTTTGGCAAAAATCAAATCGCAGGAGTTGGCTGGTCGGTTGAGAAAAGCACTTAGTCAGGTACCGACGCAGAAAGCACAGGTATTTTGTTTATCCAAATTCATAGGGCTCAGCGACAAACAAATCGCAAAAACTTACGGCCTGGATAAAAACTCTGTTGCAGTATTGATAGATCAAACGGATGAAAAATTATCTGGTCTTTTGGAGTTACGCACCGAAAAAAGAACTATAGACGAAAACGCAAATATTGTCGATGAAGCAATTGCCGCAATAAAGCAGGAATCTGTTTCAACCCAACCTCCGAGCAAAACCTTACATGAAATTACTAAAATTTTTCCTGAAACTGCAGGGTCTCAACTTTCAGAAACCATGCAAAAAAGGAACAAGATCGTTCGTCGAATAAAGGCACTTAACCGGTTCAGAATAATAACCGCTATAGTAGTATTGGCTGGGGCGGTAATAATTGCGAAACTTTATACTTTTATTCAGCAAAAACAGCTTGAAGATGCTAATCAAAACTCTAATCTGGTTGTTAAAACCACAGAACCCAGACCAAGCACTAATAAAGCTGAGGATATTGACAGCCTTGGCGAATCTGCTGACATAGAATTTGCAAAGCTAATGGAACGTTTTAATGCAGGTGACGCCAATGGCATTACTAGTTTATTTCAAAGCAATAGCCTTCTAAATAAAATTATTCTGGCAAAATTCCTTGGTGAAATGGGCGATGAAAAATCTATACCCACACTGAATTTATTTTACAATGAGACAAGGGATATGTTGCGTGGCAAAATCGAACCTAATCCTTTCTTAGATGCTATTGAAAAAATACAAACTCGCTTAGGATACGAAGTGGCTGAAGTCAACAAGCCTGAAAAGGTGAAAGATTCTGAAGTTGTCAAAGAACCAGATAACAAAAAACCGGCTGAGTCTGACAAACCACAGAACATAACTGGTAATGTAATAAGTATTGAAGGCAATGTAGTAAAAAATGCTTATATCGTAGTTTCTGATACAACTAATCCAGCGTCTATTTTCAACGGCCAGATTGAAAACGGCAGCGGATTGGAAATTACAACTACCGACTCGCAAGGCTATTTTGTTTTTGCTGATATAAAAGATGACAGTTTGGTAACTGTAATACATGAACTTGGTTTTGCGGAAATCACAAAACAAGCTCTCCAACAGGATCCAACGGTGGTTTTGACAGGCTGGGGATATGTCACGGGACAAATGCTGATTGAAAATAAACCTGCTTCTAATCAGACTATTGAGCTGACTTATTTAGCAAGTGGGAATAATAAAATAAGTTACTTTCACTCAACAACTACTGACTCGCAAGGTTATTTTGTTTTTGAAAATGTTAAACCAGAAAAGGTGAAAATAGCTCGCGTCTTCGAACTTGCTAAACCTGCAGGTTATAATTCAGATAAACCTTTGCTTGGCAACGGAGCATTTACAATTATAAATGTCGATTCAGGAGCAGATACTAAAGTTGTTATGGGCGAAAATTGTTTCACGATAACTGGTCAATTCGGATTAGGCGAAGATTTTGCTGTCACACCTGACTGGACACATTCTATCGCAAAAGTAGTCGGTTCTGATGCGGCAAATTCATATTCGATTGTAGTCAACAATGATGGCTCGTTCTGGGGTGATTCTCTGCCAGCGGGTAGTTATAATCTTTCTGTAATGCTGTACACTAATGAAGATGGCTCTTACTTCCAGAAAAGCATCGCACAATTTCAAACCAGTTTTAATCTGCCGCCAGCCGACCCAAATGAAACAACCCTTAATTTAGGCACTTTCGAGCTGACTCCTACTCAGGAATAAAACAAACAGTTCTAATATTTTTCATAATTGAGAAAAATATAGGTTTTTTGCGCACATTTTTTAGCTTAAATTACACTATATTACAGAAGCTGATCAGCTAATCCTTAAGGCGATTATGGTTTTTAACTCTGATGAAAAATTAGTTAAGGCTGTGAAAGATGGTTGTATAGACAGTTTTGGATGTCTATACAAACAGTATTACAACTCTATAGCAGCTTTGGCGTATTCGGTGACAGGTGATAAAGATCTTGCTCAGGACGCTGCACAAGAGACTTTCGCGATAGCCTGGCAGAGAATAACTTGCCTTAAGGATAATACAAAGTTTGGCGCATGGCTGGCAGGTATCTGCAGAAACGTAGCAAAACAAATGCTAAGATATAAGCAGAAGTTAACACTGCATGATAATTTAGATATCATAAAAGACAATCACAACGTGGACAATCACGACGAAGCAATTAGAAAGATCGTCTGGCAGTTAAAAGCTTTTGACCGCGAACCTGTTGTGCTGCGTTACTATGACGGACTCAGCTATGAAAAGATTTCTCAGACACTTGGGATATCTCAACAGGCAGTTAATGGCCGACTATTAAGAGCAAAAAAGAAAATTGAAAAGCAGTTAAAAAAACAGGGTATCATGGGAGTTAATTATGAAACGAGCTAAAGAAAACTGGCTGGATGAAGCACTTACAAAAGCCATCGGCTCAGAAACTCATGAGCCCGACTTTGAGAGCTGGCGCAAGAAATACGTCAGCAAGGTAGAAATATTAACCAACAAGGCTTGGAAACAAAATTACGTTTCTAAAGGCTTTGGAAATAAATGGAGCATTATCATGAAAAGTACCAAAACAAAAGTAGCATCTGTTGCTGCAATTATTGTTACCGCAGTATTTATTGGTTTACAGCTAACACAAACACCAGTAGTCTCAGCAGCAGAAGAAGTTTTCACCCAGGCTGCACAAGCGGTTAAAAATCTCAAATCTGTTTACATAAAAGCAAATGTCAGAACAATTGCCAATGATAACTTTGAACTTATCGGGGTTGAGTATGACTTTGTGACCAATGAACTCTGGAAGCAATTCAACGATGACGGTACAACTTGTTGGCGAGCGGAAAAATCCGATCGAGTAGTAGTTTATGACAGCAATTCAACAACGCTGTTTATAAAACCAAACCATGGCGCAAAACGTGATGGCAATTGTGACGGAATCGTTGGTTGGCTTCTTGGATTAACCGACGTTGGAAAAGTGCTGGATAATCAAATAGATTCTGCAAAAAAATATAACTGGGATTTACAACTTACGCATAAAAAGAATCACGCTGACAATGAAATACTGGTTGTTACGATAGAAGCAAAAGCACAAGGCGATTTTACCAATGATTATTTAAAGAACAAATCTATATCTTCATCTGACAGCAAACGCATCTACTACTTTGATCCGGAAACAAAGCGGCTTGAGGGTCTGGAAGTTTATCTCCACACAGACACCGGTGATATCCTTGTTCTTGAGATTGTTGACATCCAGTACGACTTGCCACTACCGCAGGGACTATTCACCCTTGATTTACCAGAAGATACGGCTTTGTTTAAAGAGCCAGAAACACTTGATGATAAAGACCAGCAAATGAAACCAGAGGAAATGGCAAGGGCATTTTTCCGGGCTTGTGCCGAGGAGAATTGGGATGAAGTTTTAAAATACTGGCCTATAACAAAAATTGATCAACGATCAAAGGGTTACCTTGGGGGTTTGGAAATAATCGCTATTGGTGAGCCTTTTAAATCAGGTTTATATCGAGGTTGGTTTGTGCCTTATGAAATTAAATTCAAGAACGGTGAAATAAAAAAGATGAATCTGGCAGTAAGAAACGATAACAAAGCTAAAAGATACGTCTTCGACGGCGGACTATAAAAACTTTAGATTCTATAACCTGGCTGGGCTTAGTGAGCTCAGCCAAGTTTTATTTTTCTTTATTATAATTAGCTTCCACAGTATTTAAAGATTTTTGAAGTTCTTCAACATCAAGCCCTAAATCCGGATACTTTTTTGCCATTGTTATCAGATATTTTATATTAACGCGTAATTCACGAACTGTTTTCATCCACTTGGGCTTCGGCAGGCCCAACTCAATTTCTTTAAGCTGACGATCGATAGACTTTTTAACCATATCAAGTCTTTTTTCAATACGAACAAGCTCATCTGCCGCTTCCTGTACAGCATTATTAACTACAATCTCAGCAGTTTCAGCATTCATATCTTTGATTACTTCTTCCCTGCTTTCCGCATTTTTATCCGCAATGGTACAGGCCACAGCTTCTTCACCTGTTAAAGTCAACACAGAACCCTTCGTGCTCCAGGTATGTACAATTTTATCGTCGGGCTTTTTATTTATTGGTTCGATGAACTCACGCTTGCCCTGCTTTTCTATTTCTATCACTTCAATATCTTTGTCGACCATAGCCTTTGCTAAAATCCCCGGTCTGCCGCCCTGTTCAGCGGTGGAAGCAAGAAATCCCTGCCAGATCGATTGAAATTTTGCGCCGATCTCTTCACCATACGCTTTTTTAAATTCTGTGGGACCACTTTCTGTTACAGCATAAGAAGTTGCACCACCGATAACTGCGTTCTTTGCGATAAAAACTTTTTCACCTGATAATGCAACGGCAACTCCAGCCGATATTGCCCCACCCTGCTTTTCACTTTTCACATAAGTAATAACCGGACATATCTTGCGGATCGCACAAATTGCACCGGCAATGTCTGTTGCAAAATCAATTCTGCCTCCCGGCGTATCAAGTTCCAGCAAAATAAACAAAGGCCCCGCATCAGCAGATTCGATTAATGCTTTTTTAAGTGCATCTGTTTCAATCTGCTTAATCATAGGCCCTTCATAAAGAACCACGATGACTTTATTGTTTCTTCCTTCCCGGTCGGGAGTTATCTCCCATTTCATAGTATTGATCGCAACAATACCTTTCTCCTGTGTCACAGCTTCCGTATCGCCTGAAACAATTTTGCTCGTTAAATAGCCATGTAATACTTCATTAGTTGCGGTGTTTTTAAAAGTATCCGCCAATGACACCCTCGAAAAAAACAGTGTCATAAAAACAAAAGCCAAAATTGTGTGTCTGAACATCAGCATTTATCCTCTGATTAACTGATCTATATTTTTACCAGTCGGTATTATACCTTTTTATTTTCAAAAACAATAAAAGAGTTATAAAAACAAAAAGGCTGAGCAAAAAACCCAGCCTTTATATTAATAATTTATTCGGAATCCATGCCTTTTAAATATCAAGATTCTGTACTTCAAGAGCATGATCATGGATGAAGTTTCGACGTTTTTCGACATCATTGCCCATTAATATACTAAAAAGCCTATCGGCTTCACCGGCATCATCAAGTCTAACCATGAGAAGAGTTCTCTTTTGGGGATCCATTGTTGTATCCCAAAGTTGATCGGCATTCATTTCACCCAAGCCTTTAAATCTCTTGATTTCAGTTCCTTTACCGCCAATCTGTCTGATGCCTGGACAAATATCTGCAAGGGAAGCAATATCATACTTATCCTCGCCATTAATAAGCTCAAATTTCGTAGGCAATGGTTCGCCCGCTATGGTTTTTTCCGCTTTAAGTAAAAAGTCCCTCATATCAAGCTGATAGTCACTTCTAAGTTTATCGCTGATCTCATTGAGCTTATCCACTTCGTGCATCTCTTCTGTTAAAATTGTCGGCTCATCAACGGAATCATCTTGCGTAATGCTGCCATTAAGCTCCTCGACTCTCTTTTCATATTCGGCCTTTTCATAAAATACTTCCTGTTGTCCCTGCGCAAGTATTCTGAAAGATGGTAATTTTTCGCCATTGTAATACGACTGAATAAATTCCTTAAAATCTATCCCGCGCCTGCTGAGCATAGAAACAATTCTCTCTATGTCGGCCAACATTTTTACTATATCATTCAGCTTGCTACCAACAATGGTTTCTTTAATGTCAATCTGATTGTTCTTTTTAATATCCTTGACAAGAAGTTTAGTTCCTTCCATTCCTTTGATTGCCATTCTCTTTTGCATCTGACTTTCATTAAGGATGTACTCTGATTTTTTCATTCCTTTAACTTTAATCTCATACAAAGGCGGCTGGGCAATGAATATCCTGTTCGTAGTGAAAAGCTGAGGCATCTGACGGAAAAAGAATGTCAGCAGCAATGTCCTGATATGCGCACCATCGACGTCGGCATCAGTCATAAGGATTACTTTACCATATCGGCATTTTTCTATATCGAATTCATCTGTGCCGATCCCTGTTCCAAGGGAGCTTATCATCGTTCTTATTTCGTCATGAGCCAGCATTTTTTCAACTCTTGCTTTTTCAACGTTGAGAATTTTACCCTTCAAAGGCAATATCGCCTGAATGGTTCTGTCCCTGCCAGCTTTTGCGGAACCACCGGCAGAGTCACCCTCGACTATGAATATCTCAGTTGATAATTTTTCTTTACTTGAGCAATCCCACAGTTTACCAGGTAGGTTGGCACCGCTCAAAGCACCTTTTCTGCGTGTAAGTTCACGAGCTTTCCTTGCAGCTTCTCTTGCAGCAGCAGCTTGTATAGCTTTATTTAAAACCTTTTTAGATTCACCCGGATGTTCTTCGAGATAACGTCCAAGCTGATCATTAACAGTGGTCTCAACAAAACTACCAACTTCCGGGTTAGTAAGACGCACTTTTGTTTGTGCTTCAAAATGCGGCTCAGCCAGTTTAACTGAAATAACTGCTGTAAGCCCTTCTCTAAGGTCTTCTCCGGTTGTGGGGTTAGCACCTTTTAAGAGATTGTTGTTTTTGGCATAGGCATTCATCGTTCTTGTAAGTGCGGTTCTAAAACCAGAAAGGTGTGTTCCGCCATCGATATTATGAATATTATTCGCATATACCAGCACATTTTCACTGTAGCCGCTGTTATATTGCATTGCAATTTCACAACTAAGTTTTGCCTGTGTATCTTCTTTGGTAAAATATATTATATCTTCATGTAATATTTCTTTTCCTTCGTTAAGATGTTTAACGAATTCCTTAATGCCATCTTCGAATTTGAATACTTCTTTTCTATTAGAACGGTCATCTTTGAATGCTACCTGGATTCCGCCATTAAGATATGCGATCTCACGTATTCTTTTCAGTAGAGTATCATAGTCAAATTCTCCTTCACCGAAGATTTCCTCATCAGGAGCGAAAGATATTTTCGTACCTCTTTTTTCTGTTGGACCAACTTCCTGCACTGGCCCCTGTGAAATACCTTTGGCACATTTGAAATGATAATGCTTCCCATTGCGGAAAACATCCGCTTCAAGCCATTCACTTAATGCGTTTACCACGCTGACTCCGACGCCATGAAGACCACCGGAAACTTTGTAGCTGTTATTGTCAAATTTGCCGCCGGCGTGCAAAGTAGTCAACACAACCTCTAAAGCGCTTACTCCTGCCTCCTCGTGCATTTCAGAGGGGATGCCTCTACCATCATCTTCAACCGTACAACTGCCATCAGCATGAATCCTGACCGTAATATTCTTGCAGTACCCCGCTAGCGCCTCATCGATAGAATTATCTATTACTTCATAGACCAGGTGATGCAGACCTCCTGTTCCGCGGTCACCAATATACATGTCGGGTCTCTTTCGTACAGCTTCTAAGCCTTCAAGTATTTTAATATTACTGGCATCGTAATTTTGTTCTGCCATATCAAACTCTCTTTTCTAAAAATATTACTTTCAAAAAAAAACTTCAACTAAGAGATAATTCAATTTTCTTAACTCTGGCCTTCGGACATATTTTCTGCAATTCTTCGAGCAACTGACCACTACACAATCTGAATTCATGCAGATATGAGGGGTTGTCGGCCTTTACTTTAACTCGACCGGCGTCTATACCAACTATTTTACAATGCTGCCTCAACTGCTCAGGCAACAACTGTTCCAAAGCTTGCGATATTATATCATATACGCCCTGTTTGGGCGATATCTGTTTTTCCATGATTTCACTCAGCATCTCACTGAGTGAAACTTCACTCTTTACCTTTTTGGGTCTTTTCCACTTTACAATGTTATGCAAATACTGTTGCTGATCCATAATTAAACCTCAAAGCTAATAACTTAGCTTAAATTAATAGGCATCAGCACACATAAGAAATTTGCTCCACATTTTACTAAACCTGGCCTATCGGAATCACCTAACTCAAGATCAAATTCCTCTTCACCAATTACCCTTAAAACATCGATAAAAAATTGGGGATTAAACCCTATTTCTATAGGAGCACCGCTGTATTCCACCGGCATATCAATCTTTGCATCACCAGTTTCAGGAGCCCGACCAGATAAAACAAGACAGTTTTTACTAAGTGCAAGCTTAATACCTCTTGACTCCTCACTTGTTAGCAAGGATGACCTCTTAACCGCACTAAGCATACTTTCTGTTTTTAGTGTAAGTTTTTTATCATAACCCGATGGTATAATATCTTCATACTTTGGAAAATTACCATCAACAAGATTAGAGCTGATAACCACATTGCCGCAACTAATCAATATCTGGTTATCAATCAGCTTAACTTTTACAACTTCTTCATTACCGCTGCCGATCTTGTCAAGAAGGCCCATTGTTTTAGCAGGCACGATCATTTTTGCTTTCTCTAGGGACTCTTCGGCTTTAATAACTGATACTTTTGTTCTGACAAGTCTTCTACCATCCGTCGCAACCAACACCAGCTTCTTACCTTTAATTTCCCATAAAACGCCATTTAACGCGTAACGAGTACTTTCCTTTGCCGTGGCAAAAAGACAACGCTCAATGCCTGCTTGTAGGTTAGCAAGTGTGATTTCAATATCAGAATCCCCTTCAAAACAAGGCACTGCGGGGTATTGACCTGCATCATGGCCAAAAATTGTAAATTGGCTGTCAGAACCAGTTATTTTGCAAGTTCCATCTTTAGCAGTCAAACAAAGTGTATCATCAACACTTTCACGCACAATTGCGGCTAATTTGTCCGCTGGAATAACAACCTCACCTTTTGTTTCAATTTGAACTTCAGAAACGGTATAGTTAATGCCAGCTTCCATGTCTGTCGCACATATCTGAACATCTTTATCACCAGCAACGATTTTTAAACATCTCAATATTGGTTTAGGTGTCCTGCTTGGTACTACTGATGTCAAAAGATTCAACGCTTCAGCTAATGCCGTTCTGTTAAAGTTTACTTTCATAATTAGCCTCTCATTTTAATCAAAAATTCAACCTGTAGTTTACACCAAAAAACAGGCCTTAACAACACTATTTTCGCAAATTCCTTTGAGAATTGTACAATCTCAAGCAAGCTTTTTTTAAGGTGGAGAGGTAGTTATATCTTTTGTTATTAATATATTAATTAATAGTAGTATTATAAGTCATATGGACTGTTAAATTGTTAGAACCATTGTTGATAAAAATGCTAATGCCTTTAATATTCAATAATTATAAAAAAAGCTAACCTTAAAAATGTAGTGGGGAACCTGTTAGTAAATCTGTGGAATCTACCCTTTTGTTAATAGCGCAATTAACCTTATTAGTATTACCCTGTTATTTGTTATTGGAACTAACACCTTTCTTAACAGCTTATCCACAATTTTATTAACAGGTAAATATATATTGAAACTATGACAATTTTATTAAATAAGTCTTATAAAAACAGTACTTTTATTATTAAAATCTGTGTTTCTGATTAATCAGGCCCCTTCATGAAATTTTATCATGTTTTTTGCGATCTGGGCGATTTTTTCTTTCAAAACCTTAGGCTCAATTACCTGTACCTGATCGCCATAACCAAGAATCCACCATGAGATTTCATTTATTCCGTCGATACGGAACTCCATTATTACCGAACCATCATCCTGAAATTGATGTTGTTGTGTATCATGCCAGAATACTTCTGCGACGTTATGAGCAACTTTTGGCAAAAACCTCAGTTTGATATTATAAAGCCTGCCCTCCGGTATCATTGACCATGCTCTGCCGAGGTGTTCGTCTATATCAAAACCACCGGTGTCAAGAAAAAGCTTATCCAGTTTAGTAAGCTCTATAATCCGATTAAGTTTAAATGTTCGGACCGCGTTATGGATTGCGGAATAGCCTATAACATACCACGCTCGTTTGTTGTAAAGCAGGTGATATGGGCAAAATTCGGTTGTAATAATCTGGTTTTCAAATAAAGATTTATAGCATAATGTTACTTTCTGCTTTTTGCTGATGCATTGCTGAACAGTCGAAAATACCCTATCGAGCTGACTCATGGGTGCTTGCGGCGTAGTTTTAGTAGAAATGTTTCGCAAACTTATGGTGCAATGCTGTCGAATTTTTGTCGGCAGATTGTTTTCTATTTTAAGCCCTGCCAGAAGAGCAGAATTCCTGAAAGGCAGCTGGAGCTTTTTATCTGCCTTGTGAACCAGCAATAATAGTGAAAAAGCCTCCTGTAAACTAAAGTCTATAGGTGGCAAAAAAAATTCAGGATCTACCTCATAACTTTGGTTGGTGCTATCGAACCGGTATGGAACTCCTATTGCCTCCAGCTCTTTAAGGTCACGAAAAACCGTTCGGCGGCTGGTATTAAACAATTTTGCTAAATCATCAACGGTGCACTTCTCTTCAGCCTGTAAAGCGGTCAATATTTTTACTACCCTGGTAACTCGACTTGCTTTCATATCCTGCTGCCTGCAATAATTTATATGTAGTTTATATAATAACCTATATTTACCACTTTTAGCGGTTAATTGAGATAAAAAATTTAAAAAAAACTGTTTTTAGTTATATTATTTCGGGTTTTTAAAATTTTTCACAAAATATGAAAAAATAATGAAACAATTAGACGAGTTGTTGCATCTTACTGTTATAGAGGATTGTGTTCTTTGAAATATAGATAATATGGGAAGATTTGAGGTGAGCAGCTATTTTTATACATGTTTCACTATTATTATAATTTTTGTTATATTAGTTTAAACCTTTTATTTTACTAAGCTTAGAGCCGTCAGGTAACCTTCATGTAAAAAGTCCGCAGCCCTATTAGCTTTGGAGCATCATATTTTATAAATTATAGAAGGAGGGTTTTAAATGGGAAAAGCGGTTTATTGGGTAATTTTAGTAGTTCTGATTTGTGCGTCCAGCCTCTCAGCGGCAACTTATTACGTCGACGACTGTAATGGCAACGACAACTGGGATGGCAAATCACCGTTGTATGTAAGCCAAAATACCGGCCCTGTAAAAACAATCAGCAAAGGCCTGCAATGCAGCGATCGAGGCGATATTATTATAGTAGCTGATGGGGTATACCGTGGTGGTAAAAATTTACAATTACATTTTGATAATGAAGAAGTAACATTAAAAAGCACAAATGGCCCTGATGGTTGTGTACTTAATTTTTATGGAGATAATTACTTTTGGAATTTTAATAGCGATGTCAAAACATTGATTAATGGTTTTACGATCAAAGGCATAACAAATGAAATTATCAAGGTTTATCAGCAAAATAAATTAGAATTTGATAATTGCATTTTTGAAAATAACACACTTGAATATGTTAACTCATTAATAACATGTTATGAGCAAGGCTCTTTAAAGCTTAATAATTGTATCTTCAGAAATAATATTGTTGAACAAGGCAGCATTGTAAAATCATCAGGTTTTGCTAATATCGAAGTTCTTGGCTGTGAGCTTACAGAAAATATCAGCTTGTATGATTATTCTATAATATCCTGTATGGGCGATTGCAATACAGTTATTGCGAATACACAGGTAGACGAAAATTGGAATTATGGTGGCAGTAAAATCCGTGGAATTTATTGTAGCGGCAGTGCAAATGTTAAAATTATTGGTTGTGATATAACCAATAATTCTTCTGATTATTATGCTTCTGGGATTGTTTGTGAAGATACTGCCAATGTAATTATTTCAGGTTGTAATATTTCAAATAACTCATCAATGAAAGATAATTATGGTATTTGTGTTAGAAACGGTTATACAACAAAGATTAAAATAGAGAATTGTATTATAAGTGACAATAGTTTTAGTGCACAAGGATACAACGAAGGGTGTGGAATTTTTGCAGAAGAAGGTATACTGGAAGTCGTTAATTGTTTAATTTCCGGTCATCCTGAATGTGGTATTCTGATCGGATCAAAAGTGGAAAAAGCTATGATTAAGAACTGTACGATTATTGATAACATAGATGCTTGCGATAGCTTTGGTATCAGGAGCTACAATAAACATACTATTTTTGAAAATTGTATTTTAAAAGACAATGGTAATAACCAATTGTATGGGAAATATATTGTTGTCAGCTACAGTGACATATCTGACAATACAGATCATATCTGGCCTGGGTTCGGTAACTTAAACGCTGACCCGCTATTTGCCGACCCTAATAATGGAGATTATCACTTACTATCGCAAGCTGGCAGGTGGGATCCTGATTCGCAGCAATGGGTCAGAGACGACGTTAGCAGTCCATGTATTGACGGCGGCGATCCAACTGACTGGGTTGGTGATGAGCCAGCAGGCAGTGGAGGCAGAATAAATATGGGCTATTTTGGCGGCACAGCTCAAGCAAGCAAAACAGATTTCTGTAATGGTTCCCTGCCCGGAGATATTAATCGTGACTGTGTAGTGAACTTTGTTGATTTTGCGCTTATGACTTCAAATTGGCTCAGCTCAACTATTGAACAGCCTTAATATTTATATTTACTGAAAAAACATTTTTTTTGTTGGTGAAGG
>CAZBKA010000011.1:0-37110 GCA_964492365.1 uncultured Pirellulales bacterium | reverse complement strand
AAGAACATCAGAATATTTTGCACAGGCCTGTACTGCACGGTCATTCCAGCTTGCAAAACGACAACCAAGGTAAAGCTGATTCGGAGCAATTTCTTTTACTATCTGTCTGCTTACTTTGAAATATTCTTCTGCAATTACAGAATAAAAATCCTGCAGATCTGTTTTTGCCTTTTCAACATCGGGCGGGGTTTGGTCATTGAGAAGGGCATCGAAGGATGCATGAGAAGTGCCCCATACTTTGTTTAAATCGTCAATGGTTGTATAGCGGCCTTTAAGAAATTCAATGCAGGCTATTTTTGCGGGCTGCTGGGCTGGGGAAGCCAGAGTCGCCAGTGACAGGCTTGTATCATTGCCCCAGTTCAGCTCATTATCAAAGAAGTATCCGATGCACCATGGATCGTTTATAGTGCCATCTTCGGTTTCAAAACCAGTACGCAGAGGTTTTGCAAATCGATCCTTGATAATTTGCGGGAAAGACGGATCAAACGGGTCAGGGAACTTGCCCCAGACACCATGGCTACCTTCAATCATTTTTGCTGCGTATGTCTCGATGATTCTTGCATAAGGTGTTTTGTTTAATAGAGAAGCTTGTTTGCTTGACCAGTTGGCTATGGTATTCATCCCCCAGTTTCTGAGCCTTTTGTGAACCATTTCATTGAAAGAATCAGGCCAATTTTCACCATATTTTCTCATAAGATTCAGTTTGCAGAAATTATAGCTGTTGAAAGGGACATGGTCCTTATAGTATCCTCTTGTGGCCCATTCTTCCATTTTATAGAAAGCAGCGTATGGGCTGTCCTGAGGAGGGAGGTATGCAAAATAGTTTTCCCTGTCCATAACGGGAGTTGTTTCGTAGTCTCCTATGCAGTCGATTCCGTGTGAGAAGAACAGGTATCCTTCGGGGTCAACGAGCCACCATTTTCCATTATCTTTGAGAGTTCTGAAAAAACCGGTGGCTTGGAATTTAGGTCCTTTTGCCCAACCACCAAATTTGCTGAAATTATCAGGCCCTGGATGTTTTGCGAGTTCTTTTTCTTCAGCGAGTGTTCTATTTTTAAGTTCATCGTCAGAGTGGATTTTTCCGGGCCAATCTTTGTGCTTGTATTGACCGAACTTATCTACGAATGGGAAAAATTTATCAGCAGTCAAAGTTTTTAGTTTATCTGTAGCGTATATTCTTTGTATCTGGTACGAGTAATTTTGCTCGGGTCTTGCGATGAAAAAGATGAGCTTAGATATGTTTGACGAATCAACATTTTCTTTCATTCCGATGAGTTTTGCCGGGGGGACCAATTTGCAATTTATTGGGCAGATGCGCATTTTGAGAGTAGATGATTCTCCTGGTTTGAGGTCTATTCCGGATGTCTCGCTGTAATTTTCCCCGTCACCTCCGACGTTGTCTATTCTCAAGTTTATATAAACACGCTCTTTGCTGGTATTTTTGATGTCGGCAGCGATGAATTCGTAGTCAGAAAGATCCCATGCATTTTTTTCGGGGACAAAATTTATCGATGCCCATTCTTCAATGCCTGTAGTAACGTTAAGAACATTATTTTCTACAACAGCTTTTACCGTAGATGCTTTTTGAACATTTTGGAGATTGAAGTTGTTATTGCAGTCGAGGATTACAACAGAGTTACCTGCGAGAGATTTTTTTTCTGACTTTGAAGTTTCAAAGCACCCCGCAAAAAAAAGTGAGAATAAAAATATTATTGTTGCGGCTAATGCTGTTTTTCTTTTCATATTGGCATTCCTTTGCAGTATATTCCTGTTTTTTAAAAGTATCTTAACTATCCAACACAGCTTTATTTCATATTTAAAAACTATTTACTTATATTGCAGTTTAATGCGGTTTAGTCAAGTCTTTTTACATTTAGTTTAACATTAAATATTTCTTGACGATTTGTGATATTTGAAATATTATCACCCGCTTGTACAGAATGTTATTTTATTAATGATATGGAGGTTTGTATGTTCAGAAAAGAACATTTAGCTATGGCAATCATGGCGTCAATTGTAGTTTTGGTGATTACATGCGGCAGTTTTGCGGCAGATGAGCCATATGCGAAGATATATGAAAAGCCTTTGGTTATTCCTACCTATAAATTGAATCCAGCGGATTTGAATCCTATGTTTTATAACGGCAGGGTATATCAGGGTGCTCAGGGCAGGATATATCCATATCCATTTTCGGATAGTGTTACTACAGAAAAAGGTGAGAAAACATATAAAGCAGTTTACCTTGAGACCAATGATATAAGAATTTGTGTTCTTCCTGAAATCGGCGGCAAAGTTTTCGAGGCGATAGATAAGACTAACGGTTACAATTATTTCTACAGTCAGCATGTTGTAAAACCAGCACTTCTCGGTATGCTTGGTGCCTGGACATCAGGTGGTATAGAGTGGAACTTTCCGCATCATCACAGGGCAAGCGTCTTCATGGAGATGGATTACAGGATAGTTGAAAATCCTGACGGCAGCAAGACCTTGTGGATGGCAGAGCAGGAATTGCGTGACCAGATGGAGTGGGCGTTAGGAATAACAGTTTATCCTGGCAAGTCATATTATAAATTAACGACAAGATTTTTTAACAGGACGGCGTTGCCTCATTCATTTTTGTTTTGGGCAAATGTGTCGGTTCATACCGATAAAAATTACCAGGTGCTGTTTCCTCCCAGTGTTAAGTTTGCAACATACCATGCGAAGAATCAGTTTATCCACTGGCCTATAGCCAATGATGTTTATTGCGGGATCGACTACAGGGGCGGGGTTGATGTCAGTATGATGAAAAACAGTCTGGAGCAGATATCCATGTTTGCCTATGATGCACAGGAAGATTTTCTTTCCGGTTACAATCATACAGTTGGAGCAGGTGTTACTCATATAGCTAATCATCATCTGGCACCTGGAATGAAATTCTGGACGTGGGGTACTGGGCCTCAGTGCGAGGCATGGGAGAGGATTCTGACTGATACAGATGGTCAGTACATCGAATTGATGGCGGGTACTTTTTCTGATAATCAACCTGATTACAGTTGGCTTGAGCCTTACGAAACTAAGGATATGGATCAATATTGGTATCCAATAAGGGGTATTGGCGGTGCTAAGAATGCTAACATAGAGGCAACGGTTAATCTTGAGCTTGCAGCTGACAGCACAGCTAAGCTTGGTTTTTATACGACATCAGCGGTAAAAGATGCCAAGGTTGTTTTGAAAGCCGGCAGTGAGGTTATTTTTAGTGATACGAAGGATATTGATCCAGCGAATCCGTTTTATAAGGAGATAAAAGTTGATCCTTCTATTAAGGAAACAGAGCTTGAAGCTGGGTTGTTTACGAGCAATAATGAAAAGATCATTTCGTATAAACCTATAGACAGGAGCGGCTGGGATAAGCTGCCTTTGCCTGAGACGGTCAAGGCGCCATTGGCACCGGAAGAGATTGGAACAGTAGAAGAGCTTTATCTCACAGGTTTAAGGGTATTGCAGTTCCATAGTGCAGCACTTAAACCGATGCCTTATTTCAAAGAAGCACTTAAAAGAGATGCTGGTGATTCGCGGGTTAATACTATTGTAGGTCTGATGGAATATAACAATGCAAATTATGACCTGGCGGCAGAGCATTTGAACAAGGCTATCGAGAGAATCAGCAAAGACTATACCAGAGCTATGGATTGCAGTGCTTATTATTATCTTGGGCTCGTACTGCGTGCACAGGGTAAGTATGAGGATGCTTATAAGATTTTCTATCGTGCGGTATGGGACTATACTTATACGGCTTGCGGATATTATCAACTGGCAGAGTTGAGCTGTATCAAGGGTGATTTGCCTACAGCTTTAGATCATCTGAACAACAGTCTTGATTTGAATGCTAAAAATGTTAAAGCGATTGGCCTCAAAGCGTCTGTACAGAGAAAGCTTGGGCAATTTGACGAGGCTATTGCAACGGCTGAAACACTTCTGAATCTTCATCCACTGAATTACCGGGCAATGAATGAAATTGCTCTGTGTCAGATTGGAATGTGCAAAAAAGGCACAGCAGTAGAGAGTACTGAAAATCTGGCAAAGACCATGAGGGATGTGGTTCAGTCTTATCTGACTTTGGCGGTTGATTACGGCAGTTGCGGGATGTATGACGAGGCTATCGATGTTCTCAGCAGAGCGGCAAAGAGAAACAAAAATGGTCTGAGCACTTTCCCGCTGGTATTCTACTATATGGGTTACTATGACCAGATGAAAGGTGATCTTGCTAAGGCAGATGTTAATTACCGTATGGCAGCGAAGATGCCAAGCGATTATGGTTTTCCATTCAGACTAGAAACGATTGATGTTCTAAAAGCTGCGATGGTAAATAATCCGATTGACAGCAAAGCACCTTATTATCTTGGTAATCTTCTTTATGAGAAACAGCCTGAAGCTGCAATAGAATACTGGGAAAAGTCAAGTCAGCTGGATGAAGGATTTTCGCTGGTACATAGAAATCTTGGTCTGGCGTATTACAGGACCGAAAAAGATGCTCCCAAGGCAATTGTTAGCTATGAAAAGGCTATAAAGTGCAATAATCAGGATGCGCGTGTTTTCTATGAGCTAGATAAGCTTTATGAGCAGGTTGGCAAAGATCCAAAAGAAAGACTTGCACTTCTTCAGGCTAATCACGATGTTGTAATGAAAAGAGATGAAACACTTTCTCAGGAAATAATTCTTCTTGTACAACTTGGTCAATATGACAGCGCAAAAGAACTTTTAATGAGCAATCATTTCCATACATGGGAAGGCGGCGGATATATTCATGATGTCCAGGTTAATAACTGCCTTTTGATGGGTCGGCGTGCATGGCGACAGGGTGATTTTGCCAAGGCTCTTGAGTACTTTAAGCAGGCGGATGAATATCCGATTAATCAGGAAGTAGGCAGAAGGATACCGGATGAGAGAGGGCCTCAGACCAATTATAATATCGGGGCAGCATATGATATCATGGGGCAAAAAGATGAGGCTATCGAGTATTATAAAAAGGCGGCAGAGCTAGTTATAACAGAGCCTTGGCCCATGTCGAGATATTTCCAGGGATTGGCATGGCGCAAGATTGGCGATGAGTCAAAAGCCAAGGAGATATTTGAACAGCTGCTTGTTACTGGGCAGGAAAAGATCGAAAAGAAAATTGCGATGGACTTCTTCGCTAAGTTTGGCGAGCAGGAAACTGACGAGTACAGGATGGCAGAGGGACATTTCTTTAAAGGATTAGGTTATGAAGGGCTTGGACAGACTGAGATGGCGAAGGTTGAATTTAAAGATGCTATCAAGCTTAACGTTAATCATCTATGGGCAACTATAATGCTTGAGGACCTGGAAGAAAAGTAAACTTAAAATGATTTGTGATAAAAGCCCGGCTGATTTAATTGGCTGGGCTTTTTTTGTTTCTATATGCGGTTTTTAGTATTATAATTTTTTTATGAAAAAACAATGTTGCCATCCTATAGACAAAAGCCAGATATCACAGACATTCGATGCGATATCGGGAAGCTATGACATTGTTAACCGACTTATCTCTTTTGGCTTTGATCGCGGCTGGAGAAGGAGGCTTGTCAGTTGTATTCCTGATGATGGCGGGTTGATGCTTCTTGATCTTGCGACGGGTACCGGTGATGTTGCAATTGAGGCGGTTAAAAGTAAAAGCAATATTGCAGGTGTGACGGGGGTTGATCTTTCTGAAAAGATGATGGAGATCGGCAAGAGGAAAGTCGAAGCTGAGGGGGTTGGTGACAAGGTGGTATTTAAAAAGGGTGATCTGCTTAGTTTGCCTTTCGGTGATGGTTGTTTTGATTGCGTTACTATAGCGTTTGGGCTTAGAAATGCAGCAGATACGGGTAAATGTATCGGTGAGATTTCCAGAGTGCTGAAAAAAGGAGGTAAGGCTTTAGTGTTGGAGTTTTCTTTACCTGGAAATTTTTTGTTCAAAGCGGTTTATCTTTTTTATTTCAAATATATATTGCCGATAGCAGGGGGAGCTATTTCGGGTAATATGAAAGCTTATCGATATTTGAATTCCACCGTGATTAGTTTTCCTTCGCCTGAAAAGATAGCTTCTATGATGAAAGAGGCAGGCCTGGAGGTTGAAACTGTGAGCTTATCATTGGGGATAGCTACTGTTTATATTGCGACCAAAGCGCATTAAAAAAGCCGACCCTTATTTAAGAGTCGGCTCAATATTACTTAGATTTAAAAATTAAGGCAGAAATTTTAAAGTCATAATCTTCTTGCCTGTAATTTCAAATTTTACCCAGCCTTGGGAATCCATTACCAAATCTTCCTTAGGCAATTCTTCGAGGTCAGTAAGCTGAACCTTGGAGAACTTAGAACATTTATTTATAGGCAGATTGAATTCGGACTTTTCTCTTTCGACTGGTGACGGCAGCTGTTCAGGATTGGCCAAGCCGCCGTTGAGCCTGATAGCATTTTTGACTTTCATATCAGATTGGTTGAACAGTCTGACAACCCATCCAGTGCCGTCTTCTGCTTTTTTAACTGCAGAGACGTGGAGATTTTCATCCTTTAATTCCAGGAAGCTCTTTGTAAGAGGCTGGTCACCATGCTTTGTAACACCAGCTTGTCCTACGTGAAGTTTCATATTGAACTGCTCGGCGGCCTGCCAAACATTGCCGTTTTCCCAGTTGCCGCTATGGGGCATAATCGCATATTTGCAATACTGTCGTCCGATCATTTGTGAATCTTTGTCTATTTCACTAAGGTCGGTCCAATGGCTGCAAGCGCAGAGTTTAAGACGGAAAGCTCTGAAAGCAATCAACGAAACTGTTCTTGCCGGGTCCTCGTGCGGCTCGTAAGCTTTCATACCTTCGTTGAGGATAGCCAGGCCGCTGGTTCTGTCGAATGCGTCAATGAACGAATCCATTGTTGTTTCATTTTGCGGCGGCTCATCATATTTTGTGTAATCTACAGCCAGGAAACTGCGTTTGTAAACGTCGAAGTGGCCCTGAGCATAGATGTCATCTGTTTTCATTGTAGTCGGGAATGAAATTTCCAGGTAATGATCTTCACAGGTATTGAAAATTTCCGAACCAACTTCAACCCATCTTTGATTTTTGCGTAATGTCACTGTGTTGACAATCTTAAATGGAACCAGATGGTCACTTCTCTTTGAACCATCCTTTTCTGCTTTTTCAGGCAGAGCCCAGTTGATAGTTACCCTGAATGTAGCTTCAAGCTCACCATCGGTCAGCAACTCAACAACAGCTTTTTCATTTAATGTTGTAAAGAATGCATCCTGTCTGGTTTTCATTCTTTCCCATGGATTTCCGATAGCACTGTTGTCTGAAAAATAGCCCATGTTGTCGAAAATTCTGTTATTTACTTTGTCGGTAACTTTTAATGTGCCGTTAGCATTTATGGTTACTGAGATAAACTCATTTTCCATAGTCTGAGGAGCAGTGAGCATTGTTTTTGGCTGAAGGAATCTCAGCTTTTCAATACCCTTAACAAAGAAAGTTTTATAACCATAGCCAGGCAAATCTTTCAGGTATGCCTTGATAATGTAGCGTGTCATCGGGTAAACACAGCAACCATCTGTTTTAGATTCGATAAGCGGGAAGCTGTCAGATATTTTATCGATCAATTGAATATCAACTTTTTTGCCTGCTTCGTCATATAACTCGATTTCTTTGACGTTCCATGAATTTGGGATTTCCAGGTGCAGCGTTACGACTTCACTTCTCTTAAATGGAGCAGGGTTGTATGCAACAACTGTAATAGCGTTGGAATCAAGATCGCCGAAGTCAATAGAGCTGACAATGTCTTTCATTGCGGTATCAACGATGCAGTTTGCGATTTCGTATGCCTGCCTGCTTCTAAAGATCATATCCTTTGAGATAATATCCCTGCTGCAGCCTCCAATGTCATCGTGGCCATGATTTTGCAACAGCCAGTTATAAGCAACGTTCAAAAATCCCTGCGGATGTTCTGCTCCGAGCAAACCTGCGAATGCTGCTAAAGGCTCAGCGAAGAATTCAAGTTCACGTTCGGTGAGGAAGTTGTCGCGTTTCACGTCAAGACGGGCAGATGTGATCCAACCTAAGAAAGGTGAAGTTGACCCTTCGGTATAGAAGTGTCTCATTTCGCCTTTGTACTGGGGCAGATCCTTGCTTATTTCGGAAAGTACACCATCCTGCCAATCTTTAACATTGCTGTGAAAAACATCTGCGATGTCTTTGATAGCTTCGTTGCAGTCTTTTACCAGGTCCACCTCGCGGATGTTGGGATATGATGAATCGTGGCTGCAAGACCAGAAACGATGATGAGTTGTCCAGTCGTTATCCTGTTCCCTGATCGCCTGGAGAGCACGTTCGACGATAACGTCTTTGTTATATTCATAACGCGGATGCATAAAGTTGAATGTCAGACCAGCATTTTTTTCGTCGACCATTTTGAAAGGTCCATGGCCGTCGTTCCAGTTGCGAACTCTGAGGTTTTCATTTTCCCATCCCAGAGCTACCGGACGCCAGATCACGAAATATATATTATACCTTGGTCGTTTGCCAAGGCGTGATGCCAGGATTTTTGTTCCATCTGGTGCTTCCCAGATGATTTCTGAATTCGGAGCGACGATAGTATTTATGCCGCGATAGAAAGAACATGAATCAATTCCAAATCCCTGATATATCTGGGGCATCTGTGATATCTGTCCCCAACCGAAAGGCGAATAGCCTGTTTTGCTGACCTGACCGAATTTTTTAGCGATCTTGTGGCCTAGCAGAAGGTTACGAATCAGTGATTCGCCGCCTACGCAGTATTCATCGGGCAGACAGAACCATGGGCCTACGCGGAGCTTACCGGCAGCGATATATTTTTTTACAAGAGCTTCTTTTTCAGGTTTTATCTCAAGATAATCCTGCAGGGGTACCGTCTGGCTGTCAAGATGAAACGATGCGTAGTCCGGAGCCTTTTCGAAAATGTCTAAAAGCATGTCCATCAGGTATACGAGACCATGTCGAATTTTCTGCATCGAGAAACGCCATTCTCTGTCCCAGTGAGTGTTCGAGATAAAATGGCACTGAATTTTTTCAGATTTGTTTTCTTTAGTCATAATTATTCAATTCCTATTTTATGATATTCAAAATTTCTTCAAAATTATTACAGTAATGGTCGCAGAGACACTTGGTGCCGCTTGAGATAATGTTGCCGTCAGCTATGCCTATTGTTGCGAAGCCCGCCAGTTTAATCGAGCAAACACCCGCGCCGCTGTCTTCGATGCCTATAACATGGTGGCGATCTTCAGATGAGATCCCCAGACCAACACGTGAAACTTCTGCGTAAAGCCAAGGGTGCGGTTTTGGTGATAATTCGCCGAGTGTACCGGCATCGCCTTTTCTAAGCGGGAATCCTGCGGTGATGATAGCGTCATAGAAATCCTTAGGGTCGCCCATTTTCAGCGTTTTGAAAGCGTCGAGAATTTCAGGCCAAGCTTTTTCGTATAACCCTGAAGTTACCAAACCAATCTTTATCCCCATATCTTTAAGCTCGAACAGGAATTCTTTTATTCCCGGAGATGGAGTAAATGCGTTTGGTCGACCATGGCCTTGCATAATCGCCTGCATTTCTCTGTGTGTGTGCTCAAAATAATATTTGCGTGCCTGCTCGACGGTTTTATCTGGGCAATATTTGTTTACGCAATATTTGAGGTGTTCAGAGACGCTATGACCTGATACGTAGGGCATGTCGGCTTCTTCCAGCTCAAATTTCGGGTTGCCCAGCAATGAAGCTGTCGATTGCTGAATTATCCAGACCCAGAACTCTTCGCTTCGAACAGAAGTGCCGTCGAGATCCATTAACACTGCTTTAACCGGCTTTTCGATTTTTACATGGTTTACGGGATAATAAGCCGGATAACCCATAGCGGAATTCACAAAAGCGATTACATGGTCAGCGAAGAAGATGAATTCTACTTTTTTGTCGCCGGTAGATAATATTTTTTGTACGCCGTCTTTACCAACGACAAATTGACCATCTGTACATTTTTTAAGTACGATGAAATCCGATTCTTTCGCACTCGGGCCGAGAATAGTCAAATCCATAAATAAAGTCTCCTAAGATACAGCTTGTTATCTAATTTAAAGCAGGTAATCTAAGGCATTGCAGGGGCTTTGTCAAGCATATAGCAGGGCGATAGCTTGTTTTTGCATTCATACCTGTTTTTTCATATTGCAAAAGAATCAGCAGATTTTTATGCAGTCAATATTCAATAATTTTGCGAGTTTCTTAATCTTTTCTGATATATGGCCTATGCCTATTGCGCAGTGGTGAGCAGGGCCGGCTATTGACCAGTTATTCATAAAAGCTTTTGCCCCGATGCTGAAGCGGTATCTGCTGTTGGTATTGCCGATGAGAAGAACGGGGCCTGGTACGCTTTCGCCCTGGGCAACGAGTAATTTTACCTTACCATCGCCATCCTGAACCACACTAAGGATAGAGACGGGTCCGTGCTTGACGGTCATCTGGATAGAAAGACCTTTGCCTGGTTTGCCATGATAAACCGGCAGGGGGACAAGACCAACCCTGCCTTGGGCAATTGCAAAGTGAGCAGGACCATCATGGCCGAGCATAACAATGTCATCATCAAAATCCATAGCATAGAATTCTGAGAAAGAACCACCAACGCCGAACAAGTCCATAATTTTCATTGCCTGAACGTTCTTGACCTCGCACTCTCCTGCGACTGGTATGTTGCGTCCAGTCAGAAGCGTGTTGCCTGCTATAACACTTGTAACGATATTCTCATATTCGTTGCCGTTTGTACCCTCATAATAGTATGCCATTGAACCCAGTTTGTACATCTCGACCAAACCATCAAGTGCACAAGAAGTCCTGGCGGCTCGTTCTATCTCGGATTGCTCACATTCATTTGAGACATCAAACTTATCATTAAATTCAGCTATCTTTTCTTTAATCTGAATATCAGTGACAAGGTTTCTAATCTCGTGAAGCTTGCACATTTCGAGAAGCTCAAAGTGATTGCCAAAAGTTGCTGACTGCTGAGTCAGGTCACTATAGACATCAAGCATTCCGCAATAGTAGTGTCCCAGGACACCAACTTTGTTGTTAGCCATTGCGTATTTTACCTTCGCAGCGTCAACCCAATCCTGAATTTCCTGCCATGCGGATTCCTGCTGCATATAGCCTGTAACGAGATGGTAATCGATTTTGGCGCGGTTGAATACGCAGGCTATTTCCGGCACGGAACAGGCCTGGCAATGAGCGAGCCATTCACCTGTCATAACACCACGATCAGCAAGAGCATTAAAGCTTTCATAATCAATTGCTGAAACCGGCTGCAGGTTCAGTACAACAACCGGAACCTTTGCTTTCTGCACTACAGGCAGAACAGTAGAAGACAAGGCATATGTCGAAATGTAAAGAAATATTATCTCAACCTGTTTTTTCCTGAACAGCTCGGCGGCACCGGCAGCCTTTTGAGGATTATCTACCATCCCTGCGTCAATGACATCAACTCCCATTTCGCTTATTTTTGTCACTATCTGAGCCTGATAGCCTTTGAGCCTGTCAAGAAGTCCGTCAAATTGTGCCCAGTAGGTATCCAAACCTATTCCATAAAGACCTACTTTGATCTTAGTTGTCATATATTTCCCTTCATGTCAAACGAAATCAGAACTGTTATTTTAATCTATATCACTGACTTCTACCAGCCTTAGTTTGAAGGAACTGCCATGCTCATTTTGCTGCCAATTCCAATGAGAACAGTTGAAAGTACAAGAACAATTAAACCACCAGCTATCAAAACCTTAGTGGTTTTACTTGTACCTTTCCACTCTTTCAGGAAAATTCCCCACAATGTACTGAAAATGATTATCGAAGCCATATGGAGTGTCCAACTTGAAAAGCCAAATTTGCCCATTTTTGTCGCGCCCATTCCATAGAAAAAGAACTGCAAATACCATGTCAGCCCGGCTAAGGCACAAAGGAGATAGTTCGCAGACAATGAAATTTTTTCGCCTTGTACCTGTGATGAGAAGAAATCCTTTGTGAGCTTATTCTTAAATATCAGGTATAAACACCAGGTGCAATTAGTAACAAAACCACCAAAAAGCACGACAATAAGTATTGGAAGATTTTGCCAAAGGTTCGGCGTATTGTTTTTTAAGGCGATTTCGGCAATGGGCTTACCAGCGGCAAACCCATAAGCCATCGCGGCACTCATGATCCCGGCAAGAATCGCGAAGATGAGACCTTTTCCGAAATTGAATTCACTAATGGATTGCTTTTTCTGCTCATCTGAAAGCTCTTTTTCTTTAGAAATTCCTGCTTTGCCGCTCAGAGCGATGCCGCCTAAACAAATAAATACCCCAAGTAAAATCACCTGACCGGAACTAGTTTTAACCATGCTTAACAATTCACCGCTGAATAATGGCGGTATCAAAGTACCAAAAGCGGCACATAATCCCAAAGCAATCGCATAACCTAAGGCAATACCAAGATAACGCATCGTCAGTCCAAAGGTTAAACCTCCTACTCCCCAGATGACACCAAAAAACCAGGTTATAAACAAAACTTTGAATGGCACTTCTGACAGAATCATCGGCGTTTGAGGCAATATTATCATAGCCAAAAACCACGGAGCAACAATCCAGCTGAAGAAGCCACCGACGAGCCAATAAGTTTCCCACTTCCATTTTTTTACACCTTTATATGGTATGTAAAAACTTGCTGCGGCAAGACCGCCGATGGAGTGAAGCAGCAAGCCAAGAAAAGGATTTGGTTCCATTATTTTTACCCTTATAAATAACCAAAAGTTTTAATATTATTGATGACTATTACCATGAGACATAGCCCCATTTTTCGCCGTTGAACCATTTTTCCATTCCAGCATGTTTTTGGTATTTGCCCTGATATGGGATTGTGTAGATCATGCTGTCGGAATTGGTCCAGAACTTGTCAAAAAGATTGTTAAATTGAGTATTAAGTTTTTTTGAGCCTTTGACCAATATGTTTGATTCCATATTTATGTTGTTAAGGTTTTTACCTGTCCAGTTGCATGACCCTGTCAGAAGCTGATATTTGTTTGCTTTTGCATCAGTAATGCTCATTATTTTTGCATGATTTTGTTCGCCATGGGTGTCGTACCAGCGAATTTCAAGTTTCAGACCAAGCTCTTCTTTCTTTTGCATCAGGTATGCGGCTACCTGCCTGTTTGGGGTGCCATCCTTTATCTGGTTAAAAGCATCTTTGTTAGGATCGAGAATTATCATAACAGGGTTGTTTACGCGGCTGGCAGTTTTAATTAATTCTTCGACAACTTCCAGCTCAGAAAGATAAAACATCTGTATTCTTACCTGATCATCGGCTTCAACGCAGCGGAGTGTTTCTATTACGGTATCTTTGATTTTACCTTCTGTCATGAAAGATACTGCTGCAGGTTCATTTATG
Organism: uncultured Pirellulales bacterium; assembly: GCA_964492365.1. Lineage (GTDB taxonomy): Bacteria > Planctomycetota > Phycisphaerae > Sedimentisphaerales > Anaerobacaceae > JAGLTN01. The sequence continues at coordinate 23,664 of CAZBKA010000011.1, read as the reverse complement.
TCCTCGGCAGTTGTATCAGAGATATTTAAAGCTGGTACTTTATTTTTAAAAAAACTTTTCCTGTAATTTTTCGACTTGTCAGAGAAGATGACGTCATCAACTGAAACACTATGCATTGCATCCTCCCGCAATACCATGTAGATGTATTTGCCAATGCTGCCTTTTACCGAAATTGCAAAATTGATTGATGGTATGCTTGCATTGTGTGGATTGGCTGTAGATACAAGTGTTTCATAGCTACCGTCGGGGGTATCGGTTACGATTATTTTACGATGGTTGGCTTTTAACGCACTTGCTATCCATATCATTTCGGCAGATATTCCGCTACTATCGACGGAATTTTTTATCGGCAGCTTTATTCTGGTAAAAACTGACAATAATTTTCCTGGTATTCGAAAGGATTTTTCGTTAACAAAGCAAAAAGACTCTCGCATAAATTCCGCCAAACCTATTTTCGTAGCACTTTCGGTTGATAACAGATCGGAGTAAAAAACATCAACACCGTTTTCAGTAAGTTTTTTTACAGCGGGGCTGACCCGGTTGCCATATCCTTTGTTTATCGGGTCAAGTATGAGTACCACTGTCATATGGGGATATTTTTTCTTTTGCAGAATCATTGCCTCGGTAAGTTCGCCGACAATGTCTATTTCGACCCTGGTTTCAGAATAAAAGCAATCAAAAAGAAATGCGGTGGCAATAACAAACTTTTTCGCATTTCGTATCATATCCAGAGTTTTTTCACCAATAGTCAGTTCGTAGTACCGTTTTTGTGCGGTTGGGTCAAACCAGCTATAAGAGGCAAACAGTTCCAGGCCATTTTCGCAGACATAATAGGAAGGCGAACAGGCAGAAAGCCTTACAGGCGGTGTAGCCTCGGCCCCAATCGCGGTCGACAGGGCAGATACATATACCAGAAACACAATCATTAAAAACACTGGCTTCCTAATCATGGACATATATTTGCATAGAAACACCTATAAAACAATAAAAAATCTTATTAAAACTACAGCTTAACATTATTGTTTCTCTGATCGAAAAAACTCTTGCTAATGTGCGGATTGGACTTAGAATAATGTATCCGTGGTTATATACCTTGAGGAAAGGCTTGTTATGGATGGAAAGCTTAAAGCTGGGTTTGTTTTGTTTGTAGTTGCGGTTTTTCTTTTTTCGTCAGGTGCAAGTAAGTACGACCGAAAAGAGGCTGATAAGGATATCGCCAAAGGCCGGGCTCTTGCAGAGAAGATAAAGATGAGCGATGTTCTGGGGCCTTTGGCTGCGGTTTCGATATCGCCATATTTTGGAATTACACTGTTGTCCGGTGCTACATTGCTGGGGCAGTACGACATGATACCGACCAACAGCTTTCTGCAGGGCAATCCGATACTTGGTAACTGGCTTGTATTTATTTTGTTTTTGCTCCTTTCGGGGGTGACATCGATACCGAAATTAACCTCGCCGACGAAACTTATAGTTGAATCTGCGGATATGCTGGAAAAGTACGCCGGTGTTATCGTTTATGCGGTGGTGATTGCTGCCAGCCGGTTGAACAGCGGGCCATCAGAACAAGTTGCGGTGGTTTATCAGGCGGGGATATTCAGCTTTACTGCCCAGACGGTTCTTATACTGGCAGCAGCTTGCAATATTGTTGTTATAAATACCGTTAAATTTTTTTTCGAACTGCTGGTACTGCTATCACCTATTCCGCTTCTTGATGCCATTTTTGAAGCGGCAAATAAAACTTTGTGCGGCGCGCTTGTCGTAATCTACTTGTTCAATCCATTGCTCGCATTCGTAATTAACCTGATATTATTCCTGCTGTGTCTTCTGGTTTACAACTGGGTTTACAGAAGGGTTCGATATCTCAAGTGCATATTACTTGAACCGGTCATAATAAAAATGTTAAAGATAAAAGATCCGTTGAAACGGTATCAATCGAAATACGAATCGTTCGGCCATAGTGGGAAAGCTTTGGCGAAAGTGTTTCCACTTAAGAAAATTGATGATATAAAGAAGAAGCAGCTTTGTGTTCTCTTTAGCAGCGGAGATAAATATGAGATTATGACAGCTAATTTTTTTACGAAGCCGGTTTTCAAACAGGCTGATAGTATTTCTGAAGCAGAAAACGGCCTTATTAAATCAACTGTTGAAGTAAAGATTGAGTCAATGGACAGACCAATTGAGTTTGCTTTTGCAAAACATTATAGTGTTGTTCCAAGTGGAAAATGATTTAAATGAAAAAGAAAAAACATGGTAAGAAACGTTCACAAAAAGCGGGGTTGCCGCCGGGAACATTAATGCATATCGGCGAAAGGATGCTTAAATCTGTCAAGATAACCGTAATTGATTACGATCAGGAGCACTTTCAGGAGGAGCAGCTTACCAAAATCGAGGATTGTTTCGGGCTTAAATCTACACAGACTGTCAGTTGGATAAATATTGATGGTTTGCACGATGTTGAGATTATTGAAAAGCTTGGTAAAAATTTCGATCTGCATCCTCTTGTTCTTGAGGATATTCTTAGTACCGGGCAAAGGCCTAAGTTCGAAGATCTGGATGGCTACCTGTTTATTATTCTGAAGATGCTTACCTACGATGAGCAGTCACAATCTATTCAGTCTGAACAGGTTAGTTTGATTCTCAGAGATAATGTGGTGATTTCGTTTCAGGAAGATGTAGGCGATGTTTTTGAAAACATAAGAAACAGAATCAGGGATTCTAAGGGACGAGTTCGCAGTATGGGCGCAGACTACCTTGTTTATGCTCTTATAGACGCTATCGTAGATAACTATTTTGCAATCATGGAAAAGCTCGGAGAAAAAATTGAGGCTATAGAGGAAATAGTCGTAGGCAATCCGACAGAAGCTACGCTTGGTCTGATGCATTCGACGAAAAGGGAACTAATATCCCTGAGAAGATCGGTTTGGCCTTTGCGTGAGGTTATAAGCAGCTTGAGACACTGCGAATCATCGATAATTAAACCATCCACAGGAAGATATCTTGCGGATGTGTACGATCATACCATACAGGTTATCGATGCAGTGGAGACGTTCAGAGATATACTTTCAGGTATGCTTGATATTTATATTTCAACCATAAGCAATCGAACGAATTCTGTTATGAAAGTTCTTACTATCATAACAACTATTTTTATGCCGCTGACGTTTATTGCAGGTGTTTATGGTATGAATTTCAGACATATGCCTGAACTTGAGTGGAAACTGGGCTATGAGATGGCCTTGTGTGTTATGTTTGTTATAGCAGCTTTGATGGTTTATTATTTTAGAAGAAAGAAATGGTTGTAGGGGTTTTTATTTATGTCTAACGCTGATTTATTTACATGGGTTATAATGCCTTTGCTGATTTTTGCTGCAAGAGTTACAGATGTAAGTCTTGGTACAATTCGTGTTGTTTTTATAACAAAAGGGTTTAAATGTCTTGCTCCGATGGTAGGTTTTATCGAAATATTGGTCTGGCTTTTGGCTATCGGTCAGATTATGAAAAATCTTTCCAGTCCGATTTGTTATATAGCTTATGCTGCTGGTTTTGCGACGGGTAACTTCATAGGCATATTTATAGTTGAAAAATTATCCATAGGAACGGTACTTTTGAGGATTATAACAGCAAAAGATACCATCGGCTTAGTTGAGGCCCTTAGTTCCCGTGATTATGGAGTAACTACTGTCGACGCATGTGGGGTAAATGGCAGTGTTAAGCTGATATTCACGATCGTTCCGCGAAGCGAAGTAAAAAAAGCAGTAAATGTTATCAAAGATTTCGACCCCAACGCATTTTACACCATAGAAGATGTTGGATTTGTTAAAAGCGGGGTCTTTCCCGAAAAGAACAGCTGTTTCAAAAAACTCTTCACATCTTATAAAAAGGGTAAATAAGAGGTAATTATGATTGTTAAGGATATTAAACCAGGCGACCAATGCGTAGTGATTGCAGCTCATCCTGATGATGAGGTATTATGGGCCGGTGGTTTGATGCTGATGCACCCTGATAGTCATTGGACAGTTATAACAACATGTAGAAAAAGCGACCCCGACCGCAGCACGAAATTTTTTAAAGCGGTTAAGGAACTTAATGCTGTGGGGATAATGGGAGATATAGACGACAGCCCCGAACTGAAACCCTTAAATACCTCAGATGTTCAAAAAACAATAATAGAACTATTACCTTCAAATAGATTTGATCTTATAATAACCCACAATATGTCAGGTGAATATACGAGGCATCTAAGACATGAGGAGGTCTCGAAAGCGGTTTTTGGATTATGCAAAAGCGAAAAAATATTTGCAAAGGCGATATGGTCCTTTGCTTATGAAGATGGTAATGGCCACTATCTTCCGCATGCAGAGAAACAAGCTGATATTTTTATTAACCTGACCGATGAAATATGGCAAAAAAAGTATAATCTTATTACTGAAATTTATGGATTTGGAGAAAACAGCTTTGAAGCAAAGACAACGCCTCGCTGTGAGGCATTCTGGCGCTTCAAAATAAAACATTGACTATATTGGAAGGGGATCAAAAGTGAAGGTTCTAGTTTTATACGATTATCCGGCTTCGCCGGCGGGCCTTGCTACTCAAGGTCAGTTGCTGCACAGAGGATTAGAGGAACTTGGAGTTGAGGTGTTTTCTGTTAACTTCGAATCTGCTCAGGAAAAGGAATGGTATTACAGGTGGTTCGAACCTGATGTTGTCGTAGGAATCGGGTACTGGGGGCATACGCCTGATCTTGTTCTGCACCCAAAACGATACGGCGTTTTGCCAGTGCCATGGCTTGTGGCAGATGGATATATTGCGAATTACAGGGAAATACTTGAGGACCTTCCGTTAATACTGGTAACTTCTAACTGGGTAAAGAAAGTTTATATGCGAGATGGTCTCAGCGGGAAAAACATAGAGGTTTTGCATGTTGGCTGTGACACGGAGTCATTTTCACCGAAGGACAGAAAATCACCTAAAGTTGCCGCTGTCAGGGATGCTCTTGGGATAGCAGATGACCAGATAATGATTTTAACCGTAGGGGGCGATGCTGCATCTAAGGGGGCGCAGGAAGTAATGCAGGCTCTTGCAATAAATGATATAGAGGCTCCTGATTGGAAATATGTCTGCAAGGTTTGGCCGCAGCAAAGAACAGATGTACAAAATCTTGCGGATATGCAGCTTGCTGCAAGTCTTGGTATAGATAAAAATGTTGTTTATGCCACCAACAAAGTCTCTCGTAATTTTATGCCTTATTTGCTAAACGCCTGTGATATTTATGCAGCACCGTCGAGACTTGAAGGCTTTGGGATGATCCAGATAGAGGCTAACGCATGCGGAAGGCCTGTAATAGGCATAAAAGCGATGGGAATGCTTGATACATTAGTACATGGCAAGACCGCATTGCTTGCTGATATTGCACAGGAAATACGTTTAAAAGAAACGATTTTAGGCGATGAATCAGGTTATGAAGCAGGGCACAAATTTGTTTTCAAAAGGCCTCGCACCGTGGATTACAGGGCAAGCGTGCACGATATCGCAAATTATCTTATGGATCTTATGAAAGATAAAGAGTTACGGGAAAAGATGGGACAGGAAGGGCGTAAAAGAATAGTTGAGAATTTTGACTATCGCGTAATAGCACAAAGATTTATTGAAATAGTTTCAAGACGTCTGGGGATATCATAGCATGAACAGTAAGCAAAAGGCCTTGATTGATAAAGCTAAAAAAGCAGCTTTAGATGTACTGCTTAATAACAATCATGGCGACTACTATAATTTGCCAAGAACAGCAGCATGGGGCTATCCTGAGCCTTATACGAGAGACTTGATGATTGCTTCGCTGGGAATAATGACAACTCATAATGCGAAGCTGCTCAACTCCCTGCGTAAAGTTTTAAAATTTCTTGCTAAAAATCAAACCACCTGCGGCCACATACCTTCTTTGGTACACGACCCCAGTGACAGGGGAGCAAGTGACACAACGCCGCTGTTTCTTATGGCAGCAGGAATGTATCGTAAATATACCGGTGAAAAAAAATTTCTTGAAAAGGCGGTTAATAAATCCCTGGTCTGGATGGAATATCAAAGCCCGACAAACCGCCAGCTTGTTGCGCAACTGCCTACAAGTGATTGGCGTGATGAACAATGGGTTTTGGGCTATGGACTGTTTGTCAATACAGTCGTATATACTTATTTGTGTGTTTTAGGACAATATGAACGTGCATCGATGGTTCGTAAAGAGATGGAAAATTTTACAATAACAGGGGACCGCCAGCACGGGCATGTACACGAGGGTCTTCTATTAAAAAATAAACCTTATTATGCCTTGTGGTCTTATAAAATTTATCAGAGTGAAAGATTCGATCTTCTGGGCAACAGTCTTGCTATTCTTTCTGGCATTGCTTGCGAAACACGGGCAAGAAAAATTATTACATGGGTAGAAAAGGAATGTCATGGATTAAGGGAAAATGGAAGCCTTGCAGTTGATATGGCTCCGAATTTTTTTCCATATATCAAACAGAGTGATCCCGACTGGATTGACCGTTATGAGAAGTACAATCAACCCGGAAAGTATCATAATGGAGGCATCTGGCCTTTCGTATGCGGGTTTTATATAGCAGCTTTAGTCGCTGCAGGAAGGTACAAACTCGCTGAGAAAAAACTGCTCGTATTAACAGAATTAGTCAAAAAAACACGTGCAGCTGATGTTGAATTTGGTTTTAATGAATGGCTTCAGGCGCAGGATGCAAATCCTCAAGGTCAGGATTGGCAAACCTGGTCGGCTGCAATGTATCTTTATGCCGCAGAATGTGTTCAGCAAAGAAAAACGCCTTTCTTCAATGAAATCAGAGAAAAAAAATAAGGGCTGGATTGATTTTTAAATTTCGATTTTTCCGGTTTTGACGTAATGGAATAATATTCCCCATGCTTTTGCAGCCACTTTGCTTTGCGATTCCAGCAAGGCTTTTATGTCATCGACGTTCATCAAAATTGTTTCGATATCCTCCGATGGTTCCTGCCATTGAGTTGAAACTTCGCCGCGGGCTTCGACCACAGCCATACAGCAGCTCTCGTCGCTGAGCCCGGCTGAGGAATACACAGGTTTGCTTATATGGTTGATCTTAACCAGCTCCAGACCGGTTTCTTCTTTAAGTTCTCTTTTTATTGTTTCAGCAATATCTTCGCCATCATCAATAAGCCCTGCAGGAAAACCATATTCGTAATCCCATATAGGCACACGAAACTCTTTTGTAACCACAAGCCTGACACCTGCTTCGGTTTTAATAACAGGAATAATTACCACAGCATCAGCAACACCGGCATCTGTTATAGGCTTATCTTTCCTCGAACACATCATCCAGCTTTGCTTGCGTTTATTTTTGCGGCTATAAAAAACCTCAAAAAGGTTTAACCATTTACAGCTTGTCAGCTTATTCAACTCAAAGTTATTATTCATTTTTATTTAATCCCTTACAACAGCAAATAAAAACAGGAAAGGCAGACTGCTTATTATCTGATATTATTAAAAAAATGGTACATCAAACCGAACAGTTTAGTTGAATTATATTGTTTGATAATTTAAAATTCAAGAAGTTGTGTTAATCTTATTACTATTACAGCCGCCTAAAGGAGTTGGATATGGATTTTTTTGATGTAATTAATGACAGGCATTCTTACAGAGGTGAGTTTCTTCCGGATAAAATATCTCGTGAAGATTTGGAAAAAATAGTTACCGCTGGTCTTTTGGCCCCATCTGGATGTAATAAGCAGACAACAGAATTTGTTATCGTTGATGACGAAAAACTACTGGAACAAATTCGTGAATTGCACACTATGCCGGCAGTACAAACTGCTGTAGCAGTGATAATATGCCTGATCGACCGCCAACCGGAACCTGTATACCAAAATTACTCTTTCCAGATTGAAGATTGCGCAGCTGCGGTAGAAAATATCTTATTAGCCATTGCAGCTTTGGGCTATGCTTCGGTTTGGATTGACGGCGCTTTAAGAGTCGAATCAAAAGCTGAGAGACTATGCAAAATAATCAACGCAGCCCCCGGCAAGATTGCCCGAATTCTATTGCCTGTCGGCAAAGCCGCTGAAAAAACATCCCAACCTGTTAAGAAAAGCTTTGCTCAGCGAGCTTTCTTTAACAAATACAGCAAGTGAAGCACGTTAATTGCATCAGGTAAATAAGTTTTTGGGAACACTTTTTTTCTATGTGTTACTCTTCCCAATTAAACTTTTCTGATCTCTCCAGCAGTTCCTTTACTCTTTCCTTAACCTTAGCATCCTTGGTATCTTTCCATTTTTCCACTTCATCCTGACTTGTTTTAACTTCTTCTTTGAGCTTTTCAAGTCTTTCACGAAGCTTATCATAGGCAAGCTGTTTTCTTTTCAGAATCAGGTCAAATCTTTGGGCTACAACAGCCTCAAGTTGTTTTGTCAGCTCGGCTTTTTCTTCGTCTTTGGCAGTGGAGATCTGTTTAAGAAGATCCTCGCGTTTTTGTTTCAGAGCTAAATCTTCTTTGAGTATACTGGCAAGTTCAGGATTGCTCTTTGATGTTTCAAATATTCTGCCATACTTTTTTCCACTAACCATCATTTGTCTAAAGTAAAGCTCCGGCTCTTTTTCTTTTAATTCCTGAAGCTTTGTAAATTCGTCAGGATAATTTTCCTGCAGCCATTTAGAATATTCCTCTTTTTTCTTTTCCATCTGAGCGAATCTTTCACCCCTGAATCCGTTGCCGTCTCCGGGGCCTTCACCCATCTGTGGGACTCTGTCACCTTGCGGCATACGGCAATCCGGACCGTCCATCATTCTTTGTCTTAGTTTTTTCATCATATGCTCATGTAATTGCTTGGTGAACATATCGGGATTTTCTTTCCGCAGTTTTTCGAGTTGTTTTGCTTCATTAGGATCATTCACGGCGATTTTTTCAAGTATCTCACTAATTTGTTCTTCGGTTAGCTGTTTCATAACCGGAGGCTTGTCATCAAAATCGATATCTCCAACTTTTTCTTCCGCTGCAACATTCATTACAAGAAATGTCAGCAATGCAAAGACAAAAATATATTTAGCTTTCATAATAATTACCCTTTCCAAAAGTCACTTTGAATTTCTATAAGATCGTTTTCAATTTCTGTTAATTCAGATTCACCGTAAATTGTAGACTCGGTTTCACATTTTATCGCTACAATTTCAGATTCAATCTGTTCAATTTCCTGTTTAAAAGTTTCATACTGAGCATCATCGGATGTAACGTCTTCGCTGTCCCAGATGCTCGTTGCTGTTGAAGCTGTATTGGTTACTTTCGCAACTGCCTGAACTTGGTTTTGCTGGGGAGTATTTTGATTCATCACAAACCAGACAGATGCCGCTATCAGAAAAACAGCTGCTACTGCTGCAAACCTCAACATCGCAGTTTTAAACATAGAGGCTTTGCTGTGGTTAAGCTCCCGGCGAATATCAGCTTTAATATTCTTCAAAAGCCTTGAATCAGGTTCAGCTGATTCATATTTTTCAAAAATTAAGTCGACTTGTCTGAAATCTTCAGCAGCCATCTCGGCACTGTCAGAATCCATAAAGGCACTTAACAGTTTATTAAGATTGTCTTCATTTTTAATACTCATTTTAGTCCACCATTAATTTTTTCAGCTTCGCTATACCACGATGCAGCTTCGATAGAGTTGTACCTATTGGTTCTTGCTTGAGCTGAGCAATTTCTTTAAAACTAAGCTCTGAATAAAACCGCAAAACTATCAGTTCTTTTGTCTGGTTATCAAGTTTATCAAGCTGAATCTGAAGTTTGTCAATGTTCTCCTGGTCAGAAGATTTCATCTCAACTGACGTCGATTCGAACATCAGAACCTTATTTTCTATTAACTTTTTCTGTTTTTGTTTATCTCTTAAATAGTCAGTAAAAATATTCGATGCAATCCTGAAAATCCATCCATCAAAGGAGCCCCCGTCATACAGGCGTATTTTTCTGACAAGTTTAATAAATAATTCACTTAGCAGATCATCACTTAAGGTCCGGTTTCCAGATAATCGGTAGAAATAGCCATAAAGGCGTTTGGAATAAAGGTCAACAAGCTGCGAAAAACTGTCGTTATCGCCATTTTTACAGCCATTTATTATTTCAAGTAAATCATCTGGTGTATTCATATTCCAATTACTTATTTCAAACATTCAGACGGTTAAACTTGGTTTGATATTGCAAAAAAAATGTTTTTTTTAAAAAAACAGCTAAATATCACTATCTGTACCAGTGTCTTCGGGTTCATCTTCCAGTTTCCAGCTCTCAGATTCTTCCATATCATCGATTTCTTTTTGGACGTATTTCATTATTTTGTCCTGAAGGGGAGCTAGTTTTCCCTGCATTCTAAGCATATTATGATAGCTTGCAACAAGCATATCCAGCCTGATAAGCTGCCATTTTGCAATACATTCGGGTTCTTTTATGTTGGAGAAAGGATCGCATTTGAAGGTTTTGTGACCTTCCGGACCAGTCTCAAAATATTCGCATTCTTTGCACTGAATCATTATCCTATCCCATAAAAATGATAATTATACGTTATTTTTTAAAAACACCAGTTAAAATTCTTTACTTTTGAATTACAATACCATATATTTCAGTGTTTTAATAGCACACAAAAAATGAAATTGTTTTTGGAGTTATAAATGGCTAAGCCAAGACGAAGACGCAAAGTAGGTAGCAAGAAGCGAAAAGCTCAGTGGAAAGTAAGACATAAAATAGCGTAGTAACGATAGTTTAATACGTTGGCTTTATTTATAATCGCTACGGTTCTACGGTGAACGCCCTTTACTGTTGGACGGTAGCGATTGTGTTTGTGTTTGGCACATGGAACATTTTACCCTAAATTTTTTGCCGGATAATAAGCAGGTTGTGATCCACAAAGATGCAACTGTGCTTGAAGCAGCAGGACAGGCAGGGATTGTTCTTAATACAACCTGTGGCGGACGTGGAACCTGTGGAAAGTGTGAGGTATTTTTACAGCCTTCAGGCCAAAAGGTGCTTGCGTGCCAATATAAAGTTCAAAGTGATTTGACTGTTACAATTCCGGATACTTCCAGGTTTTTTAAGCAAAAAATATTATCTTGTGGATTGCGCATTGATATCAAACTAGATCCGGCTGTTTATAAACACGCTTTAAAGATTGAATCCTTTAATCCATCACAAGTCGAAAATTTTCTTAATTCTCGGCAAAGCAAAAAATTTACCCTTACCAGCAGTGCAATCCGAAAGTTGAAAGAATTAAGTTCCGACCAGGACTGCAGATTTGTCACCGCTATATGTCATATCAGTGCAAAAGATAATGGATATAATGTGGTAGATTTTGAGAAGGGCATGACAATTGATACTATTTTTGGTATTGCGGTTGATATAGGCACAACAACAGTTGTAGCAAAACTTGTCGACATGACAAACAGCAAATCAATGGCGTCTGAGGCGACTTTGAATCCTCAGATAAAATATGGCGATGATGTGATTAGTAGAATAAATTATGCTGATACTGATGAAAAATTATCTCACCTTCAGCATCTGATTATTAATTGCCTCAATGAACTGACCGCCAAACTTTGCCGGCAAACCGGAATAGACAAAAATAATATTTATGAGATGACAATTGCATGCAATACTACGATGAATCACATCTTCCTGGGGTGGCCCGTGAAACAGCTTGGTCAGGCTCCGTACAAACCTTATAGTGTTCAGGCAGCTAACACTCCAGCTGAAGATTTAGGTGTTGATATCAATCCTCTGGGCAATATTTATACTATTGAAAACATTGCTGGTTTTGTAGGCTCAGACACAACCGCAGTTGCGGTAGCAGTTGATATTGATAATGTAAAAGAAACGACATTGGTAATTGATATTGGTACTAATGGCGAAATTATTCTGGCGATGAAAGATAAATTTTACTGCGCAAGTTGTGCCGCAGGACCTGCTCTTGAAGGAGCAAGAATATCGCAAGGCTCGCGAGCAAGTGAAGGTGCGATAGAAGCTGTAATAATGAATAAGACGGATATCGACATAGATGTTATAGGAGATAGCCCGGCAATATCAATTTGCGGCAGCGGCCTTATTGACGCTGTTGCTGTTATGCTTGACTTAGGGGTCATTGATCGTACAGGCCGATTTGTCAGTCCGCAAGAGTTAGAAGGTAAAGTTCCTGAGGCAATAATTAAAAGATTTTCCACCATTAATTCTCAGCCTGCTTTTAAGCTTTCAAAAATTGGTCCGGAGGTCTTTTTGACACAAAAGGATATTCGAGAAACACAACTGGCAAAAGCAGCTATTCGCACAGGGATCAAACTTCTTCAAAAGAAACTCCAATTGGCAGATTCAGACATCGACTGTTTGCTGCTGGCAGGGGCCTTTGGTAATTATATTCGCAAAGAAAGTGCTTTGAAAATAGGCTTGCTGCCTGATATGGCCTGCGAAAAAATCCATTTCATAGGAAATGCCGCAAGTTCAGGTGCAGAAATGATTTTGTTAAATCGTCATTTCAGAAATAAAGCTACAACACTTGCGAAAAAAATAGAGTATGTAGAAATAGCCCATGAAACAGATTTTTCAATGGTGTATGCTGACTGTATGTTTTTTTAGTCCAAACAATTCAACATTCATAACCACAAAATAAACAAGCCAGATTTGCTTTTGCAAAACTGGCTTGTTAAAGTCAATTAAATATGAACTGTCAACTAAATCTTGCCTATTACAAGACAAGCATTGTGTCCACCAAATCCAAGAGAGTTACTTGCTAAAACCTTTACTTCTTTTTCCCTGGCAACAAGTGGAACGAAATCCATTTTCAAATCGCACTGAGGGTCAACATGGTCAAGGTTAGCTGTAGGGGGGATAATCGATTTTTCAATTACCTTACACCCAACAAGCAGTTCGACCGCACCGATAGCCCCAAGTAAATGTCCAAGACAGCTCTTTATTGAGCTTACAGGGACATTATATGCCTGCTCACCAAAAACTTTTCTGATAGCCAAACTCTCGGCTATGTCATTAAGCTGTGTACTCGTGCCATGAGCATTTATATAGTCAACCTGGTCTTTATTTATTCCTGCCTCTGCAATCGCCAATTCCATCGCCCTTGCTGCACCGCTGCCATCATCAAGCGGCGCGGTTATATGACTGCCATCATCTGTAGCACCATAGCCAAGAAGCTCAGCATAGATTCTTGCACCACGTTTTCTGGCATGTTCATATTCCTCGATTACAATTACTCCCGCACCCTCAGAAAGGATAAAACCATCTCTGTCGATGTCGAAAGGTCTGGAAGCTGTTGTCGGCGAATCATTCTTAGTGCTCAAAGATTTCAGTGCACAAAATGAAGCAAGTCCGACAGGGGAAAGAGCTGCTTCGCTGCCACCGGTAATCATCACATCGCTTCTGTCAGTTTTGATATTCCAATACGCTTCGCCGATAGCATGGCTGCCGGTAGCGCAGGCACTGACAACACAGAAATTGGGGCCCTGTAGACCAAATTGGATGGCAATATTTCCGCTTGCAGCGTTAGCCATCAGCCTTGGTACACAGAAAGGAGATACTTTCTTAGGACCTCCACTGAGAAGCCTTTTGTGCTGGCTCTCGATTTCCATGATTCCGCCGATTCCGCTGCCAACTATACAGCCAGCCCGGGTGCGATCCTCTTTGCTGAAATCAAGGCCGCTGTCCTTAACTGCCTGGACGGAACTTGCAACCGCAAACTGAGTGAAACGATCCATTCGCTTGCCTTCGCGATGGTCAACATAGTTGTCCACATCAAAGTTCTTGATTTCACCGCCAATTTGTGTTGAAAAATCGGTAACATCGAAAGATTCGATATGAGAAATTCCGCTTTTCCCTGCACACAATGCCTCAAACAAACCATCAGCTGTTTCAGACAGGGCAGTGACGCATCCTAAGCCTGTTATTACTACTCGTCGTTTTTTATTAGTCATTAGCTACTCTTGATCTTTAGAACCAGCAACCTTCATTATGTAATCCACGGCGGCACCAACTGTCTGAATCTTTTCAGCTTCTTCGTCTGGGATGCTCATGTCGAACTCATCTTCAAATTCCATGACTAGCTCAACAGTATCCAATGAGTCTGCATTGAGATCGTTGATAAACGAAGTCTCGCTGGTAATCTCAGATTTGTCGGCACCCATCTGCTCTGCAATAATTTCAATAACTTTCTCTTCAACTACTTTTTTGTCAAGACTCACTTGCGTTTCTCCTTATAAAAAATATGAATCTTTTTTAATAACTTTTTATATTGGCAGGTATATTACCTGCTAAACTGATTCACTACAAACACTTTTTTATTTTTTTTACATCGACATACCGCCGTCAACACAAAGCACCTGACCGGTTATATAACCAGCGTCATCACTGGCAAGGAATGCAATAGCTGTTGCGATATCTTTAACGGACCCCATTTTTTTCATCGGTATAACCTCTTTTGCGGCATCTTTCACAATATCCGGCAACTTTGCGGTCATCTCTGTTTCAATAAACCCAGGAGCAATACAATTTGCAGTAATATTTTTCTTCGCCAGTTCACGGGCAACGGTTTTTGTCATACCGATAAGACCGGCTTTGCTCGCAGCGTAATTGGTCTGGCCCGCATTGCCCATTACACCTGAAACTGAACTCAAGCTGATAATTCTACCGAATTTATTCCTCATCATGCTTCTGGCAACGGTTCTTGTTGCTACAAAAGCGGCTTTGAGGTTAACTGCAATAACCTTATCGAATTCATCATCAGTCATCCTGATAAGCAGATTATCGCGTGTAATACCCGCATTATTAACAAGAATACTGATTCCGCCGTATTCCTCTGCCAAATCCTCGAGAACCTTGGTAAATTCCTCGGTCTTGGTAATATCTACACATTTGGTTATAACCGAATACCCAGCATCTTTAACGACAGTTTCCAACTCTGCGAGTTGATCCGCCATTATATCGACACCAGCAACAGTTCTTCCCTGTTTGAGCAACTCGAGAACAACAGCTCTGCCAATACCTCTGGCGGCACCTGTAACTACAGCTAGCCTTTTTTCAGACATTTTAACTATCTCCAATCTAATCTGCTAATAAATCTTCTAACGCCTGCAAATTACTAATGTTATTAACTTTTGTCTTTCTGTTTATTCTTCTCATCAGACCGGTTAAAACTTTTCCAGGTCCAATCTCATAATAATCTTCCACGCCGTCAGACAGAAGCTTTTCCATGCATTTCTGCCATAAAATAGGGCAGGTAAGCTGTTTAACCAGGCCTGTCTTAATGTCCTCGGCATCAACATAATATTGGTAATTGGTATTTGCTACAACCTTAATTTCAGAAGGATTTAATATTTTACATTGCTGCAACGCCAAGGCCAGCTCCTCTGCCGCCGGATTCATGTATTCTGAGTGAAATGCACCAGCAACCGCAAGTCTGACAGCCTTCATTGCACCATATTTCTCTGCCAGCTTCTCAGCACGGTCACATGCCGACAAACTGCCGCTCACTACTATCTGTTCCGGACAATTAAAATTAACCCCTGTTAAAAGCTCACCCTGACTTGCTTCTTCACAAAGTTCTTTTACTTTATCCTCACTAAGACCGATTATGCAAACCATGGCACCTTTGGAATTGTCAGCTGCAGCCTGCATTGCTTGTCCGCGTTTTTGTACCAATTTAAGCCCATCTTCAAAACTCACCAAACCTGCCGCATATAACGCTGTATATTCGCCCAGACTAAGCCCTGCGACGACATCAGGCTTAATTGATGTTTTATTGGCCTTGATGACATCTAAAATAGCAGCGGAAGTTACATAAATCGCAGGTTGCGACATTGTTGTTGTGTTCAGCTCGTCCTCAGGCCCCTCGAAACATATCTTGCGCAGATCAAAGCCTACTACATCATTGGCTCTTTCAAAAATATCAGCAGCAGTTTCAAAAGCATCTGCAATGTCTTTGCCCATTCCCACAACCTGGGCTCCCTGTCCGGGAAAAAGATAAGCTGTTTTCATAATTTCCATCCTTGGTTATCACAACATAACAGGGGATAATGCCCTGATATATTAACTTAAAAAACGACTAATTAAAACTGAATTACGTTTGCGCCCCAAGTTAGCCCGGCACCGAACGCCACAAGAACAACAAGATCTCCTTCCTTGATCTTTCCCTGTCTGTAGCAGTCGTTAAATGCAAGCGGAACCGATGCTGCCGAGGTATTGCCGTAATCCTGGATATTAATGAACACCTGTTCATCCGTGAGTTTTAATCTCTTAGCCGCGGAATCAATTATTCTTGAATTCATCTGGTGAGAGACAAACACATCAATATCGTCTATTGTTAAATTACAATGATACAGGCATTCGGTTACTGTCTCTACGATTCTTCTGACAGCTTGTTGGTACACCTCTCTGCCTTTTATCTGCATGAATTTTTTATTAGGATCGTCAAGCTCTTCTCTTGATGGATATCTGGAACCATATGCCTGGCAATTCAAGGCCTCCCAATATCTGCCGTCAGAACTCATGGTACTGTAAAGAATGCCTTTTTTAGGATTTTTACCAGCTTCCAAAACAACCGCTCCAGCGCCATCGCCGAAAAGAATACAACTTGTCCTGTCTTGCCAGTTGGTAATTCTGGTTAAAGTCTCAGCACCAATTATAAGAGCATTTTTACAATGGCCGCTCTCGATAAACTGCTGAGCAATTGAAAGAGAATAAACAAAACCGCTGCATGCCGCTGCTATATCAAAAACCCAAGCCTTTGTTGCACCCAAATTAAGCTGTACAAAAGAAGCTGTAGACGGAAACACCATTTCTGGTGTAATAGTTGCAACAATTATCATCTCAACATCTTCTGGTGCAAGTTTGGCCATCTCTAAAGCCTCTTTTGCCGCCTCTGTCGCAAGCATAGCTGTAGATTCCCCCTCAGCGGCCTTATGACGTATTTTAATACCTGTTCTGGAGGTTATCCAATCATCAGAAGTATCAACTGTTTTTTCGAGGTCTTTATTTGTTATAATATCTTTAGGAACATAAGCCCCACAGCCGGATATGATAGCCCGACACAGTGGCTTATATTCGTTTACTTCGCTAACTTCCTTGTTCATCGGTGGTCCTTACATTGCTTTTTGACAAGTATTCCTCTATCCTGTCATTAATCTTCTGAATTTTAGCTTTCTTAGCAGCCAATATAGCATTTCTGATAGTTATGCTCTTGCTCGAGCCATGACTTATTATTGCGGTTCCGTTAACACCAAGCAGGGGAGCTCCACCGTATTCATTGTAGTCATATCGTTTATATATTCGCATCATCACAGGTTTAAATTTGAGTGCCAGTGTGATTTTTTCCTGCAAAAGCTCATGTTTAACAGCTTTAAACAGACCGCTGACGAGTCCCTCGGTGAGCTTTAAAATTACATTGCCCACAAAACCTTCACATACAGCAACATCACAAACACCTCTGAATATATCTCGACCTTCAATATTACCTACGAAGTTCAGGTTGGGGTCAGATTTTATAAGGTCACGAGCTTTTTTAACAACTTCATTGCCCTTAGCGTCTTCCTGCCCAATACTCATCAGACCTACACGAGGATTTTCGATTCCGAGAATATGTTTGGCATGCAAGTAAGCCATAACAGCATACTGGTAGAGATTTATTGGTTTGCACGCAATATTAGCTCCAACATCGCAAATCGTAACAGGCCCTTCAAATGTGGGGAACACAACCGCAATACCTGGTCTGTTTACACCAGGCAGGTTTCTCATACGCATTTGAAAAGCTGCTACGCATGCACCGGTATTACCAGCTGAAATAACCGCATCAGCCTCATTATCAGCGGCCATTTTAGCCATGACAGCTATAGAGCTTTTACGTTTTTTTCTAAGACTATCGATAGGCGATTCATCCATGTCGATAACTTCAGAGGCATCAACTATACTGATTTTTTCTCTGTGCTTTTTTGAAAGCTTCTTGCTGATCACATCTTCTGGACCAACAAGAATAAGACTGTCATCTGCACTGATAAAATCAATCGCCTCTATCGCACCTGAAACAATCTCATCAGGTGCATTATCGCCGCCCATTGCATCAATTGCGATCCGCATGTTTTAGTCTTTTTCCTCCTTGCCGAGCTTTAATGTGATCTTGGGGTTAACATAACCACAATTTTCACATGCTGCATGCGGCAGTTTTGCATGGTCACATTTCTTGCAAACCGAATAATTCGTAGCTGTCAAATGATGATGGCTGCGACGTGTTCGTGTCCTGGTCCTGCTAATTTTTTTTACTGGTAACATTGTTAACTACTCCACTTTTAGTATTTAAAATCAAAAATAAACTTGCCCTGAGAATTATCTCTGGTGCAAAAAACTAAAAACTTAACCGTACATCCTAATTTAAAACATGCCTGAATAGTCAAACTTCATTATTTTGTCAAGAAAATTACTGTAAATGACCATAAATTGGCATAAGTAAAAGAGGGATGATACCTTATTAAATTATGTTTTGCAATAATTTGTTGCACATAAAATTCTAATAATTGAAATATTATTCTCAGTTTTCCTTGAAATCTAATTTAAAATGTAGTAAAAGAGCTTTATTATGTATTTGAGGTTTGGATACGTACGGAAGTAATGGTAAATCTGAGATGAAGGATATTTGGGACTATGAAAAGACCTCCTAAAAGAATGGCGTTGTATGAGGTCATAGGTAAAAAGCGTCCTAAGCCTTTGTACGAGAATAACTTAGTGCCTTTGAAGACCCCTGAAAAGGATAAGAAAGTTGTTCTGCCTATTAGTTCTCTGCCTGAAAAATCGCCGGAGAAACCGGTTAAATGGCCCAAGAAGCCAAGATTTTTGCAGTTAAATGCAGGTAGGGTAGAGATGTCTATACCTTATCAGCTTGTGGTTGTTTTTGTTTTAGTTGCCTTGGTAGTAGTTTTAGCGGCTTTTAGGTTTGGTAAAGTTTCGAGCAAGCAGGAGGTAGCAGCAGTTAAGGTTGCCGCTCCGGTTAAAAAAGTTGTTGAAAAACCAGTATATAAGCCTGTTATTATTAAGTCTGAAGTTGAAAGCTCTGATTTGCCGGCGGGTTTGGTTGCAAAAGAACCGCAACAGCAAACTTCTTTAACATCGGCAAATGTTGACGGCAGTAATATTGTAATACAGGCGTTGAGAAGTAGAAATGACCTGGAACCAGTAAGGGATTATTATGCTGGGCACGGGATTGCTACTGAGATAAAAACTGTAAAAAGTTGGTATTATCTGGTAACTGTAGATAAGTATGAAAACCTGAAAGAGACTGGCTCTCAGGGTAATGATATGCTAAAGAAGATTATTGAACTTGGTGCTGGTTATAATGCACCTCAAGGATTTGAATCTTTTCGTGTGAAAGGGAAAACCCCTTTTCAAGATGCTTATGGCATGAAGTTTGAAGATTAGTTGTTTAGGAGAAATATTAAATGTCAATTGATCGTTCGTTAAAAGTAAAAGGCGCTCTCACAAGGCATCGTAATGTCCTTACCCGTGCAGAAAGAATTGAAAAACTGCAAGAAAATGAAAGATGGACCGAGGGAGAACCTCTCGTTGGATTGCCTAAGGTTGCTAATCGTAAGATTAGTGCTGGTAAAAAAGTAAAAGCAGCACCGGATGAAGCAGCTGCAGCTGCTGCCACTACTGAAGCGACAAAAAAAGAAACTAAGTAGCAGTGGTTGTGTAATAATTTATTAAAATTCAGAATGCCGCTTTGGGAATGATTAATTGAGTTCTTGGGCGGCTTATTCTGTGCGCTCCTTTTCCATAGCGTTTAAATAAGATTTGTATACTTTAAGGTAAAAACATGAAAAAAATTTTAGCCGATAGGGCTTCTAAAGTTGATGCAAGCGGAATCAGAAAAGTATTTGCATTAGCAGCGTCTTTAAAAGATCCTGTTAATTTTTCAATAGGTCAGCCTGACTTCGATATTCCCGAAGAATTAAAACAAGTAGCAATAGATGCAATAAAAAATGGCAAAAACAGCTACTCACAAACAGCGGGGGACACCGAATTTAACAAGAAAATCTCTAAGTTGGTAACTCAGCAATTTGGTTGGAAATCCCCATCTACAATAGTTACAAGCGGTGTAAGCGGGGCTCTTTTGCTGGCTTTTATGGCTCTTGTAAACCCAGGTGATGAAATTATTATCCCTGATCCTTATTTTGTCATGTATAAACACTTGGTAAACATGCTTGGTGGAAAATGTGTTTTTGTTGATTCCTATCCTGATTTCAAGCTCCCGGTGCAGAAAATTGCTGACGCCATTACAGACAAAACTAAATTTATCATGTTAAATTCTCCATGCAATCCCACTGGACAGGTTTATTCTGTGGAAGAAATAAAAGCATTAGCCAAAATAGCTGCTCAGAAAGACATTATTGTAATAAGCGACGAAATTTATGAAAAGTTTTGTTACGATGGTCCATGTCCAAGTATCGCCAATTATTATAAAAAAACTTTGCTCATGAATGGTTTCAGTAAAGCTTACGCAATGACAGGTTGGAGACTTGGTTATGTAGCCTCAGATGAATGTTTACAGCCTGTTATCGAAGCAATGACCAAACTTCAGCAATATACATTTGTTTGCGCACCAACTCCTTTCCAGCATGCTGCAATGGCCGCCATGGATTACGATGTAACTGACCATATTAAAGCTTATACAAGAAAGCGTGATTTGCTTTATGATGGTCTTAAGGATAAGTTCGAGATTAATAAACCCCAAGGTGCATTCTATGCCTTTGTAAAAGCACCGGGCTCAAATGCTACAGAGTTTGTCAAAAAAGCTATCGAAAATAATATCCTTGTTATTCCTGGTGGAGTATTCAGCGAAAAAGATACCCATTTCAGAATTAGTTTTGCTACTACAGATGAAAAAATTATCAAAGGCACTGAGATATTAAATTCAATGGCATAATAAAAACAAAAATTACTTTCCTGTTTTTTTATTCTTGACCAGTTAGCTCAAAACAAATACAACACAACGACTGGATTGTTAGTTTTAGATTAATTTTGTGTTAATTTTGGGTGTTTTTTTTAACAGGATTCTAATAATTATGGTCAAGGATATAATTCTCGGTACAGCAGGGGGGTTGGCGTTATTTCTTTATGGAATGACACTGATGTCTGAGGGGCTTAAAAATGTCGCTGGTCAAAAACTGAAAAGCATCCTCGAATCAATGACAAAAAAGCGTATTGTCGGATGTCTTGTTGGTTTGGCAGCAACTGCAATTATCCAGTCAAGTTCTGCTTCAACCGTTATGATCATAGGTTTTATAAATGCAGGCCTTCTGACATTGGCACAAGCGATTCCCGTTATAATAGGAACAAACATCGGCACAACTGCAACTGCATGGCTTGTCTCGATGTCCGGATTAGAGGCGTTTGATATCACTTCTTATTCGTTACCTTCGGTGGCTGTAGGTTTCATAATGCAGATAGCGGGGAAAACAAGAAAAGTCAGGGGGCTTGGAGAGATACTGCTCGGCTTCGGTCTTTTATTTATCGGCATAGGTTTTATGAAAGATTCCTTTGCAGGATTAGAAAATAGCCCTGCGGTACAGCAAATATTTATTAGATCCGCGGACACTCCTATTTTGGCTCTGCTGGCCGGACTTGCAATTACTTTGCTTGTTCAGTCAAGCTCTGCTTCTGTAGCCAGTATCCAGGTACTTGCTGCAAGTGGAGTTTTCGGGGCTGATTACTCTGTTGCAATAAGCATATGCATCCCTTTTATACTCGGTGCTAATATAGGGACAACAATAACTGCGCAACTGGCTGCGATACGGACAAATGTCAACGCGCGTCGAGCAGCATGGGCTCACACATTATTTAATGTATTCGGTGCTTTCATTTGTTACTGGTTTGTCGGGCTTATTGGAAAATGGACCATCATAGTTAGCCCGTGGCAGCTAAGTGCAACTACTGTGGCTATGTCAATCGCCATTGCCCATACTGCAATTAAAACATTTGAAGCTGTTGTCTTTCTGCCTTTATCAGATGTCCTGGCAAAAGTGGCTACTTTTCTGGTAAAAGACAAAGGTCCTGCTGATGAAAAACCTGTTATTCTTGAAAGACGTCTGCTTGATACACCGGTACTTGCTTTAAGTCAGGCAAGGCTTGAGATAATCAGAATGGCACAGATTGCAAAAAAAGCAATTGTTCGTTCGGTAAAAGGTCTTATTTTGGATGACAAAGACAGGATACAATCTGTTGCCGCTATCGAAGACACGATTGACGAGTTTCAGCATGAAATTACAACTTATCTTATCGAATTATCCAGAAAACAGCTTTCTGATGAAGTTTCTATAGAACTGCCTGTACTTTTACACACAGTTAACGACCTTGAAAGAGTTGGCGACCATGCTGTAAACATTGTTGAACTGGCTGAAAGAAAAATAGAGCAAAAAATTAATTTCAGTGAATGTGCTGTCAAGGAAGCTGAAGAGCTCTTTACACAGATAAATGAAATGATCGATTTGGTGATTCTTGCTTTAGAAAACAGTGACAAAGATGCCGCCAGATCAGCACTTGAAAATGAAAAAAATCTAAACAAAATGCAGCTTGATTTCAGAAGAAGCCATGTAAAAAGAATGACTGAAAACATATGTTCTCCTGAGAATTCTTTGATTTTCATCGATCTCGTCAATAACATTGAAAAGATGGGAGATCATCTTACAAATATTGCACAGGCAGTTATAGGCGGTTTGCAGTGGGATGGTGTTGAAGAAGCAAAATCATTGCCAAAAAATTAGTTGTAAATTAAAACACGTAAAAACAGCAATGGTCGATTTGGTGATTCTTACTTTAGAAAACAGTACAAAGACGCTGCAATACAGAGATCTTTAACCGCCCTTTTCAAAAAAACAAACCGCCGATAATATATGTTATGTTTCATTCAGTGTGCATTTAAAACGAATAGGCCCATATTCGCCAAATAATCAACACCGCATCCCAAAGATCATAAAAATAAAAAAAACGGCTCAGATCGAATCCTGAGCCGCTGTAACAAACATAATTTCTGATATTTATTTTTAAAACTGATTCGGCGGCAAATGATGTCCAATTCGCGATCCAATTGCTGTTGTGTCCATAAGATTATCCCACATAGCTGTCGCCCGATTCAAAAGACCAAGATTCTGAAGGATGACTGATATATTCACAGCCGCGTCACAACTCGTATAATTATTTTCGATTGCTTTTTCAAGATTGATTAACGACGATGCAAATTTTACCTTATCACAATAAAGTAATGCTGTCTTGTAATGCAGTTCAAGGCTTTCCTTATCAAGACATTTTTCCTGTGGCAAATTATCTATAGCTTCTTGTTCTTCGCCGGCTTCATACAGACAAATGCAAAGCTTACACTTTGCCCGCGTATGCATAGGATTGAGCATTAAAGCTTTCTGGAAAGATTTTATTGCTTCACTGGTTCTTTCAACGCTCATCATCAAAATACCAAACCTGTAATACAGATCTGGATCATTAGGGCGTTCCTCAATATGTCGCGTATGTGCCCGTATCACAGATTCAGTTATGTCAGGCCCCTGCACATCATTATCGGTCCCAATTGCATGATCCATAGTCAATTTTAATTGAAGTTTTGCTGTCTCGG
>CAZBKA010000010.1:0-37857 GCA_964492365.1 uncultured Pirellulales bacterium | reverse complement strand
AGGCGGGAATGATAAAGTTGTGAATAGTTATGATTATCTTTTTTTGATTTTAGGGAAAATGTGATGGCTAAGAATAAAAAAATTGTTTTGGCGTATAGCGGCGGGCTTGATACGAGTGTTATTTTGCCATGGCTTAAAGAGACTTATGGGTATGATGTGATTGCTTTTGCGGCTGAGCTTGGGCAGGGGGACGAGCTTGAAGGGATCAAGAAAAAGGCGATGGCTACGGGGGCAGTTAAGTGCATTGTTAAGGACCTGCGCAAGGAACTGGTAGAAGATTATATATGGCCTATGCTTAAGAGCGGGGCGATTTATGAGAATAATTATTTGCTTGGGACGAGTATTGCGCGGCCTTTGATTGCTAAGCACCAGGTTGAGATTGCTCAGCAGGAAGGGGCAGTTGCGGTTGCTCATGGGGCCACGGGGAAAGGGAACGATCAGGTTAGGTTTGAGCTGACGTTTATGGCTCTTGATCCTACGCTTGAGATTGTTGCGCCGTGGAAGGATGATAATTTTAAACTGACATCGCGCGAGGCGGCTATTGATTATGCTAATGCGCGTCATATTCCTATCGAGCAGACCAAGAAGAAAATTTATTCGAGGGACAGGAACCTGTGGCATATCAGTCATGAGGGTGCTGACCTAGAGGATCCATGGAACGAGCCTAAGGATGAGTTGTTTGTAATTTCTAATCCGGTATCGAAGACACCTGATAAGGCGGATTATGTTGAGATCGGTTTTAATGAAGGTGTGCCTGTTAAGCTTAATGGCAAGGCGGTTAATGGCGTTAAGATGATCGAAGAGCTTAATGTTATTGGCGGCAAACATGGCGTTGGGCAGGATGATCTGGTTGAGAACCGGCTTGTTGGTATGAAATCGAGGGGTGTTTATGAGACGCCTGGCGGGACGATTCTGGTTACGGCTCATAAGGCACTTGAGATGCTGACGCTCGACAGGGAGACGGCACATTATAAGCAGCAGGTTGCGTTGAAGTATGCGGAGCTTGTTTATTACGGGCAGTGGTTCTGCGGGCTGAGGGAGGCGATTGATGCGTTTGTAAATATGACGCAGAGGAATGTCACTGGGACGGTAAGGCTTAAATTGTTTAAGGGCAAGTGCAGTCTGGCAGGGGTTAAGAGCCCGAAGAGTTTGTATCAGGGTAATCTGGCAAGCTTTACGATGGGTACTGAATATAACTCAAAGGATGCTACTGGTTTTATTCGTCTATTCGGTTTGCCGATGAAGGTTGCGGGGATTGTTAACAGACAAGGTGAATCGAAGAAAAAGAAATAGCAACAGGAGAAGTTTTTAGATGAGTTTTGAACCTGATTATAGAAATATATTGGATGCTGCGAATAATAAGAGACCGGCGAGGCTGCCTTTGTATGAGCATTTTATTAATCCGGAATTCATGGAGAAGCTTAATGGCAGTAAGTTTGCGGAGCTTGAGGGCGGCGATGAGACTGACCTGAAAGAATTTTTTGCTAACTATTGCGGTTTTTATCGTGAGATGACCTATGATACGGTTTCGTTCGAGGCGTGTGTGACGCATTGTTTGCCTAATGCTGGTGCGCTGATGGGTGAAGGGGCTGGGCCTATACAGAAACGGGCTGACTTTGAAAGTTATCCGTGGGATGAACTGGCGGAGAGGTATTGGCAGATGGCGGATAAGAAATTTAAGATTCTTCGCGAGGTGATGCCTGCGGGGATGAAGGGTATCGGCGGAGTCGGGAACGGAATATTCGAAGTCAGTGAGGATCTGGTCGGGTTCGAGAATCTTTGTTATATGCAGATTGATGATCCGCAGCTTTTTGTGGAGCTTTATAAAAAAATCGGCGATCTGTTTGTTGAGATATGGTCGAAATTTCTTGCTAAGTACGGCGATCTTTATGCGGTTTGCAGGATGGGCGATGATCTTGGATTTAAGACGGCGACATTGCTTTCGCCTGCGGCGGTGGTTTCTAATGTTGTGCCACAGTATAAGAGAGTGATTGATCTGGTTAAGAAGGCTGGTAAACCATTTTTGCTTCATTCGTGCGGGAACATTTTTTCTGTGATGGATGAGATCATTAGGGCTGGTATTAATGCGAAGCATTCTAATGAAGATGCGATATCGGCTTATGATAAGTGGATAGAGCTTTATGGTGACAAGATTGGTTTGTTCGGCGGGTTCGATGTTGATTTGATTTGCCAGAGGTCTGCAGATGAAGTTTTCGATTATGTTGTTAAGTACGGGACAAAGTATCGCAAGGCGGCTAAGGGGTATGCGTTGGGGTCGGGTAATTCGATTCCAGTGTATGTGCCTGTTGATGGTTATCTAGCGATGGTAAGGGCAGCTCAGAAGATCAGGGAAAACGAAGCTTAGCTGGAAATTTTTTAACACTGTTAAGGGAATAATAAGTGTCAACTGTGCCGGACTGGATATGGATTAGTTTTATATTTGCAACGGGCTGCTGCATCGGCAGTTTTCTGAATGTGGTTGTTTATCGTGTACCCAGGGGGAAATCCATTGTGACGCCTCCTTCGGCGTGTCCCGGGTGTGGGTATCTGATAAAATTTTATGATAACATTCCACTTGTTTCCTGGCTGATGCTGGGGGGTAAGTGCCGAAAGTGCAAGATAAAAATATCGGCGAGGTATTTTGTGCTTGAGCTTTTGACGGGGTTGGTGTTTGTCGGAATGTTCCTGCTTTATTTCCGCACGACGGTCAGGATGTCAATGGGAGATTTCATAGCAGATCGGAGCTGGTTTGTATATGTGCTTCATTTGATTTTGATTTCGGCGTTTATCGCGGCATCGGCGATTGATCTTGAGCTGTGGATTATTCCTATCGGGTTATGCTGGTTTGTTACGGCGGCGGGGATGATCGGTTCGGGTGTTGGCGGATATGTGATGGACTATAAGTTTGTCGTGGGGAACTTTCTTTTGCCTGTTGCTTCGGCGAATGTTACGGCGATGAGCGCGGGGGCAGTTTTGGGTCTAATTGTTTCTTTGGGATTGATTTCGACCAGAATTTTAAAAAGAAGTTATGCTGATTTGTATCAAAATGAGGATGCTAAACAGGGAGTTGGCGGAGACGATGGTGAGAATTATAAACATCGGTTTGAGATGTTTTTGGAAATTTTATTTTTGCTGCCTATTATAGCTGGTGGTGTTGGTTCTTATTTGCTTGCTCATAGGGTGGAGGTGGTTGGGCAATGGTGGCTCGATGTTTCGCAAGTGCCTGCTGTTGCTGGGTTTGCGGGCAGTTTGTGGGGGTATTTTATTGGTTGCGGAGTGGTTTGGGCGACGAGGATTTTTGGTACCTTGGCGTTTGGAAAAGAGGCAATGGGACTTGGAGATGTGCATTTAATGGGTGCGGCTGGGGCCGTTATTGGACCTGTAATGGTGGTTGTTGCGTTCTTTGTAGCACCATTTTTCGGGTTGGCGTGGGCGGCATTTCAAATGTTTTTTAAAAAAACACGACAAATTCCTTATGGTCCGTTCTTGTCAATGGGTATATTTAGTGTTATGATTCTAAACGATATGGCATTTAGATATTTGGTAGCCATATTTTATATTGGACAATAAAAAAATGGATTTTACTTATAATTTGAAAAGGAGGTTTCGCATGCGAACCACGAACAGGAAAACAGTTACATTATTCACAGTTGCTCTTATGAGTGTTATGCTTCTTTCTGGTTGTACAGACTGGAAGAAGAAATTTTTAGCACTGAATGTCGAACATGAAAACCTTAAGGGTTTGATTGCTCGTGAAAAAGCAGAAAAAGGTCAGCTTGCAGATCAGGTTTCAGCAAGTCAGCAGACCATTGCAGATTTGCAGCGTAAGATCGAAGAGCTGAATCAGACACCAGCGCAGGCATCTGGTTTCGGCGATGGTTATGATGTAGCGTTCGATGCTAATGCAGGGACGATTACAGTTACACTGGAAAACTCAATTCTGTTTTCATCTGGTAAAGCAGGTTTGAAGTCGGCAACGAGTAAAGAGCTTGATCATATTCAGTCGGTTCTTGCAAGTCAGTATCCAGGCAAGCATGTAGATGTAGTTGGTCATACTGATACCGATCCTATTAAGAAATCAAGCTGGAAAGATAACTGGGAACTTTCAGCTGAGCGTGCACTTTCAGTTACGAGGTATCTTGTAGAGCATGGTTTTGCACAAGATCAGATTCGTGCTGTTGGTTGTGGTGAGGCAAGGCCTGTAGAGTCGAACGAGACAGCTTCAGGCAGGGCAAAGAACCGCAGAGTTGAGATCGTTGTTAATGTTAAGGATGAGGTTGCCGCACAGTAATCAGCGGGGCAATTAAGTAAATCAAAGGCAGTCCCTATCTGATAGGGGCTGCTTTTTTTATTTGTATGTTGAGAAGGTTATCTGATTTGTTTTGCTGATAGATGCACGGATGTATCCATCGCGTGGGGTGTAGTAGAATTTAGAACCAGGGTTGGTTTTTATTACGCGGTTCTTTTCGTATTGTGTTTGACCACAGCTGACTATTATGAATTCTGGGGAGAGCTGTTTAAGGAAGTCGCAATTTATGGTATTGGCTGAACCATGATGGGGGGCGACGAGGATGTCACATTTCAGGTCGGGGTAAGTCAGGAGTAATTGTTTTTGTGCTGGTTGGGTTATGTCGGCACAGATGAGGATTTTTCGGCTGTTACATTCGATTAGTGTGACGATTGATCTGTCATTGTCGGAGATGGTTTTGTCGGTGGAGAAATTACCAACGGGCCAGATTTTTTTTATTGTGATATTTTCAGACAGAGTGAGCGAGTCGTCGAAATTTTTTAGTTTTAAATTTTTAGTTTCAAAGAAGGTGCTTATTTTTTTTGCGGTGTTCGAGATGGCGGTATCATCGATGAAAGCCTGGGAGGTTAGGATAGATTTAAATTTTTTCTCATTGGCAACTTCACAAAGACCATTGATATGGTCGAGATCGTTATGGCTTATTATCAGGGCGTTTATTGATGATATGCCTAGATTTTCGAGGAAAGGGTTGACTGTTTTTTTACCGATGTTTGAACGTGTTATTGAACCACAATCGAAAAGGATGGTTTTTGCATTAGGTGATTGTGCGAGTATTGCCTGACCATGACCAATATCGAGGACGTGTAGAGTGAAATCTTTTGGGTGTGTGTTGTGGTATTTTGTAATTGCAATGGAGGCGATTATGAGGATGACTGAAATGATGGATAAACGGTTCTTTAATTTGAAATTTTCGAGGCGAGCGTATCTGGCGAATAATATAAATGCGTAATAAAAGATGATTATAAAAACTGAGGTTTTGCCTATTAATATTGTAGATGTGTCCAGATTGGCCATGAATTTTACAAGGTTGATCATGATGTCACAGAGTGAAATGGCGAGTTTGGCCAAAAGGTCCGCGACGGTGGGGAGGATAAAAAAGAGGATTATTTTTGCAAAACCTGCGATAAGGATTACTGCAACGAAAGGTGAAATCAGGATTGTCCATAATGCGGCTAGAGGCTGAATAGTGCTAAAGCTATATAAGAGTATTCCGGCGCTGCCGAACCAGGCACCTAATCCGGTTGCGAACATTGCCGTAATATATAAGGAAAATTGCCTTAATATTTTAGAAAAATAATTTTGATTTTTTAGTCCGTTAAAAAACGGGTCAATGATGTGTGTGGCTAAAAGCATTTCAAAATAACGATAGAAAATCAGGATGCCGAGCACGCAGGCGAAGGATAGTTGAAAACCTGCGTTGAATATTGATGTCGGTTTTATAAGCAAAAGGATTATTGCGGATAGTGACAGTGAATTAAAAGAGTTTGGATTTTTGCTTAAGATTAATGCCAGACAGAATACCCAGCATATTATCGCAGCCCGGAGGGTCGGTTCTGTGGGGGGGATGGCAAGAATGAACAGAAATGTCACTAATATGCATATGAGGGCCTTGGCGGGTTTTGTCAGTCCGGTGATTTTGCATAGCCACCATATTGCGGCGACCAAGACGCCAAAGTGCATTCCGGAGAGGCTAATAATGTGAAGCAGACCTGTTTTTTTGAAGGCGATGTAAATGTCGGAGTCGATACTGGATCTTTGGCCTAACGTGAGAGCTTCGAGCATGGCGATGTTTTGTGATTCTGTTGAGTCATCTGGAACAAGGGCGATGTTGGCGATGGTTTTTACTTTATTTTTGAATCGGTAGAAAATGCTTTTGTTTTGCTGTTGCAGCAGTGTTACGGCGTTGATTGATTTTACACGAGCGGCGAGAAAAACTTTTTTCTGGTTCATGTATTGCTGGACGTTGAATTGTGCTGGGTTTGTCGGCAGGGTGAATTTGTTTAACCAGCATAGTATTTCGAGATGATCGCCTGGGGTTAAGTGAGTTACGGGTTCAGCTATGGTGACATATATTGTGCCTGTGGTTTTTTCCCAGCCTTTGGTAGTTTGGGTTTCGACAGCTTCTAAATAGAAAGATGTTGTTTTGTCGGTGTAGGTGAAATTACTGAATTGCCAGTCTGTGTCTTCGCATATTGTGGGGTCGGTTAAAATTTTGCCCCTGATTGTTGCCAGTTTCGTTTCGTCTGTAAGTGAATTAACCAGGTTATTGTTTGGTACATGATTAAATGAGGCGAGTCTTATCATGCCGAGCAATGTTGAAGAAATAATTGCAGCGGTTATGATGATGGCGGTGATGCGTGGTGTTTTTTTGCGTTTACAGACGATGGCTGAGGTTATTGAGATAATCAGGGCCAATATTGCGAGACAGATTATGTTTATGGGGAAAAATGTTTGAATTATTATTCCCGCGACAAGACCTGTGGCTAATAAGAGCAAAGGACAACGTGTCTGAAGAAAGTACCAGAAGTTTTCTCTTTCCAGTTGGCTATCAATCAGCGTCAATCGACGTCGTATGTCATCCATGGGTACTGCGTCCTCTCCGCCACAGGTACAGCATATCTAATTATTCTGGTGCTTATTTCTTTTCGATTTTTTCTTTGCCACCCATGTAAGGTCTCAGTACTTCAGGGATCGTTATCGAACCATCGGCGTTCTGGTAAAGTTCCATTAATGGTATCAGTACCCTTGGGCTTGCGATAACGGTGTTATTGAGAGTATGACAGAAAAGATTTTTCTTTGTTTCGTTTTGTTTGTATCGCAGGTTCATTCTTCTTGCCTGGAAATCGTAGAAGCGACTTGCACTGTGTGTTTCGCAATAGTTGCCTCTTGAGGGCATCCATGTTTCGATGTCAAATTTCTGAGCCTGTCCTCTACCTAGGTCACCTGTGCAGACGTTAACGATGCGATATGGAAGCTTGAAGGCTTTTAGTACCCCTTCGGAGTTGCTTAATATTTCCTGATGGAACATTTTGCTTTCTTCAACATCGTTTTTGCAGATGATGACCTGCTCGACTTTATCAAACTGGTGTATTCTGTAGAGACCATGAGTATCTTTACCTGCGGCGCCGGCTTCACGTCTGAAACAGGTTGACATTGCAACGAATTTTTTTGGCAGTTCTTCTTCTTTGAGTATTTCGCCCATGTGGTATGCGGTTACGGGTACTTCGGCTGTTCCTGCGAGACTGAGTTCATCTCGTTCAGCCTGGTAGGTTTGTTCTTCTGAACCTGGGAAGTAACCAGTGCCTCTCATAGCTTCATCTTTCATAAGCAATGGTACGCTCATCGGGATGTAGCCCTTTGCTATCATAAAATCTACTGCGAAACGCAGGACCGCCCAATGGAGCATTGCGCCGTCACCTTTTAGGAAGTAGTTTCTTGTCCCTGCGAGTTTTACGCCTCTCTCGATGTCGATAATATCCAGGTCAATACCAAGCTGGACGTGGTCCTTTGGTTTGAAATCAAATTCTCTGACTTGTCCTTCTTTTCGTATTTCTATATTTTCGGTATCATCTTTGCCTACGGGGACACCATCATCGGCAGGCTGAGGAACCTGCTGCATTAATTCGTCAAATTTGGGCTGAAGAGATTTCACCTGTTCATCCAAAGCGGCTTCATCTTTTTTGAGATCTGCGAGTTTATCAAAAGCCTGCTGTTTCTGGTCGTTGGGGAGCTTTGCGAGGGATTTTCCCAGATTATTTTTTTCAGTGGTAATATCCTGGAGTTTTTGTTTAGCAGCTTTGAGTGTTTCGTCAATTTCGAGTAATCTGGCGATATCAACATCGAATCTTTTGTTTGCCGCACCATCCTGATATTTTTTTGGGTTTTCACGAATTAATTTAATATCAATCATAGCTTTTTCCGTAATTATAAGATCAGTTAATAAACCTTTTTATGATAATAACGTTATTTTGTCCACCGAAGCCGAAAGATTCGTTTATGACAATATCCAGGTCAGTTTTTCTTGGTTTGTTTGGAACATAATCCAGGTCGAGCTGAGGGTCTGGGTCGTTAAGATTCATTGTTGGCGGGATAGTATTATCTCTTAAAGCTAATACGCACGTAATCAGTTCTGCGGCTCCTGTAGCTCCGATGAGGTGTCCCATCATGCTTTTAACACTGCTGAGAGGGACGTTTTTCGCTTCTTCCTTGAAAACGCCTTTTATAGCTTTTGTTTCGATGGAATCATTTTCGGATGTGCTTGTGCCGTGAGTGCTGATGTAGTCGATATCTTTATATGTTATTTCGGCATCATTTAGAGCGGCGTTTAGAGCGGCGATTGCTCCTCTTGCTTCTTCGTGCATATCTGTAACACGGAATGCGTCTGCGGTGCTTGCGTAGCCTATAACTTCAGCGAGGATTTTTGCCCCTCTTTTTTGAGCGGATTCGAGAGATTCAAGAATTAGAGCGGCACCACCTTCACCGATGACAAAACCATCTCTTGAAGCAGAGAAAGGTCTTGAAGCGGTTTGCGGGCTGTCGTTTCTTGTTGAAAGTGCAGTAAGTCTGTTAAACCCTGTAATTCCGAGAGGGTGTATCATGGAATGAGCACCACCGGCGATGACTATATCTGCGTAGCCGTGACGAATCATCATCATGGCTTCACCAGATGCTTGTGTGCTTGCGGCGCAGGCGGTGAGACAGCTTCTTGTCGGTCCCCTTGCACCAGTGAGCATGGCGATATGAGCGGCGGGCATGTTCGGCTCCTGCTCAAGTTCGTACATTGGTTTCATCTGGGCAAAGGCGATCTGTGCCCATTTTCCCCAATCCATTTTTTTATTTTCATTGTTCCAAGCTTTTGCAATTGTACGGAAGAATACGTCATTATCTACCGAGCCTTCACCTGCACCGAGATAGATTCCCATTCTTGTACGGTCGATGCCATCGGTGGGGGTGTCTGTTTCGACATCAATGCCAGCTTGTGAGCAGGCATCAATGGCAGCTTTTATAACAAAAGCGCTTCCACGATTGCTATCTTTGTGTACGGGATAATTTTTAGTATGTTTTTTGAGGTCGTAATCTTTTACTTCGGCACAGAAAGTTGAAGGGAACGTCGAGGCGTCGAAGATAGTTGTTTTGGCGATTCCTGATTTTCCAGTCATCATGCCTTGCCAGATAGTCTCGACATCGTGTCCCATCGGGTTGACAAGGCCAAGGCCTGTAATTACTACTCTATGTTTTTTATTGTTACTTGGCATTTTTTTACCGTTTAACTGTCAAATTTTTTAAGTACTACCGCAGCAGTTTGTCCGCCATAAGTATAACTGCAGCTTAATATGTATTTAATGTCCGCGTTCTGCTTAGCAGATGCTGGGATTTTCAGATTGCACCAGCTAGCTTTATTTTCGCAGTTTATTGCAGAAGGTATAGTTTTATTTTCCATTGCACAGATTGCGGCGACGAGGTCAACAGCACCTGCTGCTGCGCCTGTATTGCTTACCATACTTTTTGTCGGCCAGACTGGCACTTTTGCAACAGCGCTGCCTAATATGTTTTCGATGGCGGCGGCTTCGGCTTTGTCGTCTTGTGGAATACCTGTGCCGTGAGGTATAACCAGGTCAAGCTGATCGGCTGAGATATTTGCTTCTTTTAAAGCCTGCTGAATTGCAATACGAGTACCTTTTGCATCTTTTTCGAGATGCTCATAGGTTGGGTTTATGTTATTACTTGAACCGGTTCCTACAATTTCAGCGTATATTTTTGCATTGCGATTTTTTGCATGATTTAATTCTTCGAGGACGAGCAGTGCTCCAGCTTCGCCGAATACGGAGCCTTTAGCATCAGCATCGAAAGGTCTGCAAGCCGCTTTGGGATTGTCATTGTTTTGATCCGTTGCTCTTTTTATCAGGCACTGACGAATCATAACGATAGGATTGACTTTTGCTTCTACGCCACCAGCTAATGCGATGTCAGCATCGTTTCGAGCGATGATTTGAGCAGCTTCTGATATTGCGAGATGGGCACCAGCTTCGGCGCATGTTATCGTATTGCTTGGGCCTTGAATATCGTGTATCAAACCGATGTGGCATGGGATCATGTTAGGCAGATATTTTAAAAGCCAAAGCGGTGTGACAAGATTTATACCATCTTTACCCCATTTTTTTATGTCAAACTCGGCATCGGTCAGACTTTGTGCTACGGCTGGAGCAAGCTCTACCAGGTCGCAGCTGATCAGTCCGGCACCTATATTTATAGCGAACCTTGCAGGATCAATATCGACATGTTCAGGGTCGATGCCTTTTGTAATTAATCCGCTGAATTCGACGGCTTGTTTTGCAGCGATGATTGCAATTTCAATGTCCCTGCTCATGAGCTTAGTTGATTTTCGGAAAGACTTTGGAATGAAGTCTTTTATTTCAAAAGGAGGTATTTCGCCGGCAATTTTGCAAGTGAAATCAACTGGATCGAAAGCCTTGATGGTATCGATTGCGGAAATGCCTTTTGAGAGTCCTTTCCAGAGGTCATCTGTTGTGATCCCCATCGGTGTTACAGCACCGAAACCTGTTATAACTACTCGACGCTCTGTCATTTTGCTCTCCCTGACATAGCGAGGTCACGCAGGACTATTTCGAAAAGATCAGTCATTACGAAATTTTCTTCGGGGAACTTTTTCCCTGCAATGTTCTGGTCTATATGGCTGAACATCAGACTAATTTCTGCGATAAGTTTTTCTCCACAGGTTATTTTTCCTGTTGTGCTTGCCGCTTCATTAGCAATCGATTCAATTTCAGCTTCAATGAGTATTGTGTCACCAGGTACGACATAGTGGTTGAAAATTGCGTTTCTGATTTTTGCCAGGATAACTTTTTCTTTGAAACCATTAGCCTGCCCGACAAGAATTCCGGCGGTTTGTGCCATTGCTTCAACCATCAAGGCTTCCGGCATCATAGGGAAATGCGGGAAATGATCATGAACATGATCTTCAGCCATGGTGACGTTTTTCAAAGCAACAGCTCTTTTGCCGCTTTCGAATTCAATAAATTTATCTATCCATATCCAACGCATACTGAGCCTGTAAATTAAAGTTAGCGGCCGGTTCGATTTAAACACTGTGCCGCTAACATTCTGTTGAAATTAAAATTTGTTAATTAAGCTTTGTCTCGACGTAATTAACGATTGAGTCTACAGTGAAGAGATCACCAAGCTTATTGATATCAGGATCTTTTTCAAACGAAGCAAAATCGGTATGCGGCATTTTTTCTTTCATTTCAGCTAATCCAGCTTTAGTGAGCTTACCATCTTTTACAAAATCCTGATTGCTCATAATATTTTCGATAGGGAAAAGTTCTTCTCTTGCAATTTTTACTTCAAAAGCCTTCTCCAGACGGAAGACGATGTCAAGAAAATCAATACTCTCTGCACCCAGATCGCCCATTAAAGTTGCATCAGAAGTTACTTCGTCATCATCGACACCCAAAGCATCAATTAAAACTTCTTTCACTTCCTGAAAAATTTCGTCACGACTCATAGCCATAGTTTTTAACCTCCGGTATCCTTTACCTTAACAATAATTCTTTCCGTAGTTTTATATTACAAAATATTCAGCAGATTCCACCGCTGTTTCAACTTTTCAATAATTAATTCATCAGTCTTTGCCAATTCAGGTTTTTGATCAGCGAGGTTAAAATGCCTCAATGTCAGCCTTGCTTCAACTATCGGCAAATCACCAGAAGTTCCCTGAGCGATAAAGGTACTGCTGTTTTCATCAATCTTTTTTGCAGTAACAGTATACTCGATAGAATTGCCTGGCGCAAGAAAACTTTTATATTTTACATTTACGGCTTTATGAAGCAAAACCATACTGTTTCTAAAATTCTGGGCATCCCTGACAAGCCAACTTGCAGATTCGACCATCCCTTCAAGGAGCATAACACCCGGCAGAACGGGGAAAATTGGGAAATGATCCCCGAGATATTCCTCAGCAAGAGAAACATTTTTTAGGGTTTTAATTTCCTTACCAGCATCTAAGCTTATTACTTTGTCTATCAGTATAAATTTCATAATCTGGGCCATTGTAATGACATTGCGCTATTTTTCCAGCCTTTTTTAGTTTTTTTGCAAAAGCATTGTAAAAAAACGTTATTATGACGGTCAAAATGTTTAAAACAGCAATATTATTGTTGCCTGGGAGGATATAATTCACTAAATTGTCCGCATGAAAATACGAAAAGCCAAAGTTGCAGATGTTCAGTCAATTTATGAACTTATTAATTATTATGCTGAGCTTGACCGGATGCTGTTCCGGTCGATTCCGGATATCTATGAAAATTTGCAGATTTTTAATGTTGCGGAGGATGAAGGTGAGATAATCGGCTGTGCAGCATTACAGGTGATATGGTCAGATCTGGGGGAGATCAAGTCTTTGGCAGTTTCGGCAGAGCATAAAAACAAGGGGATTGGCAGAGAGCTTGTTAATTATACAATTTTGCAGGCAAGGGAACTTGGATTGCAGAGGGTTTTTGCACTTACACTTGAACCTGAATTTTTCCTTAAAACGGGTTTTGATGTTATTGACAAGTCAAATTTGCCCATGAAAGTCTGGAGCGATTGCGCAAAATGCTCCAAGCAGGCTCATTGCGATGAAACTGCGATGCTGAAGGTGATCTGATTTTTATCCTACCTGTCGCTTCTGGAACAGAGCGATTGCGAACAGGAGTACTCCTGAAGTGTAACTAAGTGCGTAGAAAGCACTTATGCCGATATACCTTAGAGGAATCACACTTTCTTCGTAAATTGCGTCGCTTATCCAGAATACCTGAAGATTTGGTATTATGAACCTGCAGCCTTGCGCGAGTATTGACTGTATCCATATATCGGATTCGGCGATTTTTCCGAAAACGTGGTCGCTAATAAGCCCCAATAAGAAAATACCGATGCATAGTGCCAATGTAACTGCGATGTTGAACCTTGTTGAAAAAGCTATTGCCAGTGCGACGATAATCAGTGCTGCCAGGAAGAGCAATAATGAACCCAGGATATCAAAACTGTTTATTCCATTTGCAGCAGGGTTGAACTTGCAGTTTTCATCTATAAAGGCGAGTACTATAATACCTAAAGTACCCAGAATACCAGAAAGTACAATTGCACTTGATGAGAATTTCCAGTCATAGCTGAAATTAAAAAAAGTGCTTAAGATCAAAGCGATAACTATAATTGCTATTCCGCATCCAAGAGCTACCCAGTCGTGTGTGTCTGAAGCACTTTCCAGTACCCCGTCACGGATTGTAATTAAAAGAGCAATTGAGCAGATGTAATGTGCCAGAGCTACCGCAGTGGTAACACCAAGAAATTTTGCAATTACAAATGTTGGTCTGTTTACAGGTTTGCTTAAAACTGTAATAATAGTTTTGTTTTCGATTTCTTCGGCAAGTGCACCAGATGCGGCGAAAATAGCGATGAACAAGCTTGTCAGAAAGAGCGTAGATAAGCCTATCTCTCGCAGCAGTTTACTGTCGTCGCTCATAGAGTACATTGTGAGATAGGGACTTAGTGTCAGCATGATCAAAGCAGAACAGATAATAATAGCGTATATAGGTTGCCTTATGGTTTCAGTAAAGGTGTTTAGTGCTATTGTGAATAATCTTTTCATTAAAATAGGTACTCTTACAAGATTTAAAAATTTACTAGAAAATCAACAGTAATATCTATACGATAAAAGCAAATAATGTTATAGTACAAAGCTTTGAAAATGTAAAGAAATTACATATTGTATAAATACAGTATTATCGAATAATTTGTTCATGACAATAAAATTCAGGGATTTGAAAAATGACGATATCATCTAAACGAGCTGAACGGCTTAGTTTTCTGGCGTTTGTTTTAAGTGTGATATTTTCGGTAGGGGCTTATCTGGTCGGTAAATGGAGCGGTTCATTTGCGATTTATTCGCTTAGCTGGCTGCTTCTATCATCGGTTTTTATCTGGCTGATACTGATAATACAGTTCCATCAGCGGTCGCTTGCGGAGCAGGAGAAGCTCGATATGGACCAGCTAGCCAAGACCGATGACAGCTCGACGATTTTTCAGGCCAAGACGGAGCAATCCACTTTATTTGCAGTTGCACAGAAAAGGTTATCGCTATTTGAGAAATGGTTTTTACCAATCTTTTCAAGTCTGGCGGCTATATATCAGATTCTTGCTGGTATATACTTATTTAAATCAGTCAAAGCATCGATTGAGGGAGTTGAAGTAAAAGATCCCCTGAGATGTGCCTTGGCGATGACGGTTATTGCTTTTGTATCTTTCCTTATATCCCGTTATGCAACAGGAATGTCTGCAGAGAAAAAATGGAAACCATTGCGAGGCGGCGGCAGTTTCATATTGGGTATTGCGATTTTGTGTTTTATTTTGGCGATATCATTTACGCTGCTTCAGTTTAAAATTTTATATCCAGTGATGGTGATGAACTGGGTACTTCCGATTGTACTGGTTATATTAGGTGCTGAGAATGGCCTGAATATAGTAATGGATATTTACAGACCTAGAATTGCAGATCAGTATTCGAGAAGCGGTTTTGACAGCCGGCTTTTGGGAATAATCAATGAACCAGGTAATGTTTTTCATACAGCGGCAGGTGCGCTTGATTATCAGTTTGGTTTCAAGGTTTCTCAGACGTGGTTTTATAAACTGCTTGCCAAGGCGGTTATTCCCTTGTTTTTGACAGGAGCTTTGGTTCTTTATCTGCTGAGTTGTATTGTTGTAATTAATCCGGATGAGCAGGCGGTTGTGGAGCATTTTGGGAATCCGCTGACAGCAGATGGCGGGAAAAGAATTGTCGGTCCTGGAGTTTTGTTTAAGTGGCCTTGGCCTATAGATATTGCGTATAAGCATCCTGTTAAAAAGATAATGGAGCTTCCTGTTGGATATGTTCCCAAGATAGATCCTAAGACGGGTGATCTTCAGCGTGGAGCGTTGCTTTGGGGCAAGCAACATTATGAGGAAGAATATAGTTTGCTGGTTGCGAGCAAACAGGCAGCGACGTCTGATGCCGGAGCAGCGGTTCCGGTTAGCCTGGTGAAAGCCAATATTCCGCTTCAGTATAAAGTTAAGGATATTTACGCTTATTTGTATAACCATAATGAACCTGAGAAGGTTTTGGAGTCAATCTGTTACAGTGAGCTGGCAAAGTTTGCGGCCAGTGCTACTATCGAAGTTGATGATGAAAATGAAATGACACGGAGTCTTCTTGGAGCAGGCAGGGCAGATGCGAAAGATATTCTGACCGAAAGAATTCAAAAAGCATGTGATAATGAAGACCTTGGTATTGATGTGTTATTTGTCGGTTTGCAGGGTGTTCATCCACCAGTTGAAGTTGCAAGTGATTACCAGAAAGTGGTCGGGGCGGTTCAGTTGAAAGAAGCAATTATACTGACGGCAGAGAAAGAACGTACCGAGACCTTGATTAATCTTGTTGGTTCAGTAAAGGAAGCGGATGAGCTTTCCAGATTAGCGGAGAAATATCAGAAAGTGGAGTCGTCGGGCAGTGATCCAGCAGAAGTTGAAACGCTTGGCAAGCAGATAGATGCGCAGTTTACGCAGGCCAAGGGTGAAATATTCGCAGCATTGAGAGAGTCTCAGAGTTATGCCTTTGAGAGGACAGCCATAGCGAAGGCTACTGGTGAGAGATTTGCCGGTCAGTTGCAAGCTTATAATGCC
The DNA here is from genome assembly GCA_964492365.1 of uncultured Pirellulales bacterium. Lineage (GTDB taxonomy): Bacteria > Planctomycetota > Phycisphaerae > Sedimentisphaerales > Anaerobacaceae > JAGLTN01. The sequence continues at coordinate 21,836 of CAZBKA010000010.1, read as the reverse complement.
TCTAAGGATATTTATAGAAAATGGCAGAGGCTTAATGTCTTTGAGGAAGCATTGTATGGTGTAAGGAAATATATTGTTGTTGCTGACAGTGAAGATCAGCAGGTATTTATTGTTGATATGCAGGAAAAGTTAACCACGGATCTGTATGATGTTGGTGGATTTGAGGAGCCTAAATAAATGAAAAATTTAGCAGTTGGTATTTTAATTATCGTTGTAATTGTTGTACTTGGTTTTTCTTTCACGTTTTTCCAGGTGAGAGAGACAGAGATAGCATTGCGAGTCAGACTTGGTAAGGCGGACGAGAACAGTGAGATCAAGGAGCCCGGTATTTACAGTCGATGGCCTGCACCTATTGACAGGATATACAAGTATGATTCTCGTATGAGAGTTTTTGAGGCAGACCTTGGTGAAACGACGACCAAAGGGGCAGTGCCTATAATTGTTAATACCTATGTGGTGTGGAACATTTCCGAACCTTTAGCGTTTTTTAATGCAGTTGGTTCTGTTAAGGAAGCAGAGAGTAAGCTTTTGAGCCAGATCAGCAATACTCAGAACAAGATAATCGGACAGCATAATTTTTCTGAGTTTGTCAACAGCGACCCTGCTCAGTTAAAGTTTGATGAGATTCAACAGGAAATGCTTGCGGACCTTCGTGCAGCGGTAAAAGATCAGTTCGGTATCAATATAAAAACTTTAGGTATAAAACAGCTTAAAGTTAATAAGGATGTGACTGAGAATGTTTTTGAGCGTATGAAAGCTGAGAGACAGCAGAGAACGCAGAATACACTTTCCGAGGGACAGGCAGAAAAGACCAAGATCGTGAGTGATGCTGATGCAAAGAAAAAGGTGTTGCTTGCAGCGACAGAGGCCAGGGCCAAACAGATAAGAGGTCAGGGAGATGCTGAGGCAGCGAAGTATTATAAGATGTTAGATGCTGATCCTGAGCTGGCGATGTTTTTGCGTGACATCGATGCACTTAAGACAATACTTGCAAGCAAGTCTACGATAGTTTTGAGCGCAGATTCACAGCCTTTTGAGCTTTTAAAGAGGATGCCGGAAATAAAAGAAGAAGCTGTAAAGTAAATTTATCCAATGGAATTTGATGCTATGTCAGAGAATAATATGGAAAATAAAAAAGATTTACAGAATCGGCCTGTGAAGGATCGGTTTTCAGGTGAGCTTGATTCTGCAAGCGAATCACTTTCTGAAGCGTTGCGGATAAGTTTTTTAATTCTGAAGATCATTATGGTTGTTCTGGTTATTTTGTTTTTTGTTTCAGGAATGCGAACAGTTGCACCCGATGAGCAGGCGATCGTATTGAAATTTGGTAAGATTCGCGGCATAGGTGAGAGCCGAATTTTGGGACCTGGGCTGCATTGGATATTACCATATCCGATTCATGAAATGATTATTGTTCCGGTGAAGAAGAAGATAGATTTTTCGGTTAATTCACTATGGTACTATCAGTCCAAGAGTGAATTGCTTCAAACAGATAAGAATAGAATCAATGTACCGAAGTCACTTGACCCGGAAGTAGACGGCTACTGTTTGTGTCGAAGTGAAAGCAGGGTTGGTGCGGCAGCTTCAGAGACAGATTACAATATCGTGCATAGTAAGTGGAAGGTGACTTATCAGATAGATGATCCGGAGCGTTTTTTCAAGAATGTCACAGTTACTGATGATCTGATGCCAGGGCAAACATATGCAGATGTAATAGAGGGCAGTTTTTCGGTGCTTTTGCAGAGTCTGATTGAGAATTCAGCGGTTACAGCAATGGTTAACTATACGATAGACCAGGCGATCAAAAGCCAGGCTACCATAACGGATCATGTTCAGAGGCTCCTTCAGCAGAAGCTTGACGATATTGACAGCGGAGTAAGAGTTGTATTTATGAAGCTTGTCACAATTAAGTGGCCAAGACAGGTTGATGATGCGTTTCTGGAATCGTTTAACGCAAGTCAGACAAAACCAAAAATGATTACCGAGGCAGAGACATATGCAACGAATACCCTTAATGAAACCGCTGGTACTGTAGCAGAGGATCTTTTGTCGGTTATCGAAGGCAGAAAGCAAGTAACAGATGAGGAACTCGAATATCTCTGGAGCCAGGTTGTTGGACAGTGTCGTGAGCGACTTGGTCAGGCGAGGGCATACAGGACACGCATTGTAGAGTCTGCAAAGGCAGATGCTATATATCTTAATAATATTCTTCCTGAATACAAAAAGCGTCCCAAACTTTTTATGCAGAAAGTTTATCTTGATGCAATCGAGGAAGTATTTGCAAATGTTGATGAGAAAATAATCATTCAGCCTGCCTCCAATGCCAAGAGTAAGGAGGTTCGAGTATTGCTGAACAGAGATCCTAACATTAAAAAGACAAAATCGAAATCTGAGGAAACGAAATAAACATGGGTCACGAACATTTACATTTCAAACATGATATGGTTGCTGAATATTCGCGTGCTAAGCAAATACGTGTGAGTATGGCCATGTTAGGGACATTGCTGGGCGGAGTTTTGCTGATAAGCAGCGGTGTTGCAAAGTGGATTTATGGTGAGACGAGCTTTAATGCTGAAATACTTACGATGGTAAGTGCGTTATTGTTGGGCGCCCCGATAGTTATTCATGCGATAAAAAGTTCCATAAAAAAAGAATCCCATATGGATGAGCTTGTAGCGTTGGCGATATTTGCAGCGTTTGCTACGGGCAAATATGTTCCTGCTGGTATTATAGCATTCTTCATGCTTTTGAGTGAGCTGATGGAGACAAGAACAGCTTTGGGAGCAAGGGCATCCATTGAGTCACTGATAAAATTAACCCCTGTGAAAGCGGAGCTTCTTTTGGCAAACGGGAGTGAAAAAGAGGTTCAGGTAAGCGATTTAAAGCCTGGAGATATTGTTCGTGTTCGACCTGGTGACAATATTCCAGCGGATGGAGAAATCGTTAGCGGGCTCAGTTCGATTAATGAGGCGACAATTACCGGAGAGTCCTTACCAGTTGATAAGGTTCCCGGTATGCAGGGATTTGCAGGTACGACGAACCTGACCGGTGTGCTGGATATTAAGGTAACCAAGGCAGGCAAGGATACGACACTTGGTAAGGTTCAGACGCTTATTATGGAGGCTGAAAACACCAAGATTCCTATTATGCGTATAATTGACAGGTATGTGAAATGGTATACACCGACAATTTTGATGATTGCGGCGATTTACTGGTTCTTTACCAAGAATATCGAGGATGCGATAACGGTTCTTATTATTTCATGTCCATGTGCATTGATACTAGCTACTCCGACAGCGATGGTTGCGGCGATTTCAGCATCGGCAAGGCTTGGTGTTCTGATTAAAAATGTAGCAGATCTGGAGATTGCGGGCAGGATAACGGCGATGGTATTTGATAAGACCGGTACGTTGACTACCGGAAGATTGTATGTCACGAAGCTGACGCCTGCGGAAGGTGTTGAACCGGCACAGCTGCTGACATATGCGGCTTCGGCAGAAATGATGAGTAAGCATCCGGCGGCGAGGGCATTGCAGGAGGTTTCCAAACAGGCAAAACTGAGTTTACTGAATGTTGCAGAGTTCAGGGAGGTGCCTGGCAAGGGAGTGACGGCGGTTGTTGATTCTGTGAAAGTTATGATAGGCAGAGATACATTTCTTCAGGAAAATCATATTAACATGAATGGTATCGATGGTCCTCAATTGCATGAAGAGCAGGGTTTCAGTACCTTGTTTGTGGCGAAAGATTCCAAGTGTATCGGGTGGATAGGTATGCAGGATAAGACCCGTCCGGAGGCAAAACAGGCAGTTGATGAGCTTCTTGGTCTTGGTATCAAGAGGATTACTATGCTTACCGGTGACAGGGAGCAGGTTGCCAATCGTGTTGCGGCTGAGCTTGGCTGTACCGATTTTAAGGCGCAATGTTTGCCGCACGATAAACTTTCGATAGTAGAGCAGATAAAAAATGACGGCCATACGGTTGTGGTTGTCGGTGATGGTATTAATGACGCGCCTGCTTTGGCGGCTGGTGATCTTGGTATTGCGATGGGGGCAGCGGGCAGTGATGTTGCTATTAATTCAGCATCTATTGCGTTGATGAATAATGATTTGAGGAGGCTTCCATTTTTAATAAAGCTTTCAAAAAAGACCAGCAGGGTTATTAACCAGAACCTGGCGTTCGGTATAACGTTTATTTTGATTGGTATCTCGGCGGCAAAATATTTGAGGCCTGAGGTCGCGGCTATGCTGCATTTTGCAAGTTCTATAATAGTCGTATTCAATAGTGCCAGACTGGTTCGTTTTGGTGAAGACATCGACCATAAACAAAATTGATTTTTTTTAAACAGGTTTTCGTATGAAATATGCTGTCGAGACAATTTCGCTTACCAAGGTTTTTTCTGACTGGTGGGGGCGTAGAAAAGTAAATGCAGTTGATAATTTGAATTTAAAGATAAAGACCAACGAGGTATTTGGTTTGCTTGGTCCCAATGGTTCAGGTAAGACAACTACTATCAAGATGATACTTGGTTTGCTTAATCCTACAAAGGGCCATTCGATAGTATTAGGCGGTAAAAGCACAGATCCGAAGATTAATACACGTATCGGATTTTTACCTGAAGAGTCGTATTTGTATCAGTATCTTAATGCGCGTGAGACGCTTAATTTTTATGCAAAACTGTTTAAGCTTCCTGCAAAGACCCGAAAAGACAGGATTGAATCGTTGCTTGATATGGTTGGTTTGAAGGCTGTTGCTAACAGACCAGTCGGGATGTTTTCGAAGGGTATGGCAAGAAGAATAGGCCTAGCTCAGGCGTTGATTAATGATCCTGATCTGCTGATTCTCGATGAGCCTACAACCGGACTTGATCCGATAGGTACCAGACAGATAAAGGACCTGATAATTCAGCTTGCTAAGAGAGGTAAAACGATAATTTTGTGCAGTCACCTTCTTGCTGATGTTGAAGATGTCTGTGACCGGATATCGATTCTTTACGGCGGCAAGATACAGGCTATGGGTAAAGTTGGTGAGCTGCTTAAGCATACAGATAAAAAGCAGATTATTACAAGCAATTTAATAAGTGAAGAAGCGTTGGCGAAGATCAGGGGGATTATTGAGGCAGAGGGACAAGCCTGTGAGATTTCTTCACCGATGGATAAGCTAGAATCGTTTTTTATCAGGACAGTGGCAGATGCTCAGAAGCATTTGAAGTTTACCAGCGGCGCAGTCAGTACGACGGAAATAGGAAGTTTTCTTACAGCTGATGCTGGTAAAGAAGTTCTTGAGAAGCTGGTATCGGAGACTGCTGCAGAAGACAAACCTGTTGAGACCAGCAAGGCGGAATCGATTAAACCGGTCGAGACAGATCAGGCGTTACTTAGTGATTTGACCCAAACTTCTGAGCCTATCAAGTCGAAGGCTGTGGTAAAAACAGAGACGGTTGAACCAACAAACGTACCTGATGCGGTTGAGGAAGATATACTTGATGAGCTAGTGGGAAAGAAGCGTCCTGTCGAGACAGAAATTACGAAGAAGGCGGATGTTTCGGGGGATGGAGCCAATGAGTAGGATCTGGGCAGTTGCGGTAAATACGATAAGGCAGATATTGCGGCTGAAAATAGCAACCGCTTTTGTTGTCATGCTGTTTGTGCTGCTTCCTGTTATGGGGTTCGGGATGACAGGCGACGGTACATTGAAGGGCAGGCTCCAGAGTTTTGTCAGTTACGGTCTTTCGCTGACAAGTCTGCTTTTGTGTCTTTTGACGATAATTGCATCTATTTACACACTTACCAGTGACATAAAAAATAAACAGATATACACGGTTATTACCAAACCTATAAAAAGATATCAGCTAATTGCTGGCAAGCTTTTTGGGGTTGTTCTTTTGGGCAGTGTAATGCTGCTTATTTTTTCGTCTTTGATATATGCGATAGCTGTTTCTATGCCGAGGTTTTTGAATTCCAGTGAACAGGAGATAGCTCAAACCAAAGACGAATTTTATACGGCAAGAGCATCGGTAAGTCCGATGCAGCAGGATGTTACGAAAGATGTTGAGCTGGAATATGATAAGCTTGCGAAAAGCGGCATGCTGGAAGAGGTATTTAAAAAAGATTCCAAGCAGCAGATAATGGAGCAGCTTCGGAAGCAGAAAAAACTTGAAAAAAGTTCGGCTTCGGTTGGCAGTCAGGTATTATGGGAATTTCATAATATAAAACCTGCTGCGGGCAGTGAAGGTATATTTATAAAGTTTAAATATGATGTTTCAGTAACTCCTGCGGACAACCAGATATTCGGCGGATGGCTGATCGGTGATAATCGCAAACCAGTTAAAGAAATTGATACAGGGGTTTATGATTTAAGCAGGAAGGACTCAGTTGGTATAGCCCATGAGATTAAGGTGCCTGCGAATGCTGTTGCGAAAGACGGCTATCTTGCAGTTGCGTTTTTTAATGTGCCATTGAATAATACGGTAGTGATGTTTTCGCCTATAGACGGGATGGAGATATTGTATAAGGCGGACAGTTTTTTCGCCAATTTTGTAAGGGTTGCATTGCTTATAGAAGTTAAGATAATATTTTTGGCGGTGACGGGTCTTCTTGCGGCTAGTTTTTTATCGATGCCGGTAGCAATACTTCTTTGTCTAGTTGTGTTTTTCACTGGCAGCATAAGCATGTTTATTATAGATTCATTTGATTATCTTAATGAGGGTGTTGCTGGTTTTTATAAGTATGTTTTGAAACCACTGATTCAGTTTATGCCACAGTTCGATAAGATAGAGCCTGCAGCTTTTATCGTACCTGCGAAGATATTGAGTTGGGGTGTTTTTTTTAAAGTAGTGTCGATCATGATTTTCATAAAGTCCCTTGCGCTTTTGTTTATAGCGTTGTTAGTATTTGGCAGCCGAGAGCTTGCGAGGATAATTGTATAAATTTTAACATAAGCCGAGGTTATATTCGGAGTGTATTTTTTTGATTTATTATGCGTTTATCAGATAACACAATATGTTTTATTTGCGTGATACTTGCGATATCGCTTATTGTTACCGCGGGCATGCAGCTTGATTTTATTAATACAAAGCGTCAGGAGATGAAGCTTATAGTTAATGCTCCACTTGAGAATGCACCTCCGTCGCTGGCATTTGCGACAGTTGCGATGGGAGCTTTCAGAGGTCTTGTGGTCGATGCGTTGTGGATGCGTGCTGACAGGCTCAAGAGTGAGGGACAGTTTTTTGATGCTAAGCAGCTTGCCGAGTGGATAACGGTTTTGCAGCCTCGATTTGCGAAGGTATGGGAATTTCAAGCCTGGAACATGGCATATAATATTTCGGTGGCAATACCGGCGACGAATCCTGACCAGAGATGGCATTGGGTCAAGAACGGTTATGAGATATTGAGGGACAAGGGTATTCCTCTGAATCCCAAGAAGATATTGCTTTACCAGGAACTCGGCAGAATATTTATGCATAAAATAGGCGGCATCACTGACGATGCGCATAAGTATTATAAGCTTCAGCTTGCTCTTTCTATTCGCGACCTGCTTGGTGATGGGAGCAACGAATACTACAATGAGCTTGCTAAGGCACCAAAGACAATAAATGAGGTTTTGTCTGATCCTAATTATTCTTCATTTATAGAAGGCTTAAAAGCAGCCGACCCTGTTTTCGAGGATGATGATAAATTTGTAAGTAACTATATTTCGTTGAGATCTAATCCGGAAAAATATGACCCGAATGCAGTGATGTTTTTGGATTTTGCCAAAGACACAAGGTCTTACGATAAATTTAATATATTTGCGAATGCGTATCAGTTAAGGAAAGTATGGAAGCTTGAACCTTCGTTAATGGTTGAGCTTAATCAGACGTATGGTCCCATAGACCTTGCTGATCCTAATAACAGACTGCCTCTTGACTGGAGGCTTGCGGATGTTCATGCGATATACTGGGCTGTTTTGGGGCTTAAAGTTGCAGGTCAGGATAATGTTACTGTCGAGGAAACCAATACGGACAGACTTGTTTCTCATGCGCTTCAGAGTTTATTCAGGAACGGCTCATTATATATTTATGAACCTAAAAAAACTATTGGCAAGTCAGATCCGAACGAGAATTCTGCATTAGTGCAGGCGAATAATGTTTTTCTCAGACCAGATTTGCGGATGTTTGAAAGTTATAACAAAGCAGTAATGGGCACCATTGCCAAGTACAGAGAAAAAGAAGGTATGAAGCACGGGTCGTTTCAATCCCTTGAGATAGGGCATCGTAATATGATGAAGAATGCTATTTTTTCTTTTTATCAGGCTGGTCATGTTGCTTATGCGAGGAAGTTTTATAATGAAATGAGGATACTTTATCCTTTGGAGGAATTCAGGGTTCCATTGGAAGTTTATGCGAAAAAACGATTCCAGGAGGAGCTTAAAGTAATAGATATAATCAGTGCCGGGGAGATCATTAATATGATGCTCAGGGAAGGTTATTTCAGACTGGCAATGTACGATGATAATGAGGCGGCGAACAGGGAAAATCTTGCAAAAGAGATATATGATTATTACGGCAGGCAGTTTTCAGATGAGACCAGGGTCGAGCTGCCTGACTTTAAAGTATTAAAATTTGCAGCGATGTTTGATTTTTTCAATGACAGGCAATATCCTTCAGAAATGAGAGAAAATCTTATTGAACGAATACGCATTGAAAAGCCTGAACTTGCAAAGGAGATGATGGAAATTCAAAGGCAGTATATGCTGCAAGATGAAAAATCCAAAGAACAAAAATGATGGATAAGTGCGAAACAAATCCAAGGATGGATTCTTTTTTAAAACAATTAACAGATTCACAACGACAGGCGGTTTGTCATGTTGAAGGGCCTTTGCTTATTCTTGCAGGTCCTGGAAGCGGTAAGACAAGGGTTATAACATACAGGATCGCAGAGCTTATAAGGGTTGGTGTTCGCCCGTGGAACATTTGTGCGATTACATTTACCAATAAGGCAGCAGACGAGATGCGTCAGCGAGCATTGGCACAGGGGGCATCTTCTTCGGTGCAAATCAGTACTTTTCATTCATTGTGTGTGAGAATTCTGCGTCAATACAGCGACAATGCTCAATTGGGAAGTAATTTCAGTATTTATGATTCCAAGGAGCAGGCACGCTGTGTCAGACAGGCGATAAGTGATTGTGATCTGGATACATCGAATTTTGCACCGGCGAGAATGCATTCAGCAATTTCGACATTGAAAAATAATATGGAAGATGTCGATACTTATGAAACGGAGGCTATCGGTTTTTTTCCGAAGGCGCTGGCTAAAATTTATCGACAGTATCAGACAATACTTAAAGAAAATAATGCTCTGGATTTTGATGATCTGCTGATGAGTACTGCTTTGATGCTTCGCAACGATGCAGATGTGCGTGCCCAGCTTAGCGATCGTTTCAAATATCTGCTCGTAGATGAGTATCAGGATACCAATAGTGCCCAATATGAGATTGCCAAGTATATAGCGATGTCGCATGGCAATATTTGTGTTACAGGTGATCCAGATCAGTCCATATATCGCTGGCGAGGTGCCGATATCAGAAATATTCTTCTTTTTGAAAAAGACTGGCCTAATGCGAAAGTAATAAAACTGCAGGAGAATTTTCGCAGTACTCCTAACATTTTGAAAATAGCGGATAAGCTTATTGTCCATAACAGCAAAAGAAAAGAGAAGCGGTTGATTCCGACAAGGAACGCTGGTGATGAGGTTCATGTCGATGCTTATGAAGATGAGACGGCTGAGGCGATGGGCGTTGCGGAGAAAATTAATCAGCTTGTTGCCAAGGGCTGTCAGCTTCGTGATATAGCTATTTTTTATCGTGTGAATTCGATGAGCAGGGTTCTGGAAGAGGCATTTATTCAGAATCAGCTGCCTTATCAGATTGTTCGCGGAGTTGAATTTTACGGCAGACAGGAAATTCGCGATGTGCTCGGATATTTAAAGATTCTTGTCAATCCGAGTGATGAAGTGTCGCTGACTCGTATAATTAATACACCTACGCGTGGTATTGGCAAGACGACTATTGACCATGTCACGGATTACGCAAGAGCTAATAATATTACCTTGTATCAGGCTCTGACGAAAGTTTCCCAGATCAGTACGGTATCAAATGGGGCCAAGGCCAAGATATCGGTTTTTGTTGCTATGATAGAAAAATTTAAGGTTTCTATTAACCAAAAAGTTGCAGAGTTAGTGGAAATGATTTTTGAAGAGTCAGGGCTGAAAAAGTCACTGACATCGGTGGTAGATAGTGACAAGGAAGCTATCGAGAATGTAGGTGAGCTTATTAATTCGGCGGTCAAGTTCGATGAGCAGGCAGAGCAACCGTTGTTGATAGACTTTTTGCAGCAGATATCCCTTTTCAGCGATGCGGATTCTTATGATGCCAGCAATAACCGTGTGGCTTTGATGACGTTGCATGCGGCTAAGGGGTTGGAGTTTGAAAATGCTTTTATAATCGGTCTTGAAGATGGTATTTTGCCGCACGAGCGGAGTAATGCTGGTGGTGAGGAAGAGCTGGAGGAGGAGCGTAGGCTGTTCTTCGTAGGTATTACCCGCGCCAAAGATAGTCTCAATATAAGCTATGCGAAATACAGAACTATTCATGGTCAGATGCTCAGGAGCATACCTTCGCAGTTTTTGTACGAGCTTGGGATCGATTTTGCCGAATCTGCACCTGATGCCGGGTTCAGTGCGGTATCTTTGTCTGGTAACAGCTATGATTACAGTGAATTTGCAAAGATTGAAGAAGTAAAGAAATCCAAACCAGCTTTTGTTAAAAATCAGCTTGTAAGGCATAAAAAGTTTGGTCTGGGCAGGGTTGAGGACTTTAAGGATATGGGCGAAAACAGCATTGTGACGGTAAGGTTTAATACTGGTGAGATAAAGTCATTGATGCTTAAATACGCAAATCTTAGTGAACCTTAATTTTTTCATTTCTGTTACTTTCAGCTTTAATAATTCATAGAAACAGGTAAAATCGGGCACTTGTGGTGCTTTGGGTGAAATTTCTGAAATAGGAAAGAAAGGATTTATATCGTTATGGCTAACTCACAAATACAGCTTTATTATAAAAATGTTATGGCTGACGTGATCGGTTCTGAGCATGGAGTAACCAGTGAGCAACTTGAGGAACTGGCGGCAAAAACCAAACCTTTGATTAATCAGCTTAATAAGGAAAAAAAGGAAAATTTGTATCCTTATAGAAATCTTCCTTATAAGACGGATATCAGTGACAGGGTTAAGAAAATTGCTGCTGGTGTAAAAGGGTGCGAAAATTTTGTGGTTTTAGGTATTGGTGGTTCGGCGTTGGGTAATATTGCATTGCAGACAGCTTTGAATCCGTATACTTATAATCTTGATGAGTCTGTTCGCAAAGGCAGGCCTCGCTTGTTTGTTTTTGACAATGTTGACCCTGATCAGTTAGGCTCATTTCTGGACTGGATATCTGATAAGCTTGATAGGACGATATTTAACGTTATCAGTAAATCGGGCAGGACGGCTGAGACGGCTGCTCAGTTCCTTATTATCAGTAAGCTTTTAAAAGATAAACTTGGTGATGAAGGTTACAAAAACCAGGTTGTTGCTATAACCGATGCAAAACAGGGAACGATGAGGAACATTACGAATGATGCTGGATTCCGTTGTCTTGATGTGCCTGATGGAGTTGGAGGCAGGTTCAGTGTGCTCAGTGCAGTTGGGCTTTTGAGTGCTGCGGTATGCGGTATCGATATTGATTCAATGCTCGAAGGGGCAAGAGATATGGATGTGCGGGTAAGCGATAAGGATTTCTTTGCTAATCCGGCGGCGATTAATGCGGCGATTAATTATCATTATTATAATCGCGGTAAAAAGATTTCTGTTATGATGCCTTACAGCTATGCGTTGAAAGATTTGTCAGACTGGTATCGTCAGCTTTGGGCGGAAAGCCTAGGTAAGACAAAAGACCTTGACGGCAAAACAGTTTTTGTTGGTCCGACTCCTGTAAAAGCTCTAGGTACGACGGATCAGCATAGCCAGGTTCAGCTTTATCGCGAAGGGCCTAACGATAAAGTTTTCACATTCCTTGAAGTTAAGAAATTTAACAAGTCTTTAACTATTGGTCCTGCACCGAAATGTGCACCAGAGCTGGGATTTTTGTCCGGTAAGGATATGGGGACCCTTTTGAACAGTGAGAAAAAAGCTACAGAGTATGCGCTGCTGCATGACAAGAGGCCTTGCATGACAGTTTTGTTCGATAAGATCAATGCTTATAATGTCGGGCAGTTTATTTATCTGTTTGAGGTGACTACTTCTTTTGCCGGTGGTTTATTTAATATTAACACTTACGATCAACCGGCAGTTGAGTTGGGAAAAGAGGCTACTTTTGCACTTATGGGCAAGTCGGGCTTTGAAGAGCTGGCAGCGAAGATAGCTCCTGTTACGAAAGTTGACGGAGATTATCTTGTTTGATGTTTTAGCTGATACAGTTATATTGGCAACAGGAGATGCCATCGAGAATACACCAACAATCCGCCTAATCAGTATGCTTGTGGTACTAGCAGGCGGATTGTTTTTAGGGTATCTTGCATCTAATAATTTCGGCATGTCCGAAAATTATGCGAAGAAAATAATGACGGGCGTAATTTTAATTTTTGACTGGCCCGTTGTGCTATTTGTCATCTGGACCTTAAAACTTGAGTTCGAACTTATCTGGCTTCCTATTGCGGGAGTAATATTGCTGTTTTTAATTACCGTTTTATCTGTGCCAATATCTAAGATGCTTAAGTTTGACAAAAAATCCAAAATAACTTTTATGCTTGCGGCGTGTTTAAGCAATCTTGGTTATACCGGCGGCGCGTTTGTTTGTTATGCGTTGTTTGGAACCACGGCTTTGGCGATGGCAAATCTTTATATTGTGTTGTGGATGCCGGCGGCTTATTTTGTGTTTTTTCCACTTCTGAAGTTTATTGAACTTCGTCAATATGATCCGCAAATACGATTTCAAATGAGTCATATATTTGATTTGCGGTATATTGCTTTGCCGGCGATTCTGGCAGCTTTGGTATTGAATATTTCCGGTATAAAGCAACCTGAGTTTATAGAAGACTTACATATTGTGGATTTTTTCATTTATACGGCTTCAGCATTGTCGTTTTTTGCAATAGGCATGAGGGTTAAATTTTCAAGATTTAAAAATTATATAAACTTGTATTTTCTGTTAGCAGCGGTTAAATTTATATTAACGCCCCTGGTTGCATTTTTGATAGTTTATGTTTTTTGGTTAATGGGGCATAGTTTAGAGGGACCTATAAGAAATGTTATTGTCGTAATGGCTGTTACCCCCAGTGCCATTATGATGGTAACGATGAGTAATGTTTTTGACCTTGACAGCAAGATGGCAAGTGCATTATGGGTTGTTAATACAGCTGTTTTTACTTTTGTTGTTGTGCCGATATTGTTTTTTGTCTTTAACTGAAAAGGGGTTTAAAAATGGATTACGCTGTTATCATGGCAGGCGGGACAGGTAAGAGACTTTGGCCTTTGAGCAGAGTAAAAAGACCAAAACAGGTTTTGAAGATACTTGATGGCGAGACTTTGCTTCGACGATGTTACCAGCGATTGTCACCTATGTTTGATAATCGCAACATAATTGTTCTTACAAACTCGCAATACGTTGATACTGTCAGAAAGAATCTGCCTGAGGTTCCTTACAATAATGTAATCGCGGAGCCTGCGGTTCGTGATACTGCAGGAGCGATAGGGTTGGCGGCGACTGTTTTGACGAAATATGACCCTGAGGCAACGATGGCGGTAGTTACGGCAGATCAGCTTATTGAACCTGCTGAGGTTCTTCAGAATGCGATAAAAAAAGCGATTAAGTTTGTAAACCAGAATCCTGAAAATATAATTACTTTTGGAATAAAACCTACTTACGCCAGCACACAATTCGGGTATATAAAGTGTGGCAGGGCAGTGAATGACAGCGGTATTTACAAGGTTATGGAATTTAAAGAAAAACCTGATGAGGAAACAGCGGCAGAATATTTTAAAGACAAGAAATATCTGTGGAATTCCGGTATGTTTGTCTGGAAGGCTAAGACACTGCTTTGCCTGATGAAGGAATTTCTCCCTGAATCGACCGAGCCTTTAAAAAACATACACAGAGACTGGGATGGGCCCAATCAGCAGCAGAGCCTTGTTGACTGGTTTATGCTGCTGCCTAAGATAAGTATCGATTATGCTATAATGGAAAAAGCTCCAGGGGTTCATGCTATCAAACTTGATTGCAGATGGCTTGATATGGGATCATTTGTGGCTTTGGCGGATTTTATCAACTCTGATAATAATAAGAATATTGTCGCAGCTGGTACAAATGAGCTACTTGACTGCGAGAACAGTATCATAGTGACCGAAGATCAGGAGCATTTGATCGCGTGTATGGGGCTGAAAAATGTTCTTGTTGCTCACAGCGATGATGCGACTTTGATATGCTCGATTGACTATGCACATAAAATAAAAGAACTATTAGGAAGAATTGAAACAAAGCATGGGGATAGGTACCTTTAAAATATTATGAGATATCTTGCAATAGACTATGGAATGAAAAGGACAGGATTGGCGATTTGCGATAAGGCAGAGATGCTTTCGTCTCCTTTGGAGGTTTTGGCTACGAATTCAGAGCTGATAGGTAAAATATCGAAGATAGTGACAGATGAAAGTGTCGATGCTGTTGTTTTAGGGATGCCTATTAATATGGATGACAGCAGGGGAGGTCAGGCGAAAATTGTGGAGAATTTTGCCAAACAGCTTCAACAGCAAATTAAAGTTGAAATAATTTTTCAGGATGAAAGATTGAGCAGCTATGGTGCAGAGGATAAATTAGCGGCGGCTGATTACACCCGGAAGAAAAAGAAAAAACGTCTGGATGCCGTTGCTGCAGCGGAGATATTGGAAACATTTTTGGAATCCAAAAGAATGCTGTGATTTTATGTCGAGATAACGATAGAAGAATATTGAAGGTGTATTTTATGGAGATAGAAAAAAGTACACGTCATCAAAAAATAATCGGTAATTTTGGTGAAAGTCTTGTGTGCAACTGGTTGTCCCGGTCAGGTTTTGAGGTTACTATAGTTGATCATACTGGGATTGATGTGCTTGCCTACAATTCAAAGACAGGAGAGCGAATTGGTATTTCGGTGAAATCTAGAACAAGGGTAAAAGGTAGCGAAACTGAATCTGTTAATATATTATCGTATCGAAAAGAAAAAAATGACAGAGATAAAGTTTTTGATGCTTGCAAAGCTTTCGAAGCCAAACCATGGATAGCAGTTTATGTGGAGTCTACTGATTGCGCCGATTTATTTTTAATCAGTCTCAAACATTATGATAGGAAATATCGTGGTAAAACAAAACGGGTAATTGATACTTGGAAATTGGGACCAAAAGATATGAAGAAATATAAGGCAGACAGAAACGTTAAGCATATTCAAATGAATTTCATAGTAAATTCTTGGCAGTGGTCATGAAAAAGCGACCGTGGACGAATTGCAGTAGTTCGGATTTTGAA
This sequence comes from uncultured Pirellulales bacterium, assembly GCA_964492365.1. Classification (GTDB taxonomy): domain Bacteria; phylum Planctomycetota; class Phycisphaerae; order Sedimentisphaerales; family Anaerobacaceae; genus JAGLTN01. The sequence continues at coordinate 6,266 of CAZBKA010000010.1, read as the reverse complement.
TTTAGTACTTAATTTTATTTAAAAAATTGGAGAGCTAAAATGATAAAGGTTTTTAATCTTACCATTTCATTTATTTTTATTTTTTCCTGTATTTGTAACGGCAGTCCGGTTCTTGAGGTTAAAACTTATCCGATGAAAGGCCAGCTTGATGGGCTTGAAAAAGAGGTTCTGGATTTTCGATATCAGCCTGCTAAAGGGCAGTGCTGTATCGGTTGGCCTGATGATTTTTACAAAACTCTGGTCGCAAGTGACGGCGCCCTTTGCTACCGCTATAATCCTGCTAACTGGGTTAATGATTACTTTGACGTTTCACTGAAAGCATCGCTTGTATCGGAGAATAAAGTCGGCGAATTTAACCAGTCATTGCTGGATCCTAAGGTTGCAATTGTAAAAACAATAAGTTCAGTTGACGATATAAAGCTGACTCAAATTGCTTTTGCCTCAGCGGTCACGGGCCAAAAGCCTTCAGACTGGATAGATACACGGGCAGATTATTTATTTCTCAATATGGAAAATACATCTGCTGAAGAAAAACCTGCTCAGATAGTACTAAGTATAAAAAGTAACCTCAGATGGCTACTGAGCGAAGATAGAACAAAAATAGTCAACTTCTATCATCCTGAAGAAGTGTTTTGCACCATAAGCCCAGCCTGCGAAAAAGCTGAATATCCAACTGAGACTGATTCTGACTTTATTGTTGAACATATTCCTGATATCCAGCATTTGGATTTGTCTGGCAGTAAAAAATATGACCAGCGATTCTCTGATTTTATGGTGGGAGCGAATCGGCCTTTAGTTTTCAGGTATAAATGTCAGCCTGGGAAAAAATATAAGGTGGTTTTTGGATTGATAGAGAATTTTTATTCACAGGCCCAGTATAGAAAACAGGATTATCAAATTGAAGGGCAAACCGTTCTAAGTATTGATGCTGGGGAGTTCGGGAAGGCGAACCCTGTGGTAAAATCATTTGAAGCAACAGATACAAATGGCGATGGCATGATTGATATCGGAGTTTATTCTGCTAAAGGGACAACTGATTTAAATACGGTTTTGGGCTGTATTTTTATATTCGCCGCTGATGATTCACCCACGGATCAACAGATATTAGAAGGCAAGTACGAAAATAAACCGATAGCGATTCTTGATAAGAATAACCTTTTTAAAAGCAGGAATATAAGTTTATATTTTGGTCAAAAGCGGCTTAAACCGAGGCAAAATTTCCAGGCCTTAATAACATTTCCATGTGGTAAAAACTCATCATCAGCACAGGTTAGCCAGGCACCAAAATTGCTTGAAGATTCTATAAGCTGCTGGAAAAATTGGGATATACCTTATGGCAATATTCAAGTGCCTGATGCTCAAATCCAAGGATTGCTTGATTCGTGTATCCGCAATATTTACCAGGCCAGAGAAATCAAAAACGGCAAGCCTGCATTTCAGGTTGGTCCTACTTGTTATCGCGGGACATGGGCAGCGGATGGGCCTTTCATACTTGAAGCGGTTTCATATCTGGGCAGGTTAATGGAAGTTCGAGAAGGTTTGGAAAATCAAATTGATGATGACAACGGCCCGGCAGATGGTTTCAGCAAAAAGCATGGATTGCGATTGTGGATGGTATGGAGGCACGCACAGTTGACTAATGACATGGTTTGGCTTGAAAAGATGTGGCCAAAGATCGAAAGAGAAGTTGATGCAATTAAAAAATACAGGCAGATTACTAAGGAGAACCAAGATGCGGTAAACTATGGTTTGATGCCTGCTGAGTTTGGGGATGGCGGACTTGGTGGTCAGCATAAAGACTATACAAGTATTTACTGGACAATGGCTGGATTGAATGCTGCTATTGAGATGGCGGAGAAAATGAATAAGCCTGCTGTTGAAGAATGGAAAGCTGAATATGTTGATTACTGGAAATGCTTCGAGGCAGCAAGAAATCGGGATAAGCTTACAGATGAGTTCGGTAATACTTATGTTCCGGTTGTTCTGAAAGGCGAGGAAGAACAGCTGCCTCAGAGAGGTGCATGGGCGTTTATGCAGTCGATTTATCCGGGTAGAATTTTTGACAGCAATGATGAGCTTATGCTAGGCACCGTTGCAATGCTTGACAGTCATCAGAAAGAAGGTTTGATTTGCGGCACAGGGTGGCTGGCTGATGGGGTTTGGAATTATGCAGCTTCGTTTTATGGGCATGTGCATCTGTGGCTTGGGCATGGGAAGAAAACAGCAGCAACATTTTACGCATTTGCTAATCATGCAAGCCCGTTGCTTTGCTGGCGGGAAGAGCAGAATATTGTTGGGCAGAAGTTTGACATGTGCGGTGATATGCCTCATAACTGGGCAAGCGGTGAATTCATCAGAATGGCAAGGCATATGATGATATTAGAACGCGGCAACGAATTACATCTTTTTGAAGGTTTGCCAGTTGCGTGGACAAAGCCCGGCGATAATACTGTTTTAAAGGATATTCCGACAACATTTGGCAAGGCAGAAGTTGAGCTTGAAATGAGCAACAACGGTAAAATCGCAACTGTCAAAATTACGACACCTGATCGTGAAAATTTAGAAAAGGTTGTTTTGCACCTTGAACAATTTAACAGGAAAGTAAAGTCAGTAACAAAAGGCGGGGCAGATATTAAGGATAAGACCATCAGGATTTCACCATCTAAAAAGATTGCTCTTAAAATAGAATTTGAATAAATATAGAATCGGGACGATAAGATTATGTTTAAAAAAGCAAATCTACCGTTTTGTTTGGTGCTATTTATAGTTGTTGCTTTTTGTTTAGAGTTTTCTGCTGCAGCTTCTCAAATTGAAGATGCAGCCGGCGGTGTGCTCAGGAGGATTTTAGGCGAAAAGAAGGCAGGGTTTTTTATCGTTGAGCAAATAGATTTAGCTGACGGCAAAGATGTTTTTGAGATAGAAACAATTGATGGCAAAACAATGGTAAGGGGCAGTTCTGTTGCTGCAATATGTATGGGTGCCAACTGGTACCTGAAATATTACTGCAATTGCAGTATTACATGGTGTGGTGACCAGCTTGAGATACCAAACCCGTTGCCTAAGGTAGAAAGTAAAATAAGAATTATAAGCCCATATAAGTATCGCTACTTTTTCAATCATTGTACATTCAGTTATACGATGGCATGGTGGCATTGGGACAGGTGGGAAAGAGAACTGGACTGGATGGCTATGAACGGGATTAATATGGCTCTTTCTGCTACCGGTTCGGAAGCACCACTGCGTAATACCTATCGCAAGCTTGGCTTTACGGAGGAAGAAGTCAAAGCGTCTATTGGCGGACCTGCATGGTTTACGATGGGGTTAATGGGTTGCGGTACTTTCTGGGGCGGGCCATGCACTGATACGTGGATTGATGGACAAGCTGAACTGGAAAAAAAGATTCTCAAAAGGTCGAAAGAGCTTGGAATTGAACCGGTGATGCAGGCATTTTACGGCAATGTTCCCCCTGCAACAAAAAAATATTTTCCAGAAGCCAAGATTGCAAAGACTGAAATATGGAACGGTTCTATAAGGCCTGATTATCTTGATGCTGATGATCCTCTTTTTTCTAAAATAGCTGAAATTTATTATGCTGAACAGGAAAAGCTTTATGGTAAGTGGAAATATTTTAGCGGGGACTTATTCCATGAAGGCGGTACTCTTGCAGATGCTTTTGACCTGACAAGACTGGCTCAAGGTATCGAACGGGCAATGGTAAAATACAATCCAGATAGTGTCTGGGTGGTTCAGGCATGGCAGGAGAACCCAAGAGGCACACAGATTCAGGGAATGAGCAAAGATCATAGTTTATTTATTGATCTGGCAAATGAATATGTCGGTGGATGGCAGCGGGAAGGGGGATATGGTGGCAGGGCTTGGATATGGTGTACTATATCACAATTTGGTACCAGGGTTGGAATGTTTGGCAGTCTTGATGTGCTGGCAACAAAGCCGATTGCAATGTTAAGCGACCCGCGAAAGGGGAACAATACTGGTCTCGGCAGTGTGCTTGAATCAAGTGAGAATAATCCTGTTTATTATGATTTGCTTTTTGAGATGGCATGGAGGAATGAAAGCCCGGATGTTAATAAGTGGGTTGAAGATTTTGCTTGCAGGCGTTATGGGAAATGTATTCCGGCGGCAAAAGAGGCATGGCATAAATTGTATAAAACAGTTTATACACATGGCAGTGGTGAATTTTTGTTTTTAGCGGCTCCTTCGATTAATCCGCAAAAAGTTAATAATTGGGGAGGCTTTGGTGTTGGATATGACAAGGTGGAACTTGTTAAAGCATGGCAGTTGCTTTTAAGCTGTTCGGATCAATTAAAAAATGTTCCTGGTTATAATTATGACCTTGTGACTGTTACTCGCCAGGCAACGGCAGCTCTTAGTCAGCGGTTTCACCGTGAAATGATAAATGCATATAGAGTTAAAGACAAAGAGCAGTTTGCGGCATTAAGCAAGCGATTTCTTGAGTTGATGGATGACCAGGACGCATTGCTGGCGACTGAAGAAAAGTATTTACTTGGCAGGTGGATTGAAGGAGCAAAAAGCTGGGCAAATAATAATGAAGAAAAAGATTGGCTTGAGTGGATGGCCAGAACTCAGCCTACAGTTTGGGGCGACAGAAGTACGATGCGAGATTATGGGAATCGTGAATGGTCGGGGTTGTTAAAAGATTTTTACAAGGGAAGATGGCAGCTTTTCATAGACCAGTTGAGTGAAAGTCTCGATGGTAAGGAAACCAAGCCTATAGATTATTATAGCTGGGAAGAAAGCTGGACACATGAGAAGAAAAAGTATTCAGCAACGCCTAAGGGTGACGCGGTTCAGGCATGTAAAAAAATGTATGAGAAATATGCTAAATATTCTCTGGATGATAATTATAAAGAAGTTCTGCAGAGTGATTTGTCAGATATAAATAAAAAAGAGATGGCTGTTAAATTTGAAGTTTTTGGTGAGAAAGACAAAACTATATCGATAGATGAATATTTTCCAGGCTGGGTGGTTCGAAACAGTGGGACTTCAAGTATAACTGAAGCCGGCATTTATAGTTCTCTGCTGGGTAAGCGTGATGTTATAGTCACATATCCTAATGGCGGTCCCTGTGTTATTGAAAGTACGGTTGCTGTGGCAATTGGTAAAAAAGTATATTTGCGTCTTGAAGTAAGCGCAATTCCCAAAGGTGACTGGGAGCTTGTTGTTAAAGCTGATGGGAAAGAAATTTTTAAACAAACAATAGATGATGCAGGTCCTATTGACGGTTTTTATCAAATAGATATTCCAATTTTTGAATATGGCGGCAGGGACGTTAAATTTGAGCTATTAAATGTCTGCGATGGGGGCGGATATGATGGTGCATACTGGGATACTATTGATATAGTTGAAAAATAGGCTGTTACGGTTTGGTGTGCAGAATATGAGTGTGTTTAATGTCAGTTTTTGTTTCTGCGAATAATATAACAGTTATAATGTGAATTTCAGGTGTATCAGAAAAGATTTTTGCAGACTTTTGTTTTTAGTCTTTATGCGATATTGTCTAAAAAACAAATGATATGCATTTATGGAGGAGATTAAAATGCCTAAAAGCAGGAAATGTCTTTACAAGTTTGCAAGTTGAAAATAGCATGTTGCTATCAGCCCGGGTATGGGAGTATTGTTACCTGTTGGTTTTTTTAAAGATTTTAGTATAACTCTGAAGTGTTTGGTACTAATGGGAACACCGCAGGGAGTGTATAGTTTTTTAAAAAAAGTGAAAGGAGGTAAGTTCAATAAATTTACAGGGTATGAGTGTGAAATTCTGCCGGACGTTCCCAGCTGATGTAAATTTTATTAACGTATATATTAAAGGGAGATCCAGTATGTGTAACAAATTATTGAGTTTATTATTGTTAGTTTCTGTAATAGGGGGAGTTGTTGTTGCTGGGACCGCTGAGCCAAATCTTGTCGTTTTTTATCGTTTTGATGAGACATCCGGTACGACAGCCAATGATTATTCCGGCAATGGTTATAACGGGACAGTTGGCAGTTCTTCAGATTGGGACAGCAGCGGTTTTTATGGCAACGGCTGTCTGGATTTTGACGGGACATTTAATGTTTCTGTGCCAAATGATGTTGTAACCGGATTATATGATGAGGTTACAGTTTCGCTATGGGTGAATAGTGATAATCCCGGTACATACGCTAATGCTCTTTTCTGGGAGCAGATTCCAGCAATAATCGTGTGCTTGGTGTTGAGCTTACAGGCAGTTATAATAGCCATCTGT
>CAZBKA010000009.1:0-37980 GCA_964492365.1 uncultured Pirellulales bacterium | reverse complement strand
GTGAAAAATCGACTCGCGGACGCGCGTAGTGGTGGTTTTAGGGGGATTTTTTTTGCTTTTTTTACGGTTTTTGCTACTTTTTTACCCTTTTTTTCGTCTTTTTGATCAAAATTTGATGTGTTTTTACCATCGTAAAATGTGCATACGCGCGTGTTTGATTGATTTTGGTTTCAGTTGTTAAGGATTATTTAACAACTGCGAAGACGGCAAGATTATCAGGTTACTTACTACGCTCTGGATATGATTTTGGCGATTGGGTTCTTCTTATGTGACGGGATGGTGGTTTGGGCAAGAGATATTTTGGGCGGTTGTTTTCAGGTTTGGGTTGGAAGGAATGGATGGCGGATCAAAGTCCGGCATGGCAAATGGGCGGGGATTGGTTGGGATGAACTTATGGTATATCGAAGGGGTTGAAAAGTTAAGGGCTGCCAAGGGGAAGAGATGCGAAGAAAAAATTAAAACAGTATCTAAGGAGTTATGGAAGTTGAAGAGTTCGACACAAATACTGCCCTGCCGGGGTTGATGATTATTGAGGGGCGGGAGTCTTTAATTATCTCTTTTTGTTATTGTATACTGGTATTTTTGAGGCAAGAGGTTTTTGGAAAAATGATTAATATTAAACGCGGATTCACATCCTAAGTGCGACAACCGGTTCATTGAACACCTCTGCCGGTGTCTGGTAGTTGAGGCACTTTCTTGGTCGATTATTAAGCATATTTACTATAAATGCCAGTTCTTTCTTTTCAACTTTGCTAAAATCTGTTTTCTTCGGGAAAAACTGACGCAGAAGGCCGTTGGTGTTTTCGTTCGTTCCTCGCTGCCAACTGCTGTAAGGATCGGCAAAATACACAGCCAATCCAAGCTCTCTCCTCAGCTCCTTAAAACCCGCAAACTCCTTGCCATTATCAACGGTAAGTGTCTGTCTTTTACTCATCGCAATATTCTTGAAAGCTGTAAACATTGCACTGTTAAGTGACAGCGACTGCTTGTCACACATCTTGCCAGCAACCAGGTATCGTGACATACGATCCACGCAGGTCATCACGAAAGACTTATGCCGGATTCCAACAATAGTATCACCTTCCCAGTCACCATACCGCTCTCGATGCTCAACCTCTTCAGGGCGTTGAGCAATCGGTACACGGTCAGGGATCAATCCTCTTGCTGAAGGCATTCCGTAGCGTTGGCGGCGGGGTTTGGATGCTATACGCATAAACGGCTTAAGCTCCGCCGATCGCTGAGTGTCTGACCATATCCAGCGATAGATCGTCTGACATGATATCTGCATCGAAGGATCGTTCGCATGGGCATGCTCTGATAGTCTGCCTGAAATCTGCTCAGGCGACCAGTAGCTTCTAAGCTTTGACCTTACATAATTCATCAACCTCTTATTGCCGGTTTTGGGACTGACTACCTTGAACCGCTTCCTGCTGTTAGCTTTGATCTGCGATACATCAGGAATATATCTGCCGTCACTGTTGGCGTTGCGATTCACTTCTCTGTAGATGGTGGCCCTGCTTTTGCCAACCGAACGAGCTATATCGACAACAGAATATTCCAAATATTTCATATTATAGATGACATTACGCTCGCTTTCGGTAAGATGCACATAGGCCATCTCGGCTCTCCTGTAGATTAAGGTTTTCTCAATAATTACCGCAAATCCAGCAGAGACAGCTTGTGATGTCCTGCTTATTTAAATCGTTTGTCGCACTTGATATGTTAATCCGCCTAAAACAAAAATTTTTCAAAAAAATGGAATTTTTCTGTTGACTTGTTTTGGTATAGTGTTATAGTTGTGTATAACAATAGTACTCTTTTAAGGAGAACTGACTATTTTTATAAGAATTGAACCATCTTCGTCAGTGCCTATATACCGGCAGGTTATCGACCAGATAAAGTATCAGGTTGCTACTGGAATGCTCAAGGAAGGTGACAAGTTGCCGAGCGTCAGGGATCTGGCATCAAAAATAGCGGTCAATCAGAACACTATTCTAAAAGTCTATAATGAGTTATGCCGAGAGAATGTGCTCAAAATAGAACGTGGTGACGGGACATATGTTTCATCGAATAAACAGAATATTCCGGCAGCAGAGAGAAAAAAGGCCGTCGCAAATGTGCTTCGTGAAGCAGTTGTGCAGGCTATTCAGTTAGATGTTTCTCTGGAGCAGGCAAAGGAGCTGCTGGAAAAAGAATACGCAGATATCAAGTCCATAAAAAATAAATCGGAGTAAATGGATATGGGCAAAAACGCAATTGAAATAGAAAGTTTGCAATTCGCATACGGCCGAGAAGGTGTATTAAAAGGCGTTAACTTAGAAGTTCCTGAAGGTTCGATATTCGGCTTTCTTGGCAGAAACGGCGCTGGCAAGACGACCACTATTAAGCTGCTTTTAGGCCTTTTGAAACCAGGTGGCGGTTCCTGCAGAATAGAAGGAATTGATTCACAAAAAGATGCTATCTCTGTTCGACGAATAATCGGCTATATGGCAGAAGATCAGCAGATGTACGGCTGGATGCGTATCGAACAGATCATTAAATGGGTGGCAAGTTTTTATCCAGACTGGGATGATAAATTCACAAAACAGCTTCTGGATATGCTGGAACTTCCTCTTAAAAGCAAAGTCAAAAATCTTTCAAAAGGTCAGAATAGCCGATTGGCACTGCTTCTTGCGTTGGGTCATAGACCCAAGGTTGTTATTCTGGATGATCCTACGCTTGGTCTTGATCCGATAGCACGGAAAGAATTTTTGCGTTATGTCATCGGCCTTTTACAAACGAATGGTGTAACAGTATTTTTCTCAAGTCACCTGCTTTACGAAATCGAACCTGTTGCTGATTATGTTGCGATTATTGATAAAGGCGTAATCATCAAGGCAGAGCGAACATTTGATTTGAGAGAAAGCGTCAAGAAGATTGTCCTCAATACTTCGCAAAATGATTTCAGCAAAATAGATGGTATTCTTGATGTTTCCAAGACAGGAGAAAGGGTTGTACTGACAGTTGAGAATTGCAGTGCTGAAAAGATTGACAAGATTAAAGATTCATACGGCGGTTTTATAGGAGAGACTGGACTGAACCTCGATGAAATCTTCGAAGCATATGTAATCGGCAACAGAGGGGAGGCTGGAAAAGTATGATAAAACCGTTGATCTGGAAAGAATGGCATGAGCAACGCTGGAAACTTGTCTTCGGCACAGTGATGCTTGTTTTTTTTACAGGTGTTTTGCTTGCGGCCAAGCTAACCACGGATAATGAAACTTTTGTTCTCATGTGGATTTTCGGTGGTTTGATTCTATCTATGTATAGTGCCATGGGGGTTTTTGCTCCAGAAACAACTGATGGAACAAAGATATTTCTATCATCCAAACCAATTCAGGCATGGAAAATCTTTTTATGTAAATGGTTCTTCGGGTGGATGAATTTTGCTGTACCGATGCTTATTTGCAGTACCATTTTGATGGTTATAATTCTATCAAATCGTGAAGGTCAGTTATTAGAATTAAAATATATAGCCATAGGTACATTTACAGGTATTTGCATGGGGACGACTTTCTATTGCATGACATGTTGTTTTGCGCCTCGAAAAGGAGGCGAAGCTGCTGTCGGGTTTACAGGTTTTATAGTTTTTTTTGTTTTTATACTCCATGCTATGATAACTGATTTTACTATCTCCCCACAATCCTGGAGGAGCGGTTTTTCGATCCCACAACAATTATTTCTGTTTATAAACCCTCTGTTTTGGGCAAACCCTACGTATCCGATATGGGGAGGAATTCATCAAAGTCTTTTAGTTATAGAACAGACAATCTTGTTTTTATTCACCATGTTAATCGGTCTTCGTAAATGGCAAAGGAGATCATAGTTAATGAAGATACTCTGGAAAGAATGGCATCAGCAAAAATGGCTTATTATCGCAGGATTACTGGCCGGAATAACACTTCCCATATTTGAATGGTTTCATAACAGACAGGACAACTCTCCAAATAACACCACTGAAACCGGCAGCATAGCCATATTGGCTTGTGGTGTTTTATTTGCAATAATTCTGTCAGCGGCTTCAACTCATTGTGACCTTAAAAAAGGCACCGATAATTTCTGGCAAAGTAAACCGCTCACAGCTCATAAATTATTTATAACCAAGTTCCTTACCGCAGCGATTCTGCTCTTGCTCGCATTTCTGTTCGTCCAGAGTATCGATTTTATCACCAATTCAAGGCGAGATTCTTTTCCCATTCTCGCACGAACAGCTTTGACTTTAACATACCCGATCGCTTTGATTATGTTTTCCTTGACAATGTTTCTTATGGCCATCATAAGAGATACCGCCAAAACCGTTCTCCTTGCAATCTGGGCAGCTTTGCTCATCTACTTCCTTCCGTTGCTGACCAATACATTACAGTGGTTGAATATTTTTGAAGTTATGAAAGACCTATCAAGAACCTGTCCGGAATATTTAAGATATCTGCTGTTTGTCACCTTCGCTGTCATTTGTTCTGCCTCATCTATATTTTTAGCGGTAAAAGCGGTAAAAAATAATTGGCGCTGGCGGCTGGAACAGAAGACTATTGCCTGGATATTAGGCGTGTCGGCGGCGTTTATTTTCGGGGTTGCTATGGTGCAGGTTGGACATAATCTTGAACCCGTTAAAGATTGGAACGGTAAAAAAATTGTCACCCCGGCCATATTTGACTGGAACTATATGGGAGATGTTTTCCATAAAGACTTGCCCGAAGGTCAGTTTATTACATGGGACAATATGTGTTTTTCCCGTTACAGCGACGCAGTGTGTGTCAATGATGACCTTATGTTCAGGGTAAGCTGTGGTTATCAGTGGTTGGAAAATGAAAAACAACCCAAATATGATGATGAGGTAATACGGCATTTTGTTGTTCAAATTTACCGGTTCCCATATTGGGATAACAGTGATGTTCCCGTAAGAGAAGCAATGAAGCAATTGCCAGATTTTGCTGCGGGGGCATTAAGTTTTTTTAGTACAGAAAAACTTCCAAGAAATATTAATCAACGGGTTGTAGGCTGTTTTGTCAGAGGTGGTTATTTGTACACTGCTTACTTTCCTCGGCACAGAAGAGATAAAGATAATCGAATAGATTTGAAAAATATGCCAACCTATTTTGCAACAATTGATATAACTAACCCTGAGAAACCAACTTTAATTGGAAACATCGAAATAGAATTAACAACAGATTTTAGCCGAGCGTTTGCTAATTATGGAGACTATTGTTATTTAAGTGATGGGGGCAAACTTGTAATAATATCTGTAGCCCAAGCAGGTAAACCTGAAATTGTCAGGCAGATTCCATATGCGGTTGGATGCAGTGCTAAGTTTGATACCGGAGAAAATAAAAGTGATGAATACCATTTTGATTTAGGCGATGCCCACGGCTTTCCAAGTCAAAATTTTAAGGTTGTTGGAGACAAGCTGCTTTGCAACAGCTATGCCAGAATCGCTCTTTTAGATTTGGGCGAACCAGCTAAACCTAAAGTTATTTTCGATGAATACTTTGACAGAGCACCATCTAACATAGGCGGTGGTATACAAGCGGTCGCATTCAAGGATAACTATCTGTATATTTCAAACGATAAAGGATTGTATGTCAGCAAATTGACTAAGCAAGATGACGGTAAGTTTTCATGTGAACTGGTCGGTGAAAGAATAGCAACACCTATAGAAAAGCTGGCTGGACGCGAACCACTGGAGCTATTATTTCATAAAAATTATTTGGTTGAAGCTTCAAGTGGATTTGGTTTGATTGTATATGATATTTCAGACTATAAACATCCCAAGCGTGTGTATCATGCCGCTATACAATCAATGGCCTCTGATATGGGGATTTGGAACGGGTTAATCTATATGCAAGATTATGGCTTCGATGTTCAATTTTTTGATATCCCTGAAATGAACTGATATTTTGGTCAATCATAATTTCACACTGAATCACTGAGGTACTGATTTTCAGTTCCAGGCTACATTTAGAGTGTAATTATATAGTTGACGCATCGGGCGGGCAGATTGGCTACAATACTTTGCGAGATTGGTTTGAAGGGTATTTGTGCTGTTACGGTGGGTGGTTGCAGTGGAACCCGCGGACTGGCTGTGGAGCTAAAAAAAGAATTGATGGGGGGGAGCGGGAGTTAGATGTCTGGATTTAGGGGGCTGTTTTGGGGGATACTTGTTTATTTACTTGTTTTTTGGGTTGACAGTGGTTTTTTTTGCGGTTATATTTGTGGCTCTTTATGCGGGTGTAGCTTAATGGTAAAGCTCCAGCCTTCCAAGCTGGTCACGTGAGTTCGATTCTCATCACCCGCTTTTTTTATGCGCTGGAGAGGGCTAAGGGTTTAAGTTTGATAGTTTTGTCTTTACATTTGTTGTTATGGGCATAAAATAGCAAGGTCAAATATGAAATTTCAGGGCCTTTTTTTAGGTGTATAACGTGGGAAAAATAAAACTTTACGATACTACGCTTCGTGACGGGATGCAGGCTGAATCTGTCAGTTTTTCTCTTCCTGATAAACTGATTATTGCAAAAAGGCTTGATAAGCTTGGCCTTGACTATATTGAAGGCGGCTATGCAGCGTCGAATGCGAAGGAAATGGAGTTTTTTCTGGAAATTGCAGAGGAAAAGCTCGAAAACAGTAAAATTGCGGCTTTTGGGAACACTCGCAGGGCTGATGTTAAGGTTGAAGATGATTCGTCAATGCAGTCGATTCTGGCGTGTAAGGCACCGGCGGCTACGATTGTTGGCAAAAGCTGGGATATGCAGGTGACCGGAGTTTTGGGGTGCTCACTGGATGAGAATCTTTTAATTTGCTCGGAGTCGGTGAAATACCTGAAAAGCAAAGGGCTTGAAGTAATATTTGATGCGGAGCATTTTTTTGACGGGTATCGTGCCAATCCAGAATATGCAATGCGGGTTCTGGAGGCGGCGGCTGATGCAGGTGTTGATTGTCTGAGTCTTTGTGAGACCAACGGCGGAGTTCTTCCTCATGAAGTTTATGAAATAACCAAGGCAGTCAGTGAAAAATTTTCAAGTGTTTGCATCGGGATACATGCTCATAATGACAGTGAATGTGCGGTTGCGAGCAGCCTGGAGGCGGTAAGGGCTGGGGCGCGACATGTTCAGGGAACAATCAACGGTCTTGGTGAGCGTTGCGGCAATGCTAATCTTTGTACGATTATACCGAACCTTGCTTTGAAGATGGGGTTCGATGTTTTAACAGAGGAGAAAATAAAAACCCTGACAAAGGTTTCACGGTTTATTTTTGAGGTAGCCAATCTTAATCCTGTGCCTAATATGCCTTATGTTGGCGAAAGTGCATTTGCGCATAAAGCAGGTCTTCATGTAAACGCTATCCGAAAAAACAGACAGACATACGAACATATTGATCCTGAACAGGTCGGCAATGAAAGACGATTTTTGATTTCGGAGCTTAGCGGTCGTTCAAATGTTCTTGCCAAGCTTGAGCATACAGCGCTTGCTGATGACAGAAAACTTGCAGCGCAAGTGCTTAAAAAAGTTCAGGAGCTTGAAAACCAGGGTTATCAATTCGAGGCTGCTGATGCGAGTTTCGATCTGCTTATTAAAAAGATTACGAATGAGTATACGCCTTCTTTCGAGCTTTTAAAATATCATGTTAATGTTGAAAATCGACTCGGAGGAGATGTTATAACTGAAGCGACTGTTAAGCTGCGAGTTGACGGCAAGACCGAGCATGTGGTAGGTGAAGGAGACGGTCCAGTTAATGCTCTTGATGCGGCACTTAGAAAATCCCTTGAAATTTTTTATCCGGTAATCCAGGATATGCATTTGATAGACTATAAAGTTCGCGTTGTTAATGCACGTGCGGCGACGGCAGCTAAGGTTCGCGTTGTTATTGCGTCAAGGGATAAGGATGAGATATGGGGCACAGTTGGTGTTTCTGAGAATATTATCGAGGCCAGTTGGCAAGCGCTTGTTGATAGTGTTGAGCATAAACTGCAAAAAGAACGTAACAGGTCGGCATTAAAATAAAAAAGGCCTGCACCTTTTAAGAGAGAGATGCAAGCCTAACAAGAAGGAAGAGAGTAATTTGAAGAAAAAATTATATTACATCCGCAGTTTGTACCACTTTTCTTCTCCTGCGTTTGATAGTCCTTTCAGGCTGAGGAACTTCTGATGACTCACAAGACGCCACTGCTACAGCCTCAGCAGCTGTAGCAGCAGTTAAGTCAGCACCCATTTCCTGCCAAAGCCCGTCTGCTCTGTTAAATATCCCACCCGACAACATAATTTTCATATTAGGCCAAGCATTAACACTTTTAATCGTATCAATAAGTTTTCTAATTCCCGGCGCCTGCTGAGGAGTGGTGCCATAAATTAGAAGTACATCGGGACCGATTTCGTTTGTGTAGGTTAGAATATCTTCGTTAGTTAAACCACCGCCGAGGAATTTAACTTCCCAACCATCACTTTCAAAAAGATCAGCTATTATCTGAGCTCCAAGTTCGTGTATTTCTTCTGGAGCACAGCAGAGGGTAATTTTTCTATTTCTGATGCCTTTTCTAGGCAGTTTATTTTGTAACTGGTCCACAATCGTTCTGTTTATTCTTGTTGCCATGTGTTCCTGAACGTTTGTAATTCTATCTTCTCTGGCGAGGTTTTCGATTTCTACCATGATCGGCCAGATTACGTCCATGTAAACAGAGTTTGCAGGTATGCCGTTCTGGAGGGTTTCTTCGATGGTCCTGCGACATTTTTTTCTATCACCCTGTAAAATGGCTTCCAGATAATTCTCGAATGTACTCTCTTTAATCATTTTTATCTCCATATAAAAACATCCTGCTTTAACTAATCATCCTAAGTTTACTTTTAACATTAACCTTTGTTAATCTAGGTAATATATGTATCGGAGTAGAGATGAGTTTAACTTGAGTTAAAATAGGTAATATTAAAAAGAATTGTAAAATTTACCCATGTTAATTTTATTAGATATAAGTTTATGTTTTTTAAGCACTTAGGCGATAAGAATATTTAGTTTGTTTGACCAATTGGTAAATATTCTTTAAAAAAACGGATTTTTTTAAATCTGAGTATTTGGGTTTTGTTATTTTTGTGTATAAACTTAGAAACCTTGACATTTGCGGGTATTCAGTGTAAAAATGCGTTATTGGCATATATTTATTAGATGTTTAGGAATATTGATAAATGTTTGAAAAGCTCGGATGCAAAACAATCACCAATATTAATAATGTTGGCAGTTCTTCCAGATTTATCTGGCAATCCTTTAAAACATCCTTTCACAGTTGTTTTAGCCCGAAAACATATCCTCTTATATGGAACCAGATGAATATAATAGGTGTTAAGAGCGTTCCGGTCATAATGATAACCGGGGCTTTTGTGGGTATGACTTTGGCGATACAGGCTTATGACCAGCTTGCGTTTATGGGGCTTGAGGAAAGGCTTGGGATATTGATCAATGTTTCTGTAGTAAAGGAACTTGGTCCTGTGCTTGCGGCGGTGATGCTTGCGGGCAGGATTGGAGGTGCGTTGACGGCTGAGCTTGGTACGATGAAAGTAACAGAGCAGATTGATGCGGTCAGGAGTATGGGAACCGATCCGATTCGTTATCTGATTGCTCCGCGGCTTCTGGCGTGTTTGTTTTTAACACCTTTTTTGATCATATATGCTGATTTGCTCGGCATTATAGGAGGATATTTTATAAGTGTTATTCAGCTTAAGATCAACAGCCAGGTTTACTGGGACTTCAGTGCACAGGGGGTTGATTTGTGGGATGTTTCGATAGGTGTTATGAAGGGGTTTTTCTTCGGAGGGGCGATTGCATCTATAAGTTGTTTTAAGGGCTTTCGCTGCAGAGAGGGAGCTGAAGGAGTGGGACAGGCATGTACGGAGGCTTTTGTTGCCAGTTTCATATCGATTCTTGTTCTGAATTTTATGCTGGGTGTTATATTCAAGGCAATATACAATACACTTTGGCCTATGAAACTTTTATTATAGTTATTTAATTAGATTTAAAGCGTAAAAATGGAAAAAACTACAGATGTCGGCGTTGAAAAACAGCAGGGGGCAGAAGGTATTCTTGCTGTCAGGAACCTGACTAAAAAGTTTGGCAATAAACTTGTTTTAGATAGTATTTCTCTTTCGATAGAGAAAGGCAAGACCACGGTTGTGATAGGGCCTAGTGGATGCGGCAAGACTGTTTTGATAAAGCATCTTATCGTATTGCTCAGACCTACCAGCGGAGAAGTATATTTTAAAGGTCAGCGGATAGATAACCTTGAAGAGAAAGACTTAAACCGTTTGCGGGTCAATTATGGATTTCTATTTCAGGGGGGAGCCTTATTTGACAGTCTGAGTGTTGCTGAAAATATAATGTTCCCGATTAAAGAGCACTATAAGGTTACTAAAGCCAGCGGCATGGACGAACTTGTAAGAGGTAAACTTGCTATGGTCGGGCTTGATGGTTTTCAGGAGTATTATCCGGCGAGTCTTTCAGGCGGGCAGAAGAAAAGAGTTGCTTTGGCAAGGGCGATAGCGTTGAATCCAGAGGTGATTCTTTACGATGAGCCTACGACAGGGCTTGACCCGATCCGGTCCGATATCATTAATGAACTTATAATGAAACTGCAGAGAAATCTTGGTGCAACAACGGTGGTAGTTACTCATGATATGACCAGTGCGTATAAAATTGCAGATCGTATTATTATGCTGCATGATGGTAAAATAGTAGCAGATGGTGATGCTGATTATATACGCAATAATCCTCATCCAGTTGTACAGCAATTTATCAATGGTCGGGTTGGCAAAGATGACCTTGACGCGATACATTCTTATGATAATTCGGCAAATGCAAAACTACAGCTTCGTAAAGAAGATTAAAGGTGGTGCCTTTGAAAAGAGAAGTGTCATTTCGATTCGAGTCGGATCTATCGGGATTAATCAAAGGCGATGTTTATACTGATTTAATTCACAGGGCGGCATTTTGTTGTGATGCGAGTATTTATCAGATAATGCCTGGTTGTGTTGTTGCGGTTAAAGATGCGGGGGATATATCTGCGGTTATCAAATATGCTGCGATGAAGAATCTTTCTGTTGCTGCGAGAGGGGCTGGCAGCGGTTTGGCGGGGGAGTCACTTACTGACGGCATAGTGATTGATATGACAAGGTATATGAATAATATCCTCGGGTATAACAGTCAGGATGGTACGGTGACATGTCAGAGCGGGGTTGTTCTCGATGATCTCAATGATTATTTAAAGGCTTTCGGCAAGAAAATAGGGCCTGATCCATCGAGTTCCAACAGGGCAACGGTGGGTGGATGTGTTGCTAATAACGCTACGGGTGCTCATTTTCTTCAATACGGGCATATTGCTAATTTTGTAGAGAAAATGCAGGCGGTTCTTTCGGATGGGAGCATTGTTGAAGTTGTTAATGATTATAGCCCGGTCGGAGAAAACAAAGGCACATTAGATACAATGGCTTTTGAATGTCTCAGTGTTATAGATGACAATTCTGAAATGATTGCTGAGGCGAAGCCTTTGACGAAGCGGAATCGAAGCGGATATAACATCATGGATGTTTGTCATGACGGCAAAATAGATATGGCAAAATTATTGGCAGGTTCCGAGGGGACGCTTGCTGTTTTAACCTGGGTTACGTTGCGGACGGTTGAATTACCCGGTAGTAAGGCATTGGTGCAGTTCGAGTTTGACAGTCTTGCAAAGATGGCCAAGGCGGTGCCGATAATTGTTAAAAGCGGCGTGAGTGCCTGTGAGCTGATGGATGACAGGTTGGTTAAGATGGCATTGGATGCTTTTCCGCAATATAGTGACATTCTTTCTGTTGATGCGAGAGTATCTTTGCTGGCAGAGCACATTGGGCATGATAAGAATGAAGTTGCCCGTAAGATAGAGCAGAGCTGTAATATGGTTGGGCAGCTTGCGTATAAGTACAATACTTTTTTTGACGAACAGCAACAGGTGCGATTGTGGAAATCACGTACAGATGCGGTGCCTTTGCTTTATCGCAACAAGGGCGATAAGAAACCTGTTGGTTTTGTTGAAGATACTTCCGTAGATAATACCAAGCTGGATAGATATATCGAGGGGTTGGAGAGAATAAGTGAAAAATATGATTTTGTAATGTCATATTATGGCCATGCGGGTGATGGTGAACTGCATATCAGACCGGTGCTTGATTTGTGCAATGAAACCGATGTAAAAAAAATGAGGGCTGTGGCTGATGATGTTTATGCTCTGGTGTGGTCGCTTGGCGGGACGATAAGCGGAGAACATGCAGATGGATTGGTGAGGGCGGCTTATATTAAAAAGCAATACGGTGATAAATACTATCAGCTTCTCTGGAAGATCAAAAAAATATTTGATCCTGCTGGGGTAATTAATCCCGGTAAGATTCTTAATGATGATCCTGATATAATGGTAAAAAACCTGCGGGGCAGATTCGGATATAACCAGGAGCGTTTAAAATCTGATTTGTTTTTTGATGCTGATGAGCTGCGTTTTGAGGTGGGGCAATGCAATGGTTGCGGGGTTTGTCTTAACAATCGAGAGAATTTAAGATTATGTCCTGTATATAAAGCCATGAAAGATGAAATAGGTTCTTCAAGGAGCAAAGTTAATCTGCTTCGACTGTGGTTGACCGGGCAAATGAGTGAAGAAGAATTCAGCAGTGGTGAGTTTGGTAAATTTCTGGGTTTGTGTGTAAATTGTAAATCATGTTTGCTGCAATGCCCGTCGGGGGTTGATGTTTCAAAATTGATGATTGCGGCACGGGCGGAATATGCAAGACGCAAAGGTCTTGATTGGCCTGCGAGAATATTGAGTCTGAACAGGTACATGGCTATTTTGAGCGGGATGTTTTCACCGGTTTCCGGTTTCGTAATGAGGTTTGGGCCTTTCAGATGGCTGCTGGAAAAATTTGCAGGAGTTGACAGCAAGAGAAAGATGCCAGATTTTAAGAGGCCAAGCTTTTTAAAAGCAGGGCGTAAGTATCTTGAAAGTGTCGGACCTATCGAAAGGCCAGTTGAAAAGGTCGCTTATTTTGTTGATACGTATGCAAATTATAATGAGCCGCAACTTGGGTTTGATGTTATAAAATGTTTGCGTTACAATGGTGTTGAAGTTATTTTGCCAGAACAAAGACCGGCACCTTTGCCAGCGATAGTATATGGTGATGTTAAAACTGCCCGCAGGGAATTAGAATATTCAGTTAAGCATCTGGCTGAGGCTGTCAGGAGTGGTTATAAGATCGTATGCTCTGAACCAAGTGCGGCGATGTGTTTGAAAGATGAGCTGCGATTTTTCGTAGATTCCGAAGACGCAAGAGAGGTGTCTGAAAATGTTTATGAGCTTATGGGGTTTCTGCTGGATTTGTTTAAAAAAGGCAAACTCAAACCTGCTTTGAAACAAAGAGGGGGAAAATTTCTTTATCATAGTCCGTGCCACTTGTTTGCAACAGGAGATAATAAGGCAAGTATTAAGCTGTTTGGCGGGCTTTGCCTGGGGGAGATTACTGATTTAAATGCTGGTTGTTGCGGAATCGCGGGGACGTTCGGGATGCAGAAGAAAAATGCTTTGTTATCTGATAAAATATCAGGGAGTTTGGCGAAAGCTATTGCAGACAGCGATATTAAGATGGTTCTTTCTGAGTGCAGTACATGCAGAATGCAAATTGAGCATATCAGCGGTTGTAAGGCTATTCATCCCGTAAAGATATTGGCACAAGCCTGGGATTTATTGTAAAATAGCTTCGGTCTGAATTGTCAGGCAGAGATAAAGAAAATGGGTAATCAGGAAAATATCATAAAAGAGGCTATCCTTTACGAGAGGATTGCTGAAAATAAAGTCCAGTGCAACCTTTGCAGTTTCAGGTGTAAGATACCATCTGGTGGTGTTGGACATTGTTTTGTCCGAAAGAATATTGCGGGCAAACTTTATTCTTTAAACTATGGCAGACTTTGTGCGGCAAATATTGATCCGATTGAAAAGAAACCTTTGTTCCATTTTCAACCTGGGAGCAAAAGTTTTTCGGTGGCATCGCCCGGCTGTAATTTCAGATGTGAGTTTTGTCAGAACTGGCAGATAAGCCAGATGCCTTATGAGGAGCAAATTGTTCGTGGTCAAATCTGGTATCCAGATCAGGTTATTGCGGCAGCTATTCGTGCAGGATGCAAAAGTATAGCGTATACTTATACTGAACCTACTGTGTTTATGGAGTTTTGTGATGAATGCGGGAGACTGGCGAAACAGGATGATTTGAAAAATGTTTTTGTCAGTAACGGTTACATGACCAGGGATGCGATCAAGCTTGCAGCTGAATGGCTCGATGCCATCAATGTTGATCTCAAATCATTCAGTGATTATTATAAAAAGATATGTAAAGCGAATCTTCAACCAGTTCTCGATGCGATTAGTTACATAGCCAAGGAAACGGATATCTGGCTTGAGATAACTACTTTGATTGTGCCTGGACAAAATGACGGTGAAGATGAACTGAAGAAAATTGCGGATTTTATTGTTACCAATGCCAGCGCAGATGTCCCCTGGCATGTGAGCAGGTTTTATCCTAATTATAAATATCTGGCTGGGGAGCCTACACCGGTTGAGACCCTTGAAAAGGCATATAAGATCGGTAAAGCTGCTGGTCTTAAGTATGTTTATGTTGGTAATATACCAGGGGCCAAGGGTGAAAATACTTTTTGTCATAATTGTGGAAAGTTGTTAATAGAACGTGTAGGATTTCAAGTTATTGCTAACCGAACATTTAAGTCGTGCTGTCCAGAATGTCACGCTAAAGCGGCAGGATTCGAGGTTTAATTTTTAATGAAGATAATTGCTGATATTAATATACCGTTTGCGAAGGAGTGTTTTTCATCTATCGGCGAAGTTACTCTCGTCGGCGGCAGAGATATTACAAGTGAGACCGTTGCAGATGCGGATATTTTACTGGTCAGAAGTGTTACGAAAGTTAACAGGCAACTGTTAGAAGGCAGCCATATTAAATTTGTTGCTACTGCGACAATAGGTGTCGATCATGTTGATATTGAATATTTGAAACAACAGGGGATAGGTTTTGCGTCGGCTCCCGGGTCCAATGCAAATTCTGTTGCGGAATATATAGTTGCTGCTTTGCTTGATATTGCTAATGAAAAAGATATTGTGCTGGAAGGCAAGTCTATAGGCATAGTGGGTGTCGGCAATGTAGGCAGCAGAGTTGCGCAGAAGGTCAGTGCACTTGGTATGAAAGTTGTGCTTAACGACCCACCTTTGCAACGACAGACAGGCGATAAAAAATATCAGCCTATAGAAAAGGTATATGATTGTGATTTTGTTACTGTTCACACGCCTTTGACGGTTGATGGTATAGACAAGACTTATCATTTGGCGGATAAAGGTTTTTTTGATTCGCTGAAAAAGGGTTGTGTATTTTTCAATAGTTCAAGGGGTGCGGTTGTTGACAGCGGCGCATTAAAGGAAGCGATCAAAAACAATAAATTCAAAGCTGTTACGCTTGATGTATGGGAGGCAGAACCTGATATCGATGTTGAGCTTCTGGATATGATTGATATTGGTACGCCTCATATTGCGGGGTATTCTTACGATGGTAAAGTTTGCGGGATGATAATGATATATCGAGCGGTGTGTGACTTTTTTGGTTTCGAGACTGAGTATGGCTGTGAATCATTTCTACCAGCTGCTGAAATACCAACCCTTGAAGTGGATGGTTCGTTGGGGTCAGATATTCAGGTTATGCATAGCATAGTAAAAAAAATATATGATATTAAAGCTGATGATAAAAACATGAGGCAGCTACTGAATAAAAGCGAAGCGGAAAGGTGGGGCTGGTTTAGCGGCTTAC
Source organism: uncultured Pirellulales bacterium (assembly GCA_964492365.1). Taxonomy (GTDB): domain Bacteria; phylum Planctomycetota; class Phycisphaerae; order Sedimentisphaerales; family Anaerobacaceae; genus JAGLTN01. The sequence continues at coordinate 22,084 of CAZBKA010000009.1, read as the reverse complement.
GAAAAAAATATCATATTCGCAGGGAATTTCAGAATACTGAACTGAGTTTTAAAGTTGAGTGCGGTGAGATAAAAAATAAATTTGCCGGTATAGGATTTAAAATTAAATGAACCCAGGGGAAAATAAAATTGATTGGCCCAGCGGCAGACTGGATTTTTCCGCAGGGACTTTGGTGATGGGGATATTAAATATCACGCCTGATTCTTTTAGTGACGGAGGTAAATTTTTTGATGTAGATTCGGCTGTCAAACATGCAGTTGAAATGGTTGGCGGCGGGGCTGATATTATTGACATTGGCGCGGAATCGACCAGACCCGGTTCAAAGCCGGTTGATGCTGACCTTCAAATTGCCCGAGTTGTGCCTGTAATCGAAAATCTTACCGGTTTGATCGATGTCCCCATAAGTATCGATACTTTTAACAGCCGGGTAGCTGAGGCTGCTTTGAAGGCTGGGGCGGGAATCGTTAACGATATAACCGCTTTGAGCGATGAAAATATGCCGGAGGTGATTTGTAAATATCAAGTGCCTGTAGTTTTGATGCATATGAAGGGGGAGCCTGCCACAATGCAGAATGATCCGGAATATGATGATGTTGTGGAGGATGTGCTTGACTATCTGGTCGCAAGGGCGAGGTTTGCAGAAAAATCAGGTGTCAAAAAGGAACGGATAATTATTGATCCTGGAATTGGTTTTGGTAAGACATCGGAGCATAATCTTTTGCTTTTGAAAAATATAGATCGTTTTGTTGCTACTGGTTACAGGGTTCTTGTAGGTGCGAGCAGGAAACGCTTTTTGGGCCAGATAACAAACCAGCAGGTGGCTGCGGAAAGAGTTTTTGCGACGGCTGCAACCGTAGGGTTTTGTGCAGAAAAAAACGTCTCTATTGTCAGAGTTCATGATGCAGCTGAAATGTCGCAAATCGTTAAAGTTATCAATGCAATTATGAAAGCATAAGTGTTTTAGTCGTCACCTAAAGCAATCTTTAGTGCTTCTTCCGCATTTTTAACAAATTTAAAATCAAGCCCAAGTGTTGATTCTTTTGGGATGTCGATCATATCTTTCTTATTTCGGTAAGGCATTATAACTGTTTTGATTCCGGCTTGTTTTGCCGCAAGTATTTTTTCTTTTAGTCCGCCTATGGGCAGTACCAAACCCCTGAGAGTAATTTCCCCTGTCATTGCGACATCTGGCCTTACGATTTTTCCGGTAATCAGTGACATCAGAGATACTACCATGGCAACACCTGCACTTGGACCATCTTTCGGGACGGCACCGGCTGGGACATGTATATGGTAATCGAATTTTGAGAAATGATCCTCGGGCAGATTGAGTTTTTCTGAGTTTGATTTTATTACTGAAAAAGCGGTTTGCGCGCTTTCTTTCATAACATCACCAATCTGGCCGGTAAGCTGGAGAACGCCTTTGCCTGGCATTTTTGCGGATTCGATGAATAATATTTCACCTCCAACGGGTGTATATGCAAGACCTGTGGCGACTCCCGGTATGCCGGTTCGCAGAGCCAGTTCTGATTCGAAGATTGTTGGCCCCAGTATTTTAGCGAGATCTTTTTTGCTGATCGTCGCCTGTTTTTTCTCAGACTTTGCTATACTGGCCGCCACTGACCTGCAAATTGCGGCGATATTTCTTTCCAGATTTCTTACACCTGCTTCACGGGTGTAGTCTTCTATGATAGAGACGAGAACTTCATTTTTAATTGTTAATGTATTTTTATTCAGGCCATGCTCTTTCAATTGGCGTCTGACCAGATATTTTTTTGCGATATTGAGCTTCTCTGTTTCGGTATAGCCCGGCAGTTCTATTACTTCCATTCGGTCCCTCAATGCCGGCGGTACCGGTTCGAGGTAATTTGCTGTGCCGATGAACATAACCTTTGACAGATCGAAAGGCTGATCGAGATAATGGTCAGTGAAATCGAAATTCTGCTCCGGGTCGAGAACTTCTAAAAGTGCCGAAGCTGGGTCACCTCTAAAGTCGGCTCCGATTTTGTCGAGTTCATCAAGCATGAAAACAGGGTTGTTTCGGCCACATTTCCTTATTTCCTGCAGTATTCTTCCTGGCAGAGCTCCGATATATGTTCTCCGGTGTCCCCTGATGTCTGCTTCGTCTCTGATTCCACCAAGAGAAATACGAATGAATTTTCTTCCCATTGCTTTTGCGATAGATTTTCCGAGAGAAGTTTTGCCTACTCCCGGAGGTCCTACGAAGCACAGTATCGGGCTCTTACCTGTAGGGTTTAATTTTCTAACAGCCAAAAATTCAAGGATACGTTTTTTTACCTTCTTCAGATTGTAATGATCATGGTTAAGTATGCGTTCAGCTTTATTTATATCAATCTGTTCCGGACTTTGGATTGACCACGGCAACTCACATACCCAGTCGAGATAACTTCTTATTACGCTGTATTCTGGTGAAGCGGGCGTGATCTTGCTAAGTCTGTCAAGTTCTTTTAAAGTCTCTTCCTCAACCGCCTTGGGCATTTTAGCTTTTTTGATGCTTTTCTTTAATTTTGCAATCTCTTCATTGCTGCGGTCGCTAAGCCCCAGTTCGGATTGAATGGCTTTTAGTTGTTCCTGGAGGAAATATTCCCTCTGGCTTTTATCTACAGAGTCCCTTACCCGTCCCTGAATTTTATGACTAAGTTCAAGTACCTCAAGCTGATTAGCAAGCAGAACAGAAATTTTTTCAAGGCGTTTTGAAGCGTCAAGCTCTTCGAGAAGTTTTTGTTTTTCCTCTACCTGGATATTGAGATTAGCTGCGAGAAAATCGGCAAGTGAAGAAGGACTTTCGATATTCTCTAACAGTACAGAAGCTTCTTCCGGTACGTTCGGACTCAGTTCAATTACACGGTTAGCAGCGTTTCTGACATTAACAATCAGAGCTTTTGTTTTTTTTGTTATTTTTGTCGATGTCGAAAGTGTTTCTACTTTAGCCTTTAAAAAAGGTTTTGTTGCAATCGCTTTTGTTATTTTGAATCTTGAAAGGCTATGCACGACGATGTGTATCGAGCCTTGAGGCATTTTTATCACTTTAAGAACGGTTGCCATTGTTCCGACTTTGTAAATATCTTTGAATCCTGGAGCATCAGTTTGGCTTTCTTTTTGTGTGACCAATCCGATTATAGACTGGTTTGGCGTTATGCTGTCGATCAGATTTTTGGTTTTTTCACGACCAATTGCCAAAGGTGTGATAGTTCCGGGGAAAATAACGGCATTTCTTATAGGTAAAATACCGATAGTATCAGGCATATTTGTTTTTTGATTATTATCAGGCGCTTCAGGATTTTTATCATCAAAGTAATTCTCAAACCCCGAAGCATTTTCGGCGATAAGCCTGATTGTCTGATTATAAAGATTTTCTGCCATATAATAGTGTTTTCTTTCTCAAAATAGCTTCCATTTGTACCATCTCAGGGATGATACACGAAAAAGATCTAAACTGCAAATATGAAATTTTAAAGCATGGGCGCAAAAAACAGGCCGGCATAACTGTTGTTATATCGGCCTGTCAGATTGATTTAGTACTTTTTATTTGATATCAGCATGGTATTGCTGCAAAGATTTTACGGACAATTCTTCCTTTTTACCAGCGATAATGCCTTTTGCAGCGGCAGCGGCGGCGGCTATCGTTGTAATATAAGGGATTTTGTACTGTATAGCAGCTTTTCTGATATAAGAATCATCATGCTTGCTGAGTTTTCCGGCAGGGGTGTTGATAATCAAATTAATTTCACCATTTTTGATTGCATCAACAATGTTAGGTCTGCCCTGGTAGACTTTCATAATAGTTTCAGCTTCGATTCCATGTTTTTTCAAAAATTCTGCGGTTCCCTCGGTTGCTTTTATCTTAAATCCTAACTTAACAAAATCCTTGGCGATCTTATCAAAGTTACCACGGTCTTGTTGATGTATTGTCATTAGTACGGTTCCCTCATTCGGCAAGCCTTGCTGAGTTGCCAACTGAGCTTTGTAATATGCCATTCCTGAAGAACTGGCAAGACCAAGAACTTCACCTGTTGAACGCATTTCCGGTCCGAGTACAGGGTCAACGTCGTGGAACATGTTGAATGGGAACACAGCTTCTTTTACACCGAAGTGCGGAATTTTTTTGTGTGTCAGCTTAAGATCGGAAACCTTTTTTCCAAGCATTACCTGTGTTGCAAGTCTGGCCATTGATATGCCGCAGACCTTTGAAACGAGAGGGACGGTACGAGAGGCTCTTGGATTAGCTTCGAGTACATAGACGACATCGGCTGCAATTGCATATTGGATATTCATCAACCCCACAACGTGCAGCTCCATAGCGATCCTACGTGTGTATTCACGAATTGTCTTCAAGTGTTTTTCTGGGATTGATACCGGCGGAATCACACATGCTGAGTCACCGGAGTGTATGCCTGCAAGCTCGATATGTTCCATTACTGCTGGTACAAAGGCATCGGTTCCGTCAGAAATTGCGTCTGCTTCTGCTTCGATAGCATTTTCGAGGAACTTATCTATCAGGATAGGCCTTTCCGGTGTTACGTCGACAGCCGCTGCAACATATTCTCGCAGCATCTGCTCATCGTGAACAACCTCCATTCCTCTGCCGCCTAGTACATACGATGGCCGAACCATTACTGGATAGCCAATATTGTCAGCAATTTTTAAGGCTTGTTCAAGAGTGCTTGCCATGCCTGACTTTGGCATTGGAATGTTCAGTTTCGTCATCATGTCATTGAACAGTTTCCTGTCTTCAGCCAGATCTATCGCTTCAGGTGATGTACCGATAATTTTTACCCCGGCATCTCCCAACTGTTTTGCAAGATTAAGCGGGGTTTGTCCGCCGAACTGGACGATCACACCATTTGGTTTTTCTTTTTCATAAATGCTCAAAACATCTTCGACAGTCAAAGGCTCAAAGTACAGCTTATCGGAAGTATCGTAATCAGTTGAAACGGTTTCCGGATTGCAGTTGACCATTATTGTTTCATATCCCTCTTCCCGCAGTGCAAAGGCTGCATGGACACAGCAATAGTCGAATTCGATGCCCTGACCTATACGGTTAGGACCGCCGCCGAGGACCATGATCTTTTTATTGTTTGTGGTGCTTACCTTGTCAGGTGCGTTGTAAGTTGAAAAATAATAAGCTGCGTCTTCAACACCACTAACTGGAACAGGCTCCCATCCTTCAACTACGCCCAGAGCGATTCTCTGCTTGCGAATTTTAATTTCAGGGATTGATAATATTTTTGAAAGATACAAATCGCTAAAACCATCTTTCTTTGCTTGTGTAAGCAGAGAATCAGGAATATTTTTGCCTTTATATTTCAGCAATTGTTCTTCAAGCTCGACAAGCTCCTTCATCTGCTGGATGAACCATGCTTTTTCCTTGGTTCTTTCCTGTATTTGCTCTACAGTTGCACCTTTACGCAGAGCTTCATACATAATAAATTGTCTTTCGCTTGTTGCAGGGGTAACCTTGTTAAGCAATTCCTCAAGAGAAAGTTTGTTGAAGTTTTTTGCAAAGCCTAACCCTGGTCGGCTGTTTTCGAGTGATCGGATAGCTTTCAAGAAAGCTTCTTTGTAATTTTTTCCGATACTCATAACTTCGCCGACAGCTTTCATCTGCGTACCGAGTTTATCTTCAATGCCTTTAAATTTTTCAAACGCCCAACGTGCGAATTTGACAACAACATAATCGCCTGACGGAGTGTATTTTTCAAGTGTCCCGTCTCGCCAGTATGGTATTTCATCAAGAGTAATTCCTGTTGCCAGCAGGGATGATATCAAAGCAATCGGAAACCCCGTGGCTTTAGAAGCAAGAGCAGATGATCTTGATGTTCTCGGGTTAATTTCAATGACGATGACCCTGTCAGTTTTTGGATCATGGGCAAATTGTACATTTGTTCCGCCGATAACTTCAATTGCATCGACGATATCATAAGAATGCTTCTGTAGTTTGTTCTGCAGTTTCTGACTGATAGTCAGCATAGGAGCGGTACAGTAAGAATCTCCGGTGTGAATACCCATCGGGTCAACATTTTCAATAAAGCATACTGTAATTTTCTGTCCCTTGGCATCTCGCACAACTTCAAGCTCAAGCTCTTCCCAACCTAATACCGATTCTTCAACAAGTATCTGATGAACCATACTTGCAGCCAGTCCCCTTTGAGCCACTGTTTTGAATTCTTCTGAATTATAAACTAAACCGCCTCCGGTTCCACCCATAGTATATGCAGGGCGAATAACTACGGGGTATCCGAGTTTTTCAGCTATAGCCAGTCCCTCCTCAACACTAAGAGCCGGGGCACTTTTTGCCATTTCAACCCCGAGCCGATCCATTGTTTTTTTGAATTCGATTCGGTCCTCACCTCTTTCAATTGCGTCAATCTGTATGCCAATAACTTTTACGCCATACTTATCCAGAATTCCTTCTTTTGCAAGTTCAGAGGAAAGGTTCAAGGCAGTTTGACCGCCAAGGTTTGGAAGCAGTGCATCGGGTCTTTCTTTGGCAATAATCTTTTCCATTGTTTCGATGTTCAATGGTTCGATGTATGTTATATCTGCCATTCCAGGGTCAGTCATAATTGTTGCGGGGTTGGAGTTAACCAGCACTATTTTATATCCCAGACTGTGAAGAGCTTTACAGGCCTGCGTGCCCGAATAATCAAACTCACATGCTTGACCAATAATAATTGGTCCTGAACCGATAATCATTATCTTGTTAATGTCGTCTCGTTTTGGCACGCTAAAATCTCCTGACTAAATTTGCACTAATTGCATATATCACCATCATTCACTTGTCATATTTACTACGTCTAAATTCCGGCCAATTAGACTAAAAATGAGTTAAACTGTCAAATAAGAAAAGGTAATAAGGCAGGTAACTAAAGTTAATTCTCTGGAAAAGTAAAAGGCGGATGTAATATTTCGTTGTTTTTGGATATATGGAGTTGCAGCAGGGTGTACTTATACTCTTATTTTACAATAGTAAAATAACAATATGGGGTATTTGTAACAATTTTGCGGATTTTTCAGCTTAGGGTCCGTCTGTAACTTAATTAAATTTCAGAATAAGAACCTGGATTAAATTTCAGTATTGGCGTTGAAGTGAACCCGCTTGGATTGGAGTCTCTTCCGCTACGATTAAAAGTAAGGGTTGTTTGACCAGTTAAAGTCATAACATCACTGGAGTAATTGATGATTGATCCATTAATCATACCACCTGCCTGTCCAGTGAAGGAAATTCCGCTTCCTGCTATTGCACCATTCATTGTGTTTGCCTGGCCGCTGAAGTCTAAACTAAAACCTGGAGCAAGAATAAATGTTCCTGTTTCATTCACAATTCCGCCAAATTGTTCTTCATTTAAAATGGACGCATCACTTGATATTACCTGACCTGAAAATTTTATGCTGCTGTCAGGGCTGTCAAGATTGCCATCTCCGACTATTACACCATTTATAGTTGATTGTCCTGCAAAAGAGACATGATTTGGTGATTCAATAAATAAAACACCGTTGATAATAACATGACTTGCAAAAGTTGGATTAGTGTTGGCGGCAATTGTTACATTGTTCAAAACTGTATAATTGCTGATATTAGTTGTTGAGTTTATGGTGGGGCCTGTGGCATAGACACTGAAGTAATCTGGGTTTGGTATTGGGAATTCAACATAAGGAACTCCTACAAAAACATTTTCATCGCCTTCGACACCTCCTACAGATGCTTTAGTTCCGACAGTATATGAACCGTCAGGATCTGCAATGCTAACATTTCCAGCAACGCTTGCATTGTTTGTTATAGAAAAAGAATCACCGTAAAGGCCGTTAACACCTTCGACATAGACACTTGCTTCTATAGCAATATCTACCGTATTAACTCCGTCAATTTCGGCCTGACCAGTCATACTTAAAGGACCTTTTGTTGCAACGCCGAAATCAAAAACACTATTACCAGTTTCATCGAAGTTAAAATTTGTTCTTATGGTTCTTGTGATATCATCGCACTTGCCTGTTATATCAAGCTGCAATATTTTCGCATCAACCTGTGTTATAACTGCAGAATAATACTGCTTCGACTGTGAGTTTAAAGTTACGTTTGGTATATAGATAGTGGAATCACCACTGGTGTAGTATGCAGTCATGTCCGATTGGAGTTTCGATGCGACACTTGACAATGTCGGCTGGACAGCGATATTATCAAGGTAATGACGCAGTATTTCTAACCCTGATTGAGCACTTTCAAGAGCTCTGCTTCCTTTACTATAATTATTTGCAATCTGCAGGTTGTTATCAGACATGGTCGCTATGCTGATAGAAAGAACAGAAAGTATAACCATAAAAATCATTGATATAATGAGAACACAGCCTTTTGGCTTTAAGCAAATTTTAATCGCCTTCACTTTTTTTTAACCCCCATACCACTATAGTAACGCGACCAATCCACTCCAAGCACTACTAAACACTACTACCGGCTAAAGTATATAAATTGTTTTATATCACTGCCAAATCGTAGTTAAAAAATATTGGAGAGATTTTTTAAAAATTAAGGCCTATAAAATCAGGTTTTAAAGGATTTAAATGGTGTTTTCCTGTTCGGCAAAATATGAACTGCGTGTAAATGGAGAGCTCATTACCCAGCTAAAACCTGTTTCGATTGCTTTTTGTTTCCAGAAATCAAACCTTTCAGGTGTTATGTATTCGACTACGTCGAGTGAATCTTTTGCAGGTTTTAAATATTGTCCTATTGTGATCCTGTCGCAACCGACATCTCTGAGGTCCCTTAATACATTCAATACTTCGTCATCTTTTTCTCCCAGCCCCAGCATTATGGATGATTTTGTCTGGACATTTTCGTACATATCTTTTGCAATCCTGAGCAAATTCAAGGATAGCTTATAATTGCCACCCATTCTTGCGACCGGGTAAAGCGATGGTACGGTCTCGACATTATGAGCAAAAACGAATGGCAAAGCCGGTTTCAATATTTCCAAGGCCTCTTTTTGATTGTTTCTGAAATCGCCGACAAGTATTTCAAATTTTATTTCAGACTTTTTATTTCTGACAGTTTCAATACAATTTTTAAAATGCCTGGCTCCGCCATCGGCTAAGTCGTCTCGGTTTACGCATGTTATTACAATGTATTTCAAATTCATTTTTTCTGCCATGATCGCAAGTTTTTCGGGTTCAGTCGGATCAGGAGGGAGGGGTTTGCCTTTTTTGACAGAACAGAATTTGCAGTTTCTTGTGCATATATTGCCGAGGATTAAAACGGTTGCGGTTCCTCTGTCCCAGCACTGACCCTTATTCGGGCAATTTGCGTTTGAACATATGGTTTGCAATCCAAGGTCTTGTAACAAGTTGTCGGTATTATTGTATGTTTGACTGCAGGGCAGGGGTCTTTTAAGCCAGGCTGGTAATTTACGGAATTTTTCCATAGTCGAACATATCCTTGCATGAAAAAGTTTCTATCAATAATTTTTTTAATATGTCTTTTGCTTTTTCCATCGAGTATCTGACGTTGGTTTCTTTAAAAACCGAAGTCATCTCAACACCGTCGATGCCGCAGGGAACAATGTTATCGAAAACAGACAGGTCATTGCAAATATTTACTGCTAAACCATGGTACGTTACAAGTTTGCTTACCCTTACGCCTACCGAAGCGATCTTTTTTTCGCCTACCCATATTCCCGGAAATCCATTTTTTCTTTCAGCCTTGACGTTTAACTCTTTTAAGAGTTTTATTGTTACATCCTCAAGTTTGTGCACATAATCGCTTATGCCGAGATTCAACTCATTAAGATTCAGAATCGGGTATAGTACCAGTTGTCCCGGATTGTGGGCAGTTGCGCCTCCGCCTCTGCGAATTTCAATAACATCGACATTTTTTTCTTTTAATTGTTCTTTGCTGACAAGAAACTTATTTTTTTCTGCTCTTATTCCCAGTGTTATCACCGGAAGATGCTCAACAAGCAGGACAGTGTTTACTATCTCTTTGTTGTACCTTTTTTGCCAGAGCTCTTTCTGCAGCTCGAGCGTCTGGCGGTAATCTGTCAGCCCAAGGTCTATTATTTCAAGCTCGAGTTTTTTATGGTCTTGGGGGCACATGTAAACTGATTCCAAATGCATCTTCCCATGCTTCTTTTAAAACTTCGGAAACGGTTGGATGAGCAAAACAGATATCGGTTATTTTTTCAGTAGTGCCTATTAAGGCTCTCGCAGCCGCCAGCATCTCCGTAACTGCTGCACCTACCATTGTGATACCAACTATTTTATTATCTGCTTTATTTCTGATGACCCGCACTTCTCCGGCGTTTTCATTATGAGCTACACTTCTGCCGTTAGATTTGAACATTGCTTTGCCAACAACCGTTTCAATGCCTTCCTTTTCACATTTTGTTTCATTTTTTCCGATTGAGGCCACTTCAGGGAACGTGTAAACAGCTCTGGGTATCAGGTTGTAATCGCCGAATGTTTCGTTTCCGCCTGCAGCATTTGCGGCTGCTACCTCCGCTTCAGCAAATGCTCCATGAGCAAGGTAGGTTGTTCCTACAACATCGCCGATAGCGTAAACGCCCTTGACGTTTGTTTCCATTTTTTTATTAACTTCAATGACAGAGCCTCTTGTTGTTTTCAATCCGAGGTTGTCAATGGTTTCCTTATCGCAGCTGGCTTTTCTTCCGACAGCTACAAGGACTTTTTCAGCATCGACAGTTTGACCGTTGTCAAGCGAAACTTTACCCATGCCGCCTGATACAGTAACTCCCATTACTTTGCGACCTGCAAGTGTTTCGATTCCCAGTTTCTTAAATTCTCTCGTTAGCATTTGGCTTACCCATGGGTCCTCATTCGGCAATATACTGGCAAGTGCTTCAACGATAGTTACTTTTGTTCCGACAGTTGCATATACACAAGCCATCTCGCAACCAATAACTCCGCCGCCGATGATTACCATAGATTGAGGTACGTTTGCCAGACTGAGGGTTTCCTTGCTGCTGATAATAGTTTTACCATCAAACGGGAAAACAGGTATCTCCACGGGCTGTGATCCAGTGGCTAAAATAATGTTTTTTGTTTCAATCTCTGTTGTGCCGGAATTATCTGTTACCAGGACTTTGTTAGCTGACTTTGCAATTCCGGTTCCCTTGAATATTTTTATCTTATTGGCCTGCACCAGTCCGCTGACGCCTTTACGAAAACCTTCAACTATGGCATCTTTTCTTGCCTGCATTTTTGGCCAGTTTGGGCTTACATTACCATCGATATTAACGCCCATAAGGTTGGAATATTTTGCTAAGGTTAAAAAATGAGCAGAACCCAATAAGGCCTTAGATGGGATGCATCCGCAGTTAAGACAAGTACCGCCCATATCTGCTTTTTCAACGATAGCCGTTGCTGCTCCTTTTTGTGCACACCTGATTGCCGCTGAATAACCGCCAGGCCCTGAGCCTATAACCACTACGTCAAATTTTTCTGCCATTGTATTTCCTCAGAAATTGTTAATAATCAAAAATACCAATAACAATACAATATAGCATAAGCCGCGGGTTTATTAAACGGAACATTTTAATTTTTGAGATCAAAACGAACACGACCGAACCTATTGGTATGCCAACAGTTCCGGATTAGACGGGTATGGCTGTGTGAGACAGAATCGCATCTGATGCTAAAATTTATTTAATAATACTGCAATGGACCGCATCGAACATCCTGACTCCACCGGTTTCGAGCTGCACTATCAACCCTTTTTGTGGGTCAATGCCTATGCAGTTTCCGGTGAAATTTTTGCCGTTATAGCTCAGTGTTATTCGATGATTAAGCTGAATGCTTCTGCTACACCACTGCTGCGTAATTATCTTTTTATTTTTTTCAATTTTACCGAGCCAATACTCAAGACTGACCAGAATCCTTTTAGCAACAGATATCCGGTCACAAATATTACCGCTTTCAATGTCAAGGCTCGTAGCAATATCCATTATTTGTTTGTCGATCCGGTCTTTATGCTGATGGCAATTTATCCCTACACCGATAACAAAGCTGTTTTTGTTTCTGATTTTCCTGGATTCTATAAGTATCCCCGCCAGTTTTTGACCGTTTAGCATTATGTCGTTAGGCCATTTTATTTTTGCCTGATGTTTTCCGACTTTGTCAATTGCCTCTGCGATTGCAACCGCACAAGTCAGGGATAAAGTTTCGGCATCAAATTTACTATCAGTCAGCAAAACAGAAAAAAGCAGACTTTGTCCGGGTGCATCCAGCCATTTTTTGCCGTTTCTGCCTCTGCCGGCGGACTGTTCTTCTGCAAAGATTACAAGCCCGTTATTATTTTTATTCGAGGCGTATTCCCATGCAATATCATTTGTGCTCGATGTACTCGCAAAAACAACGATTTCTGTTCCGACTGTTTTGCAAGGTAGATTTTTTTTTATCTTATCGGGGTCGAGCTTGTCATTAAAATCCATACATACCTTACCTGTCCAGACCGATATCGACCGACACTGCTGAATGTGTAATAGCCCCGATTGCTATCCTGTCGATGCCGCAATGCGCCACCGCAGAAACCGAATTCAGGTTGATGTTCCCTGAAGCTTCAAGCAGGGGTTTTTTACCCTTACCTTTCATCTTATTTCGGATCTGTACAGCGTGTTTAAGCTGCCATTGTCCCATGTTATCAAGCAGAATTATATCAATCCCTTCAATTTTCAGAACATGGGTCAACTGGTCATCGACATGGTCGACTTCAACTGCTATAAATTTAACACTCTTTACTTTTTTTGCTTCTTCGATAATTTTCTTTAGCTTTGGATAGAAGTTTTTACCGAGTTGAGCAATATGGTTGTCCTTGATTAAAATACCGTCGTAAAGACCAATTCTGTGATTATATCCGCCGCCACACCTTACCGCATATTTTTCCAGAATTCGCCAGCCAGGAGTTGTTTTTCTGGTGTCATATATTTTTGCTTTAGTGCCTTTAACCGCCCATACATATTTCTTTGTTGTCGTTGCGATACCGCTTAACCTCTGCAGAAAGTTCAGCAAAACTCTTTCGGCGCTTAGCATTGGCAGCATTGGGCCTTCGATTGTTGCCAGTTTCGTGCCTACATGTGCCCGCTGACCATCTTCGACATGGATTTTTATTTTGAGGTCCTGACTGTAATGACTGAGAATTTCTTCAGCTATCGCCATCCCGCAAACCACGATCTCTTCCCTAGAAACAATTTTGGCTTTTGATGAGATTTTATCATCGAAGAAAAGCTCACTGGTTACGTCGCCGGTGCCAAGGTCTTCTTCGACAGCTAATTTTATTAAAGGTCTGATTGGGGCCATGTTCAGTTTTGTCATTTTTTTCTCTTTTTCTTTATAATTTTATCTTTGTTAGTAATCTCAAGCTGCGGCATTTCTTGTAATTCTTTCAATTTATCACGCAAAAAAGCAGCCTTCTCAAATTCCATCTGCTCGGCGGCCTTAAGCATCTCTGTTTCTATCTGGCTGATGGTTTCAAGCTTTTCAAACTCAGATTCGTTGCTCTGGACAGCTTTGATGGCTATTTGCCTTGCTTTAATCTGCTCAGCAAAGCCCTTGCGAATTTCTTTATATATCGTTTTGGGTGTAATATTATTCTCTTTATTATATTCTAACTGGATTTTACGACGTCTGTTGGTTTCGTCAATAGCTTTTTGCATAGAATTGGTCACCTTGTCGCCGTACATAAACACAGTGGCATTGACATTTCTGGCTGTTCGACCAATTGTCTGTATCAGGGATGTCTCACTTCTGAGGAATCCCTCTTTGTCGGCGTCAAGAATCGCAACTGCTGATACTTCGGGCAAATCCAGACCTTCTCGAAGCAAATTAATACCGACAAGAATATCAAACTCACCATTACGCAAATCGCGAAGTATCTCAATTCTATCCAGGGTTTCTACTTCACTATGCAGATATTTGCATCGAAATCCCATATTAGAAAGATAATTTGACAAATCCTCCGCCATTCTCTTGGTCAGTGTTGTAACCAGGATTCTCTCTTTTGCCTTAACTCGTTTTTCAATTTCCCCCAGAAGATGCTTAATCTGGTCCTTTGCAGGGTAAACCTGAATTTCCGGGTCAATCAGCCCCGTAGGACGGATTATCTGTTCCACGACCTCATTGCTGCATTTTTCCATCTCTAAAGGGCCAGGTGTTGCTGAGACAAATATTACATTTTTCCATATCTGCTCAAATTCATCATATCTAAGTGGTCTGTTGTCCATTGCACTTGGCAGCCTGAATCCATGGTCAACCAAAACCTGCTTTCTGCTCCTGTCGCCTGCCCACATTGCTTTTACCTGCGGCAGCGTTACATGAGATTCATCTATGATAAGAAGAAAATCCTTTGGAAAATAATCTATCAGTGTATAAGGCCTTTCTCCGGGCTTTAACCCGCTGAGATGTCTGGCGTAGTTTTCTATTCCGCTGCAATAACCAATCTCGGTCATCATCTCAATATCGTACATAGTTCGTGCTTCAAGCCTCTGAGCTTCCAACAGTTTCCCTTCCTGCCTCAGCTCCCTAAGCCTTTCGTTCAACTCACGCTTGATGCTTATCGTTGCCGGTTCAATCCTCTCTGCGGGCATGATGTAATGTTGAGCAGGGTATATGAATACCTGTTTTTCACGTGCGAGCACGTCTCCTGATACCGGATTGATATAGCTTATGTTTTCAATCTCGTTGCCAAAGAATTCAAATCTTATTGCAAATGATTCATAAGATGGGAACAGCTCAACAACGTCACCCCTGACCCTGAATTTGCCCCGTTCGAACTCGAAATCGTTTCTGCTGTATTGCAGATCCGCGAGTCTGCCCAAAAACTCATTTCTATCAATTTCGTCACCAACCCGAACCGCAACAACAGATGCTTTGTAATCTTCAGGTGAACCCAAACCAAAAATACATGAAACCGAAGAAACGATAATACAGTCACTCCTGGTTGAAAGACTCGTTGTTGTTGAAAGCCTCAGTCGATCAAGGTCATCGTTTTTAGAAGCATCTTTTTCTATGTAAATATCTCTCTGCGGGATATAAGCTTCGGGCTGATAGTAATCATAATAGCTGACAAAATACTCAACCGCATTTTCAGGAAAAAGCTCCTTAAATTCTTCGTAAAGCTGTGCCGCCAGGGTTTTGTTGTGTGAGATTACCAGCGTTGGTCTGTTATAGCTTTCGATAACATTAGCCATCGTAAAAGTCTTACCGCTGCCAGTAACACCCATCAGTGTCTGGTGCTTTTTATTCTCAGCCAGTCCATGAATCAGCTTTTCAATCGCCTGTGGCTGATCCCCGGAAGGTTTAAATTTACTTACAAGTTTAAATTTATTCATAATAAAGCAGAATTTAAGCTTACCTTCTATTTACCAAATCCTGCATTTTATCGCCAATACCTTAGAAGCTCAAGAAATAAACAAAATTGACGCCAACAGCTGCCATGTCAAATAAGCTCTATCTGCTCTCTCTCGGCACAAATGGTTGTGTCCAGGCCCGCTCAAATTCGCCCGGAACGTGAGGTCTTTCTTTCAGCTTACTCGAAATAATAGTTGCGCGAACGTAAAGTTCATCGCCTGTGAGGCTATACTGGGCTTTATTAGCTTTGACTTCTTTCAGGACAGTGCCAATTTCGTCGCTGTAGACCAAGAGCGTGCAATCTTTATCTGCATCTTTAAATGTTTTCTCTTGTGTGCTCGTATCGAACCCTTTTTTTGTGCCGATAAAGCGAATTGTGAAAGAAACATCAGCCTCTGGCTCAACTTCGACAGTGAGTGTGCTGCCATCAAACTGCACGTCTTTCAAACCTACTCCGCTTGAAGCATAAAAGTCTCCAGCTTTCATTGCGTTAACAATGTGATTTGGTGTTAGATAGGCTGAGCGAACTACGACCCAGCCTCGTCCTGGTCCGGCGCTGTCATACCATCCATGTGTATCATCAGTGGCGGTTCCATAGATTATGGGCAGATCCAAAACGCCCAGCCGCATCGCCAGTAGAATATCCCACATTCTTTCCATTGAAACACGATTCTCATCACCAAAATTTTTGCATCCATTGGCAGCATTGTATATCTCGACAAACACCTGCCCTGTGAGCGGAAGAATATCTTCTGTTTGGATGAACCATTGCCAATTCGGGTGATTCACTGTTGCGATCATTGGTTGGTTTGCTTGTTTTTCATGTTCCCTGATCCAGTCGATATTGGTTTGGAGTATCTGAGTGTCGTTGCCGCTTTCATCTTTGACTCCGAGCCTTTCAGTACTATTAATTACATTTACGTGTCCTCTTGCGGGGGTGATTTCTTCCCCACTGATAAACATAAATTTGCCCGGCTCTTCAAAAAGGTGACGAAATTCGTTCAGTGTTTTCAGCTTAACTTGTTTTTTACCCTCAAGCTCTCGGCTCTCTATCCAGTCGGCACCGAAACGCTCGGCACATCTTTTGCTTAAAAGTTCTTTCTCATCCACCCATTTCGCACCTTGCTGAGTTATATTGTGGTCCGTGAATGAAACGAAATTGTATCCATGTTCCTTGTAATATACAGCAAACCACTCAGGATAATCCTGTCCATCCGACCAGAGCGTATGTGCGTGAATACAGCCTTTAAACCATTTGGTTTTCGGATTTTCAATGTCCGCTAAAGAACTCGCTATACTTCCTGCCAATAAAAAGATCACTGCTGATTTGATGAAAAAAAGTTTCTTTGTCATATTTGCCTCTCAAATTTCTTTAAGCTAACTATTCAGATAAGCCGGCATATTAAATGGAAGACCTTAAAAATATAAACAGAACCATACCAGATCAGCCTGACAATTGCAACTTGCAATAAATGAACAGCCTTAATATCTATGTTATTTTCACACGATTGTCTCGGCTGTTCTTGACAGTTTCATTATGACTTGAGACAATGCAACAGGTTTGTTTGTTTTAAATTTTTAACTACATAGGAAGGCTTAAAGTGATTGACTTCGCTCAAAAGGAATACATAATCGTTGTTCAATGTGATATAGTTAAACAGCGTTGTCCTGGTTATCTTTGTGAAAAGGCATTCCACGAAAGAACGGGCGGCTTTGAGTGTTATCCAATGGATAAGCCTTACAGAATTATGAATTTGACCTGTGGCGGTTGTTGCGGCAGGGCAATTCATCGCAAGCTGACAAATTTTCTGCGGGTTGCTGCAAAAAAAGAAAACATCACAAAAGATAAAGTTGTTGTCCAGCTTTCATCATGCATGACAAAAGATAATTTCCATGCATCACAATGTCCCCATCTTGATTACATCAAGGGTCTGATAGAAAAAACAGGTTTGGATATCAAAGAGGATACGGTGATTTCCCAAAGTGCAGAAAAACGTCGTGAGCAGGGGATTTACAAATCAAATGAAGCGTGACCGAACTCAAGAACTTTTTGATATGAGTCCAGAAGATGATATTACTCAGCATGGTTGCTGTGGGCATATTATCCGTGTGGCATTCGATTCTGCTGTCGATAATGAGTTTGATTATGCCGTCAGCGATGAATTATGGCCAATACTGCCCGGTCAGCGGGTGCAGGTGCCTTTTGGAAGGGGAAATAAGGCACAGAATGCTTTTTGTATTATCAATGATGTGAAAAAAGATGAGTCCGCTGCTGACGGCAAAAAATATAGATTAAAAAAAGTCACAGCAGTAATCGACCCAACGCCATTAATAGATGAAAATCTGCTTACCTTGGCTAAATGGATAAGCAGCTATTATGTCTGTCCGCTTGGTCAAGTACTCTCAGCGATTGTTCCCGCAGCAGTAAAAAAAGGTGCCGGAATTAAAAAACAGAAATTTATCTACATTGATGCTGAAGACCAAACCCTGATAGAAGGAATCAAGGGTCAAAAGCAAAAGCAGATTATAGAATTTCTGAAAGAACACAATGCTTTCAGCCCAGACTCAGCAATTGAGCTAAGCAGTGTTGCTGAAAATGCAAATTGCACTGCAATATCAATAAAAAGCCTTGTTATGAAACGGATTTTAAAAGTCGAAAAAAAAACAGTGCTCAAATCACTGCCGGCAATTCCGCCTGCTTTGACCTTGAAATCTAAAGAAATAGTTTTGAATCAGGATCAGCAAAATGCGCTTGATCATATAAATAGCCAGATTGAATCAGCGAACTTCGGTGTGACTTTACTGCATGGCGTTACCGATAGTGGAAAAACGGAAGTATATATTCGTGCAATTCAAAAAACGATTGAACTTGGCAAATCAGCTATAGTTTTATTACCTGAAATTGCTCTTACTGCTCAGACGGTTCAGCGTTTTAAGGATCGCTTTGAAAGATTGGCAGTTATGCATTCTGGGTTGAATGGGCCTCAAAGGAATGACCAGTGGCAAAAAATTAAAGCGGGGCTTGCTGATGTTGTAATTGGTGCACGCTCGGCGGTTTTTGCCCCGTTGAGTAACTTAGGGCTTATCGTAGTCGATGAAGAACATGAGACCAGCTATAAACAGGATACAACGCCGAGGTATAACGGCAAGGACGTTGCAATCAAAAGGGCACATTTGGCGAAGGCACATTGTATTTTAGGCTCTGCAACACCATCGCTGGAGTCGCTTATAAATTGTATGAACAGGGAACAGTTTACCAGAATGTCACTACCAAAGCGTGTTATGGATCTGCCTATGCCGGAGATGAAACTGGTTGATATGAAAGATAGTTTTTTCACAAAAAACGGTGCAAGTCTTATTTCTGAGCAATTGGCAGCGAAATTAACGGAGGCGCTTCAAAAGAAAGAGCAGGCCATCCTGCTTTTAAACAGGAGGGGGTATAGCAATTTTATTTTCTGCCCATCATGCAAGGATACTGTCAAATGTCACAATTGTGATGTCACTTTGACTTTTCACAAAACTCACTCTGCTGGTAAAATGCAGACGGTTGTCGGCAAGCATATGCATAGCGGGTATGCTATATGCCACTATTGCGGTTCAAAAACACTGGTTCCTAAGGTTTGTCCGCTTTGCGGCAAAAATATGACGATGATTGGACTTGGTTCGCAGAGGCTTGAAGAAGAATTAAAAACTAAATTCCCAGATGCGAAAATAGCCCGGATCGATAGTGATTCTATGGCCAATGGCAATTATTACCAGTTGTTGAAAGATTTCAGCGAACATAAAATAGATATTCTTGCTGGTACGCAGATACTTGCGAAGGGGCTTCATTTTCCCGATGTTACGGTTGTAGGGATAATCAGTGCAGATACCAGCTTGTATATTCCTGATTTTCGCGTAAATGAAAGAACCTTTCAGCTTATAAGCCAGGTTGCTGGTCGTACAGGGCGAAGTGAAAAGAAGGGAACTGTTTATACGCAGACATTTTTGCCTGATCAGCCGGTTATTGGTTTTGCGATGAAAAATGATTTTGAGGGCTTTGTAAAAGAAGAACTGAAACACCGAAAAGCCTGCAATTTGCCACCATATTGGCGTTTGGCGGTGATTGGTATGAGTGACAGCAATTTTGAGAGGCTGCAGAGGGCCTGCGGTAATATGCGGCAAAATATTGATTATCTTGTTGCTAAGGATGGTCTTAACATAACAATCAGAGGGCCATTGCCTGCTCCAATAAGCAGAGTTCAGCGGTCACATCGTATGCAAATTATCGTTCAGGGGCCATCGGCGGCTGAAATTAACGCATTATTTAGCTCTTTACGAACGATGGTGGTTAAGCCTAGCGTAAAAATTAGTATAGATATTGACGCAGTTAATTTATTGTAACTTGCAATCGTCTGGATGATTTGGTATATTTCCGGATTCCGATTTAGTTCGGGGAGTGGCTCAGTTTGGTAGAGCGCTGCGTTCGGGACGCAGAGGTCGGAGGTTCGAATCCTCTCTCCCCGATTTTGGGTTTTCACATTAGCAATGGGCGGGAGTGTCTACATTCTTTTTGTTTTAATTGGTTTTTTAGAAAAGTTTTGAGAGGTTTATTTTTTCGTTGTTGGTGTTGTCCTGTATCGATAGGATTTCATCGGTAATGTTTTCGGTGAGGCTGGCGGCTTTTCGGTACATTGCGAGGATGTTTTCTAAAGGGGAGCCTACTTGTATTGCGTGTGTTGGGCCCAGGAAGAGGCCTCCTTTTGGAAATAGTTTTAATCTTTTTTCGACATCATCTTCGACCTGCCTGGGTGTGCCCCATGCGAGTGTGCTCTGGACGCACATGCTGCCCTGGAAGACTATTTTGTCGCCTACGAATTTTTTGAGGTTTTCTATTTGCATGGCTTGTGTTGTCGGCTGGACGACGTCGTAGACATCTAAACCTATTTCGATGAGTCGGGGCAGAAAATCGTGGACGCAGCCGCACATGTGCATCATGGTTCTTGAGCCGAAGCTGTGAACCATTTCGAAATATTTTTTATACTTGGGGACAAAATACTTTTCAAATATGTCCATGCTTATCATTGGACCAAGCTGGGTGCCGAGATCGTCTCCTACGTGCATGAAGTCTATGAGGCCGTCAGCGGCTTCGAGCATATATTTATGGGTGTTGTAATAGAAATCGAATCTTGCCTGCATTATTTCGAGGTAGACTTCGTTGCCATCTATCAGGTCCATTAGTACCTCTTCCATGCCTCTGGTGCGGGCGATGCTGTTAATGAAATCCATGTCTCCTGCGCTGCCGGCACAAATTGCATATTGGCCATTAAAATTTTTGCATTGCTGTTTTATAGTTGAATAGTCGAACCAGTCGGCTTTTGGGAAATGTGAGCGGTCCAGGTCCTTTAGTTTTCTGATGCCGGCAAACGGCAGATAAGATGCTTCGAGGTATTTTCCGCCCTGAAACTGGGCGTATTTGTATCTTTCGCCGAAATATCCTTCTATGCTTGCATCGGGGAAAGTTTTTAATTCTGGACCGATGTAGATGGGTTCTATGTATCTGAAATCATCGCCGAGGACTCGCAGGAGCTGCTCATTGTTTTTAAGACCGAAATGCGACATTATCATCTGGTTTATTTCAGGGGTTGCTTCGTGCTTGACGGGTATTCTGTCGTAGCCTTTTCTTTCAAATGCACTTATGACTCGCTGTCTTGAATTCATTCGTCTGGCCTCTAACAAATAGTTATTTTAAAATCAAAGCAGACTTATTTTACTTTTGGCTTTGAAAATTGCCAATTAAAAACATTTGGACGCGATATGGAAAATATGTGTGTTGATGGTGAAGGTTGTTTTTGTGGGCTGTCAAGATGGCGGTGGCGGCGGTTTTTGGGGGTGCCAAAAGTGGTTTTTTGGGGGTGCTGGTTTTGCGTTGGTTGGGGATTTTAAAATCTATTTTTGGTTCTAAGTCCTGTAAAAGCAGGGTTTTAGGGGTGGTGGGTTTATTTAAGGGGGTGCGGGGTGTGGTTATTGGTATCGGTTTTGCACATGATAACGGGAATATGACTGGCAGTTTTTTTGCCAGTTTTGTTTTAAATAGTGTGAAAAAGAGTATAAACCTTTTAATGAAGCATGTTTAGGAGAAATGCAATTATGGCAGTGAAAGACTTAGCATTTGAATCTGACGCCAGGGACGGCTTGCTGGCCGGTGTTGTGAAGCTGGCGGCGGCAGTGAAGTCAACGCTTGGGCCCCGTGGTCGCAATGTCGTTATCGACAAAGGTTGGGGCGGTCCATTGGTAACCAAGGACGGTGTGACTGTGGCAGAAGAGGTTGATCTGGTTGATAAGATTGAAAATATGGGTGCCAAACTGGTAAAAGAAGCAGCCAGCAAGACATCTAAGATTGCAGGTGACGGTACAACTACTGCAACGGTTCTGACAGAGGCAATGTTCAAGGAGGCATTTAAGAATATTGCAGCAGGTGCAGATCCGATGGCGATTAATCGCGGTATGCAAAAGGCCGGCGAAGCGGTTATGAAGAAGCTGACAGAGATTGCCAAACCTGTAGATATTTCAAAGGCAGGGGACATTATCAATGTCGCATCTGTTTCTGCGAATAATGATCTTGCGATAGGTAAGATTATGGCAGAGGCATTTCAGAGGGTTGGTAAAGACGGAGTTATTACGGTTGAAGAGGGCAAGACTCTCGAAACCTATGTTGATTTCGTTGAGG
>CAZBKA010000008.1:0-38541 GCA_964492365.1 uncultured Pirellulales bacterium | reverse complement strand
ACATCAACCCAAAGCTCAGCCTTGACTTTGCTGAATATACCCGCGAACACATTCGGGTCGGTAACCATAATTCCTTCTGCCTTGATTCCGTTAATATCAGATACACCAAGCTCTGTGAAACCGTATATCATAAAATTTTTGATCATTTCTCGCGGATTGTTCTCTGACTGGTATTCTCGAAATTGTTCATCATTCATCTGCATTTTTACATATTTTTTCTGGTCATGGAGTACAGAAAGTATTGCTTTTGTCTGCGGGTCTACATAAGTTGCTGACATGAGCTTGTCTCCAATGTAAGCATCTGCTCGCATGCCGTGTTCAAGGCTGTTATATGCAAATATTTCTATTTCCATCCCTGTCGGCGTATTCGGAACATTTACCATTGTTGTTCTAATCCGGTAGGTACAAATATCGATCTTCATTACTCGATCTGCCAGAGATGCCCAGACAGTAGAGGTTCCGTCAATTGAACCGCCAAAATGGTTTATTCCTACTAATGCCACGATAGTAATCACTGCTGCAACCGCCAGTTTTATTATTTTGTTTTTCATAATATTTCTCACTTTTGTTAACCAGTTCTTCTTGATATGAAAGTTATTTGCTCCGCAGGTCAGCATTGAATATTCCTTGCTGTACTTCTGTTTCCATTTTTCAGCATCGAATTCGATATTTTCCTCGCTTATGGCGTGAGTAATCATCTCGTCGAGCTTTTCACTGTCTTTATCATTCATAATTTTTTGCCTCAGCAAAACTACCATTTAAATGCACCGCGATTTTTTTCTTTATTCTTCTTAGCCTGCCATTTATCGCCTGGGTGCTTATGCTAAGCACATTCGATATATGGTCATAAGACTTTTCATCATAATACCTTAAGAAAATCAATTCTCTTTCCGCTGGTTTAAGTTTGGCAATTGACTGTCTGATTTTAGAGAAGTCCTGATCTTCATATTCTGGCTTCGCCTCCAGGGTTGAAAAATCCTCAAAATATCTAATTCTTTTATGCCTGCGGGCAATATCCATAGCCGCATTTCTGCATATCACTGCCAGCCATCCGCCGAATTTATCTTTTCTTATAAGCCCCGAAAGATTACAGCAGGCATGGGCAAAGCTCTCTTGGGCAGCATCTTCAGCAAGATGCCTGTCTGTCAATATGGACTTTGCAATAGCAACCATAGCAGGATAGTATCTCTGGCACAACATTGTGAAGCTTTCGCCATTGCCTCTAAGAGCTTCTTCCACCAAATCCGAATCTGTTTTTTCGTCCACCGGTGTCCCTCAAAAAACTAATAGCCTTTTCCGCGGTTCTGGGCTTTTCACCAATATAGACTGATTCTATAATCAAAAGGGGCGCAAAAAAACAATTTTTGGGTATTATTTAATAAAAAAGGCTGTTCTTTTTCAAGAAACAGCCTTTTTTAACAAAAATCAGTCTTGGTTTAGTTTTTATTGCAGCATGATTTTGGGCTGCTCAATGAGCATGATTCTACCTTTTCCTCGGCGTTTTTAGCAGTGCAGCACTCTTTTGAGCAATCTGCGGGGCATTTGCCATCTTCTTTAGTCAGACATGTACAACTATTTGAACAAACCTGAGTTGAACATGATTTTACATCCTGACAGGTTAAACTAGCCCTCTGATCTCCCCCTGAAGTCATTGCTATTAAAGCAGTAACACCAAATATCACAAATGCCAGCAAACCAACAATCGCAATCCTATATTTTTTCCCATTTTCCATTTTATATTCTCCTGAAAAATAATTGTTTCTATTATATAATACCACTTTAGTCTTAGTTAGGTTCGCGCTAATAAAAAATTTCATTAAATTTTTTATAGGACGTTGCCGGTTCTGTCGGGAAAAAGCATAATTCGCCCCGCATTTGGTAAAAACAACTGAAAAGCTTTGACGAAGTCAAAAAACCATATTATATTGGTTTGTTAATTATTACCTTATGACAGAGGTATTTTCATGGAGAATAGAATGAAAGACAGCAAAATTGTCGCTGAAGGCATAACTTTTGATGACGTCCTGTTGATACCGGCAAAAAGTGATTTTGTCCCCAGTCAGGCCGACACAAAAACACGACTGACCAACAATATTGATATAAACATCCCCATTATTTCTGCCGCGATGGATACTGTAACTGAATCTGCGCTGGCTATCGCACTGGCACAAGAGGGCGGCATTGGGATTATTCACAAAAATCTTTCTATAGAAGAACAAAGATTAGAAGTTGCAAAAGTAAAACGCAGTGAAAACGGGGTAATACTTGACCCGGTTACTCTTACCGCTGACCAGAATGTTTTAAGAGCAAGGCAACTGATGGTTGAGCACAATATTTCAGGTGTGCCAATTGTTGATGGTAAAAAACTCATAGGACTGCTTACCAGAAGGGACCTCAAGTTCCTTCAGGATGACGAAGTAAAAATAAACGATGTAATGACAAAGGGTAACCTCATCACCGCCCCGGCAGGTACCACGTTGGAGCAGGCAAGAGGAATCCTCCAGAAACACAGGGTCGAAAAGCTGCTGTTGGTTGATGGTAATGGTAATCTGGCAGGGCTTATTACCATGAGAGATATTGACCGCGTTCAGCAATACCCGATATCAGCCCGTGACAAAAGGGGCAGACTGCGTGTCGGTGCTGCTACAGGTGTTCATGATTACCAGAGAATAGAAGCACTTATCGAAGCCGAGGTTGATGTTATAGTCGTTGATAGTGCTCATGGACATTCACAAAATGTAATTGATACATTAAAAACCATAAAGAAAAAATATAATATTGATGTGATAGTTGGCAATATCGCCACCGCAAAGGCCGCCGAGGAACTCATCAAAGCCGGCGCAAATGCTATTAAAGTTGGCATCGGTCCAGGGGCAATTTGCACGACAAGGATTATTTCAGGCGTGGGTGTTCCTCAGATTACTGCGATAATGGATGTTGCCGAAGTTGCGGACAAATATGACATTCCTGTTATCGCTGACGGTGGAATTAAACAATCAGGTGAGATAACAAAAGCCATCGCAGCCGGGGCTTCAACCGTAATGCTCGGTTCATTATTTGCCGGACTGAAAGAAAGCCCGGGGCAATTGGTGATTTATAAAGGCAGACAGTTCAAAGAATATCGCGGCATGGGTTCACTTGGCGCAATGGTAAAAGGTTCAGCCGACAGATATGGGCAAAAGAACACAACTGAAAAAGGTAAACTTGTCCCCGAAGGTGTCGAAGGAAGGGTACCTTACCGTGGAACACTCAGTGAATTTATATATCAACTGGTAGGGGGCTTGCGAGCCGGAATGGGCTATTGTGGAACAGGAAACATTGAAAGTCTAAGGAAAAATGGTCGGTTTTGCAGAGTTTCAACTGCTTCGGTTAGCGAATCCCATCCACATGATATACAGATTACACAGGAAGCGCCTAATTACTCTACTGTAGAATTAAAGGGCTGATATTTAGTAAGTTGTAAATATAGACAAGTACGGAAAAGGATTTTTTAATGTCACGTGAGACAATTGCTATCCTCGATTTTGGCAGTCAGTATGTTCAGCTCATTGCAAGAAGAGTAAGAGAGCTTAATGTTTATTCAGTCATTTGCCCAGCCTCGGTATCAGTTGAAAAGCTGAAACAAATGAATATTAAAGGCATTATCTTTTCCGGCGGACCAGCCAGCGTCTATAGTGACAACGCCCCGAAATGTGACGAAAAAATACTTGATATGAATATCCCGGTATTGGGGATTTGTTATGGCATGCAGCTTGGCTCTCAAATACTCGGTGCCAAGATCATCGCTGCAGAAAAAAGAGAATATGGCAGGACAAATCTTTCCGTCTTTGATAAAAGCGACTTGCTCGCCAATATACCTGATTCGATAATCGCATGGGCAAGTCACGGCGACCAGGTTGGCAACATGGATGAAGATTTTATCTGCCTTGCCACTACGCCTACATGTCCATACGCCGCAGTTAAACACAAAGAAAAACCTTTCTATGGCGTACAGTTCCACCCAGAAGTTTCACATACACCCAAGGGTACCGAAATACTCAAAAACTTCCTCTATAACATTTGTGGCGTTAGCGGCAACTGGAAAATGAGCGATTTTGTCGAGGAAACTGTCAAAGCAGTAAGAAAACAAGTTGGCAATTCAACTGTAATTTGTGGTCTGAGCGGAGGTGTCGACTCTTCTGTTGTTGCGTCACTGCTGCACAAAGCAATAGGCAGCCAGCTGGTATGCATCTTTGTTGATAATGGTTTGCTTAGAAAAGGTGAAAGACAAAGTGTTGAGACTACCTTCAGGGGCCATTTCAACATTGACCTTCGCGTTGTTGACTGGTCAAAGCAATTTCTGAATGCTTTAAAAGGTGTCACCGACCCGCAGAAAAAAAGAAAAATCATCGGTGCAGAGTTCATAGAAGCTTTCAAATCAGAAGCTCTCAAAATATCTGATGCGAAATTTCTCGCACAAGGCACTCTTTACCCTGATGTTATCGAATCAGGATCAAAAGATGGCAACCCCGCTGCTAATATTAAACTGCACCACAATGTCGGAGGTCTGCCCGAACAGCTTGGTTTCGAACTGGTTGAACCTTTACGTGATCTTTTCAAAGATGAAGTTCGCAAGGTTGGTGAATATCTCGGCTTGCCGGAAGATATGGTCTGGAGACATCCATTCCCAGGCCCAGGTCTGGCGGTAAGGATCATCGGTGAAATTACCGAACCCAGGCTAAATGTTCTGAGGGAATCTGATGAAATACTGATTGATGAAATTAAAGCTGCTGGTCTTTACAGGCAGATATCACAGGCTTTGACGGTACTTTTGCCTGTCTCTACCGTTGGTGTTATGGGTGACGAAAGAAGCTACGAAAGCGTTATCGCTATCCGTGCTGTCGAAACACTCGACTTTATGACCGCAGATTTTTCACATATACCATATGAAGTCTTAAGCACAATATCCAGCAGGATCATAAACGAAGTCAGAGGTGTAAACAGGGTGGTTTATGATATTTCATCGAAACCTCCTGCCACTATAGAATGGGAATAAAAGCGTAGATATATTATTGGTTTTCAATTGGAGAGTTTCACGGATGAGGCATTTTCATAGAAATGCGGTTTTATTTAGACTGATTTGTCTTTTTGCGATTACTTTTTCAACTACCGCCGCTTATGCTGAAGAATCTTCGTTAACGATTCCGGTTCCGTCTTGGCTTGATTTCGCCAGGAAGGATGTTGGGAATTGGCCTGATAGAATCATCGATGACTCGAAGTCATCTTTTTTCGACAACAACAATTTACTTACGCTTTTGTTGGCTGGCGGCGGTTCAATTGCACTGCATAGCACTGATGCAGACAAAAATATTGCTGAAAATGTCGAGCATCATCGTGCCTTCCGAAGTAAAGATGTAGATAAATTCGTTGACCTTGCCGGAAACCCAGGCATACATTTCGCCTTTACCGGTCTCTGGTATGTAGTAAGTGACCACAAAGGTGACCAGTTGAATAAGGACAGGGCTTGGACAATGATGACAGCTCTTTCAGTTACCGGTATAACTACGTTAGCTCTCAAAGGCATTGTTCACAATAAAACACCCAACAATAAAAATTTTGCCTGGCCAAGCGGACACACAGCAAGCTCATTTACCGTTGCTGCTGTTTTGCATGAATTCTATGGCCCGGAAATCGGTATCCCAGCCTACTGTGGCGCTTCCGTCGTTGCTTGGCGAATGATGGATTCAGGCGACCACTGGGCAAGTGACGTTCTCTTTGGCGCTGTTCTCGGATGGGTTGTGGGGCATACCATTGCAGGCAAACAAAAAAAACTTGAGGTTGCAGGATTCAAAATAGAACCCTACTTCTGCGGTATAGGTCAAGAAGGTGGTTCTGGCATTTGTCTGACTAAGTGGTTCTAAAAAAAAATAGCGAACCCGTAGTTGTCAGCCGCGTAATTACGTAGTATTACATAATTACTTTTTCCGTTAAAAGGAGTTTCGCTATGAAAAAGTCTCTCTCGGCGTTAATCTTACTAGCACTATTATCAAGTTGCTTTGCCAAGTCACCACAAAGTGATGTCTTAATAACAGACCTGCGTTGTGAATACCTGACAAACCCTCTTGGCATAGACACAACTCAACCAAGATTTAGCTTCAAGCTCCAATCAGACACCGCTGGTCAGAAACAAACCGCATATCAGATTCTTGTTGCCTCTTCACAGCAATTGCTTGATAGTAACAAGGCTGACCTTTTTGATACCAGCAAAGTAAAATCAGACAACACTGTAAACATACAATACGAGGGCAAAAAACTTTCCTCAGGTCAAAAGTGTTTCTGGAAGGTTCGCTCATGGGACAAAGACAACAAGCCAACCCAGTTTAGCGAAACCGCCTGCTGGTCTATGGGACTACTGAATGAAAACGACTGGAAAGGCCAATGGATATCTTACACACCAATCGGCGCAGATTTTACTGATGAACAATGGAAGCCTTACAAAAATGTGGATCTGCCCTGGATAAGAAAAGAATTTACCCTTGAAGACACCCCCGAACAGGCTTTTATATATGTCGCCTCTTTTGGTTATCATGAGCTTTATATAAATGGCGAAAAAGTCACTATCGACCCGCTGGCCCCAGCCTTTACCCAATACGACAAACGAGTCTTATATAACACCTATGATGTCACCAGCTACCTCAAGAAAGGTGACAACTGTGTAGGTCTTTGGTTAAGCCATGGTTGGTTCAGAAAAGATGTTATGGGTGTCTTCCATAAAACCCCCGTTGTGAAACTTCAGCTAAATGCTGTATTAAAAAATAACAAAAATTTCTCCCTCGCTACAGACGAAACTTGGAAATGGCACAAAAGCTCAACTACTCTTGCCGAAATATATTTCACTGCAAAAGGCTATTCAAGTTCAGAAAGTCAGGATGGCAGATTAATAAACAATGATTGGTCAAAGCCTGTCACAACACTTACCGATTGGCAAAATGTTGACATTATCACCGTACCATCAAACATAAAAGTATCCGCACAAATGTGTGATAATAATAAAATACTATGGTCCATCAAACCAATATCAATCGAGAATAAAGAACCTGGCAAATACTTCGTTGATATGGGCAAAAGCTTCACCGGCTTTGTGGAAATAAAACTACACGGCAAAGTTGGTGACAAAATAAAAATACGATATCTCGAACAGGAGCTTGGCAGTGAAGACAAACACTTCAATGACTATGGCTGCTTCGATCAATACATTATAGGCTCAGATAACGTTGAAACCTTCATAAATCGTTTTGATTTCCGCGCCTGCCGCTATGTTGAAATTACAGGTCTTGATTATCAGCCGTCCATCGACGATATCACAGGACTTTTTGTAAGAACAAATTACAAAAGCGTATCCGAATTCCAATGTTCAAATCAGCTGCTCAATGACATTTTCAACACCACTAAATATACTTACCAGTGCCTTACTATGGGCGGTGTTATTGTTGATTGTCCTCATCGTGAAAGACTCGGCTATGGCGGCGACGGTCAATCCTCAATGGTCACAGGCTTAACAAACTTCGATGTCTCTGCATTTTATACAAAATGGCTGACCAATTGGCGTGACAGTCAGCACGAAGATACTGGCGATGTCCCGCACACCAGCCCATCGACATTTGATGGCGGCGGTCCGTGTTGGAGTGGTATATGTCTTACCCTGCCTTGGGAAATGTACCTGCGGTATGGTGACAAACAATTACTCGAAAAATCATACCCGACATTTACAAAATGGCTCGCCTATGTAGATACCAAAAGAAAAAATAACATACTCGAATTTTACCCCGGTCTCGCACAGTCAGAGGAATGGGGATTCTTAGGAGACTGGGTTGCTCCTGACCAGATTTGGGACCTTGATAATCCTGTCCAGCAGCAACGTAATCGTTTATTCAATAATTGCTACATGCTCTATTGTGTAAAACGTGCAGCTCAAATAGCGGAGATACTTGGCAAAACTAAAGATGCTGAAAAATATGCAAATCAGGTTGAAATACTTAAACAAGCTATCCACAAAGAATTCTATGACGACCAAATACAGAGTTATATGTTCGATGAGCAGGTTTATCTAACAATGCCCCTGTATTCAGGCATTGTTCCTGGTGATATGCAAGAGCGGATATTTAAGCGTCTCGAAAATGCCATAGTCGTAAAACACAACGGGCACCTCAACAGCGGTATGCTCGGAACATTTTTCATGTTAAGGCTTCTCGATGAGCAGGGCAGAAACGACCTTGCATATGAAATGATCAACAAAGATACATATCCAAGCTATGGCTACATGTTAAAAAACGGCTCAACAACAATCACTGAAAATTGGGGAATGGGAGCTTCACAGATACATAACTGCTACCTTGCCGTCGGTTCATGGTTTATCGAAGGTTTAGGTGGAATCAAACCAGATGAAAACTATCCGGGCTATAAACATTTTATAATTAATACTCCAATAATTAATGACCTCAAATCCGCCAAGACCAGCTTTGATTCAATTCAAGGCCGAATTACTACAGACTGGAAAATTGAGCAGAGCAAATGGCAACTGAAACTGACCGTTCCGACAAATACTACTGCAACGGTTTATGTGCCCGGTAATAACATAACTGTTGAGCCGAAAACGCAGATACTCAAAAAGCAGAATGAAAGAACGCTGTTTCTCGCTCAGCCTGGCCAATATCTGTTTACTGCCGACATTGCTCAATAAATCATAAAGTATTTTCTAGGCGGCCTGTTTTATTAATGATGAAAGTAAATTAGCTTGAAAGTTCTTCTTGTTAAGCTAAAATAATTAGCTGTGTAAAAGTTATTATTTTAATTATTTGGTGACGAAAATGGAAAATTTTGAAATTGAACCTGCACAGAGAATTAAACGTCTGCCCCCTTATATGTTTGGTCGCCTTAACGCGTTAAAGCTTGCCAAACGCCAGGCCGGTGCAGATATTATAGACTTAGGGATGGGCAACCCCTCTGACCCTGCTCCGCAAATTGTAGTTGATAAACTCTGCGAAGCTGCACGTGACCCGAGAAATCACCGTTACAGTGCCGTAAAAGGTATTAAAAACCTCCGTAAGGAAGTAGCCATTAAGTATGAGCGAAACTGGAACGTTTCACTTGACCCGGATAAAGAGGTACTTGCCTGCATCGGTTCAAAGGAAGGTTTCAGTCATCTTTGTCTGGCTATGATGGGCTCAGGAGATACCGCTATTGTTCCGGACCCGGCTTTCCCTATTCACAATTATGCTGTTGCATTAGCTGGAGGAAACGTAATTACCGTTCCGCTCGGCTGCGATGAGCACTTCCTCAATACGGTCGCCGAGGTTTGCGAGCATACTTATCCATCTCCTAAAGTATTGATCCTGAATTATCCCCATAATCCGACGGCTATGACTGTTGATCATGGTTTTTTTGAAATGGTTGTTGATATTGCCAAAAAGTTCAAAATAGCTGTTATTCATGATTTTGCCTATGGCGAGACCTGTTTCGATGGATACAAAGCCCCAAGCTTTTTGTCCGTTAAAGGTGCAAAAGATGTCGGTGTAGAGCTGATAACAATGAGTAAGCCCTATAATATGGCCGGTTTCAGGATAGGCTTCACCGTTGGTAACCCAAAAATGATCGACTACCTCTATACCATAAAGGGCTACTATGATTATGGTATTTTCCAGGCTCTGCAAATTGCCGGTATCATTGCTATGAGGCATTGCGAGGAAAATATCGTTGCACAGAACCTGATTTATCAGTCAAGAAGGGATGTTATTTGCGATGGTCTCAATAAATTAGGTTGGAAAGTCGAAAAACCCCGAGCAACGATGTTTGTATGGGCAAAGGTTCCGGAAGAACATTTGAAAGGCAAAGGAAGCATCGATTATGCAATGGAGCTTGTGGAGCACGCAGAAGTTTCAATGGCCCCAGGTAGAGGTTTTGGCGAAGGTGGTGAAGGTTATATGAGAATTGCACTTGTAGAAAACGAACAAAGGCTTCGCCAGGCTGTCAGAAATATCAGCAGATATCTGCGGGAAAAGCCAATAAGAAAAACTAAAATGTAAATAAAACTCTACTAACCGAATTAATTCTATTACAAAAAAAACGGTTTGCAAAAAAAAATTTGCAAGCCGTTTTTTCCTATAATAACCCATTTTAAATCTGCCTATTAGCGATTTTTGCACTTATTCCGTTAATCCCAAAGTATCAAAATGGTAGTTTAGGGAAAAAAGACTTGACCTTTTGTTTGAAATATGGTTTAATCACACTATCAGCTTGGGGGCTGAAAAGGAAAACTCAACTAGTAACAGTAAGGATATTTTGCAGACAGTTTTTTTGTCATTGCAATTCATTAATACGGGGCAGAGAGTGTGGCTGTGTATCGCCATAAAACTTGTCGCTTTTTGACATGTTTTAGACAGCAGAGCTAAAGAGAGAGACAAGAGGAAGATCCAGAGAGAGAACTTAAATACGGTGCGCAGATTTTGCGCGCTCTAAAAAGTGAATAACGTGTGAGTTTTGGTTACTTATACGAAATTTTATAGATCTTTAATTTTTGGATTTAGGCTGGGTGCAGCCAAAGGAGGCATGAAAATGCGTTTAAATAAAACAGTAAGTTCTGTGGTTGCTCTTGTAGTATTAGCTTGTGCTGCGAACAGTTTTGCTTTAACTATTCAATTCGAAGATTTAACAGCAGGCAGCTCTTACAACGTTGGTCAGACCTTCTCCACTTCATCGATACCTGCAACAGTACAGGGTATTACAGGAGGAAAGGCATTCGTCAATAATACTAATCTCGCTGGTGGTGCTGGACAGGAAATAGGAATTCAAAATGCGACACTGAATTTTAACTTTGGTCTACTTGATGGATTATCGATGCAGTTCGGTGAAACCTTCAATGCAGGCTCTGTAAGTTTGATGATCAATGGTATAGCGAATTCAGGAACCGATTTTGCTAATCTAGCTGGCTCTATTGGTGGCGTATCAGTTTTTGTTATCCCTACTGGCACCAATAAAGGAGCCTTATTCTTCATGGGAAATATCACAAGTTTTGCCATCGGCGGCAATGACGTCTATGTTGATAACATCGTTGCATCACAGGTACCTGAGCCTGCAACTTTAGCTATGCTTGGTTTAGGCGGATTAGCTTTGATAAGAAAAAAAAGAGCAGCATAATATAAATAGAATAAAAGTAGAGGAAAAAACTAAAAAACAGTTTTGAGAAAGGTTGGATAGAAGTATGAAACGTAAGAAAGTAATCGGAGTATCTTTATTGGCAATGGCACTGATGCTTGTGTCGCAGGTGTCAGCAACTACCTTGGAAACTATGTTGCCGTCAAGCTCACTCTATGACGGATATACATACTATGGTGAAACGGTTACAAATACTGATGGCACTTCCAGCTATATGCAGGGCAGAATCGACTTTGCCGTTTATGATACCAAGTCTGGAAACGAGTGGGAAGCCGCAGGTTATACTAATCCTGGTAATGGTCAGTATGTTTACGCATATCAGATTTTTAATGACTACAATGGCTACAGTGAACTGGCCGTACAGGCCTTTTCGATACTTGGTCTTAATGATGCTGAGATTTCTGTATTTGCCGGAAGTGTAGGAACCGAGCAGGATCCAGCTGGCGGTCAGGATGCCTCCGATACAACATCCGACAGTACTAGCGTTACATGGAACTTCTCCTATACGAATTTAGACAATGACTATACAATTGCAGTAGGGGATCATTCCTATTTCCTTATCTTTAGCAGTAATTCCAGCTGGGTAGCAGGTGATTATAGCTTGGAAGCATATAATTCTGATTTACCTGTTGCTGATGTTGATTCTTCTACAAACTTTACTCCTGCACCTGAACCTGTAACTGTTGCATTGCTCGGACTTGGTAGTTTGATCGCTTTTGCAAAAGGCAGAAGAAAATAAGAAGTAATAGTAATATATTGGGAGCTTGGGGGACAATGAAAGTTTATAAAATTAAAAATAGAATAATGACAATTTTAACAGCCCTGATAATGCTGACCATAATTTCGTCAGTAGGATTTTGCCAGGATACTGTAGCTCTGATGATACAGCAAACTCCACCCCAAGGTGGTAATGTTTCGCCGGATGTCGGTGTACATGATATAAATAAAAACGGTGTTGTTACTTTAACTGCAACACCAAAACCAGGATATAAGTTTGCTTATTGGCTTGGCGATGTAATTGATGCTTCTTCTTCAACAACTAGTATGTCACTAGCTAGTCCAAAAATGGTTATCGCAGTTTTTGAACGTTCTGATTTCGGATTCGCATTCTATGAAGCAGGACCAACAAGTGCTCCAAATGAGAACTTGATAGCAACTGAAAGTGATCTTGTTGCACAAACCGACGATGCTGTAGCAGGAAAAAGGGGACATAGTCACGGTTCTTCTTCTGATGAACCACAAGACGGCGATGATTTCCCAGTACCCGGTGAAGGGGAGAATGAATTCCCAGTTCCGGAAGTGCCAGAGCCATTAACAATAGTACTCTTGGGCCTTGGAAGTGCTTTTATATCAACAAGGAAAATTGAAAGATGATTTGAAATATAATAGTCCCCCCTTCAGGTTAGGCCCCCCCAGTTTTTAATGGGACTATAAAAGTAGTATTTAATTTGTCAATAAGAGAGAGATTGCATAGAGGAAGCCGGCGGATTTAATTCTGTCGGCTTTCTGACTTTATAAAACGTCTGTTTGATTTACGACCGCCTGAATACTGCTACGATATTGTCAACATCAACAACAAACAAACGGTTATCGCCTTCGAAGTCTACTGGAATAGCACCCTTTGGGTTAAACAGAACTTTGTCATATTGCATCAGTGGAATATCAGGCTCATTTTCCACTTCCGCTGAAACGGCTACTATCCGGCCTGTTATAGTAGGTATCTCAATGGTATCGGGCAGTTGAATACCGCCTTTGGTTTCCTTCTTATCCTCATCCTTACGTATTAAAATGCGTCGTCCGATGGGTTCAACAGTCTCTAATGGTTTTGATTTTTTGGGGCTTTCTGGTTCCATTTTACTACTCTTCTTCTTTAGACTTTACAGCCTTTGGATTTTTCTTAGTTGCCTTTGGTTTTTTTACAGCTTCCGTCTTCTCGGTTGGTTTTTTCTTAGCTGCTTTCTTACCCTTGTCTCTGCCAAGGATTTCATCTGCTTTTTCAAAACTGTCCGGAGGCCAAACGCCTTGCTTCTGCAGTTCCTTAAGCTTCTCAAGCTCATCGATGCTTATAATCGTTCTGCATTTTGGGAACTTATTACAGCCCATAAAAGGACCTCTCTTGCTTTGACGTATTACAAGCTCACCTTCCTTGCACTTATAGCATTTTACACCCGTAGACACAGGCGGCGCCTTAGGAGGCAAAACATTACCGTCCTTGTCAACATTTTGAATAGTCTTGCAGGTTGGATAATCGCTGCATCCGAGAAATTTACCGAACCTGCCCGATTTTTCAACCATTGGTTTGCCGCAATTCGGGCAAACATGCTCACTGACTTTCTGTTCAATCATCTTGCCATCCTTGTCACATGGACATGCATATTTGCATGTTGGATAGTCGCCGCAGCTTAGGAATTTACCATTCTTACCAAACCGGTAAACCATGTCCTTCCCGCACTCCGGACATTTATAATCGCTAGGCGTTACTTCCGACTTTGCATGCTGCATACCCTCCGAAGCCGTAATAAGATTCTTCTCGAATGGGTCGTAAAAATTCTTCAAAACACTGATCCAGTCAAGGTTATTTTCCTCGATACCGTCGAGCTGATTCTCCATATCTCGAGTAAAAGCAATATCCATTATCTGCGGGAAATACTCGTTGAGCTTATCAGTGACAACCTCACCAAGATCAGTAGAATGAAACTTTTTCTCGATTTGCTCGACATATTTCCTGTCTTGAATCGTACTGATAATTGTTGCATACGTACTAGGTCTGCCGATGCCTTCTTTCTCCAGTGCTTTAACCAGAGATGCTTCATTATACCTGGCTGGTGGTTTGGTAAAATGCTGTTCATTTTTTATATCAACAGCCGCCAATTCCTGGCCAACCTTAACTTCAGGAAATTCCTGCTCAGTCGATGAAGTGTACCAGACCTTCGTAAAACCGTCAAAAGCCAGTATCCTTCCCGTGCTTCTGTAATAGCAGGGCCCTATTGTCGTTTCAGCCTTGATATCCAGTGTAGTGACATTCCATCTTACTGGCATCATCTGGCAGGCGACAAACCTTCGCCATATCAAATCATAAAGCTTATATTGTTCGTCACTCAAAAATGACTTTATATCTTCAGGCTTCAAACTGGGATCAGTAACTCGAATGGCCTCGTGTGCCTGCTGGGCATTTTTTGCTGATGAATAATAATTGGGTTCTTCCGGCAAATACTCTTTGCCAAAACTCTTATCAATAAAATTCCTCACATCTCTGATTGCCTCAGCAGAAATATGCTTACTGTCGGTTCTCATATAAGTAATAAGTCCCAACGACCCTTTTGAACCCAGATCAATACCTTCATAAAGCTGTTGTGCAACCATCATGGTTCTCTTCGTAGCAAAACCGAGACGGTTAGCTGCTGCCTGTTGAAGCGTAGAGGTGATAAAAGGAGCCGAAGCTCTCGAAGTTGATTCTTTGATGCTAAGATCGGAAAGACTGAACTTTGAATTTTTAAGAGCGTTGAATATCTTTTCCGACTGTTGCTGATTCTTGGCTTGAAAATTCTCTTCGCCAATCTTATAAAGCTCTGCCTTAAAAGCATTGCGTTTAGCCAGCCACTCAATCTGCTGTTCTAATGTAGCGGCTTTGCCTTTATCGTCTGGGGCAATGAACTCAAGCCACTGTTGTGTATAACTATTCTTAAGATCTGTGCTGAATACTGCCGGTATTAGCCAGTATTCTTCAGGTACAA
This sequence comes from uncultured Pirellulales bacterium, assembly GCA_964492365.1. Classification (GTDB taxonomy): domain Bacteria; phylum Planctomycetota; class Phycisphaerae; order Sedimentisphaerales; family Anaerobacaceae; genus JAGLTN01. Next base: position 23,617 of record CAZBKA010000008.1, on the reverse strand, counting down.
AGGCACGGATCTCACGTTCCTTGTCAACAACCATTTTTACCGCTACCGACTGAACTCTGCCTGCCGATAGACCCCTGGCAACCTTCTTCCAAAGCAAAGGAGATATCTTGTAACCAACGATTCTGTCAAGGATTCTACGAGCCTGCTGAGCCATTACCGTATTAATCTTGAGCTTACCAGGTGCCGCAAAGGCAGTTTCTATTGCTGATTTCGTTATAGAGTTAAATACTACTCGGTAGGTATTCTCTTCCGGAAAATCTAAAATTTGTGCAAGGTGCCAGGCAATCGCCTCCCCCTCGCGGTCAAGGTCGGTTGCCAGATAAAGTTTATCACATTTCTTCGCAGCTGCCTTTAATGAAGTAACCGTTCGCGCCTTACCCTTTGATATTTCATAAGTAGGTTCGAAGTTATTTTCAATATCAACACTGAGGCCCTTCGATGGAAGATCTCTGACATGTCCCATTGATGCCATCACCTCAAAACCGGGGCCGAGGTACTTATTGATGGTTTTTGATTTAGCAGGTGATTCTACTATCACCAGTGATTTCTTCCCTGAAATAGTTTTTGCCATATATATACTCAATAAAATAAATGCGGCCTAATACAACCCAATAAGGCTTTGTAAAATCGATTAACCTCTTATAAATAATAACTTAGAAGTGGACAAATACTCCCTATGCCTCAAAATGTCAAGTAAAAACCTTTACTTAACAATTACTCATTACCTAACAGTTCTGCCAGTAATGGTTTAAGTTTAGCTATTGCATTGGCTCTGTGGGAGATTATATTTTTTTCGCCATTGCCCATTTGTGCTATGGTTTTTTTAAATTTTGGTACAAAAAATATTGGATCATACCCAAAACCATTGTCGCCACACTCTTTCTCCGCAATTACTCCCTCTAACATCCCCTCCGTTTCTAATAAAATCTTATCGGGACTCGCCAGACATAAATGACATACGAACCTTGCAGTTCTCTTTTCTGTCGCCGTACCCTCAAGAAGTCTCAGAACCTTGGCCATATTCCGATGGTCAAGAAGCCCTCTTTGTTTATTTGCCTCTTTCTCACCTGAAAATCTCGCGCTCATTATCCCGGGCTTTCCGCCAAGTGCATCGACTACCAGCCCTGAATCGTCTGCTATCGTCCAAAGCCCTGCCTGCTTTGCATAACCGATAGCCTTCTTTTGTGAGTTTTCTGCAAAACTTAGTCCGTCTTCTTCAACTTCTGTAATACCGTCAATATCCGAAAGACACACCCATTCCGCATCACAGTCAAGCATCGCTGACAACTCTGCAATCTTCCCTTTATTTCCGCTGGCTATAAGTATCTTGCGCTTCATAAAAGCTTTTAACTCATAAGTTTTTTCAAAAGTGCCCGCTGAAAGTGAAGCCTGTTTTCTGCTTGGTCAAAAACCACAGAATTTTTCGACTCCATAACCTCATCGCTGATCTCAAGACCTCGATACGCCGGCAGGCAATGCATCACCTTAACGTCACTGTTAGCCGCCTTGACCAGATCCATACTAACCTGATAGCCCTTAAATTCTGAGATGCGTTTTTGTTTCTCATCTTCCTGCCCCATGCTCACCCATGTATCAGTATAAATGATATCAGCGTTAACAGCTGCATCGAAAGGGTCACTTTTTTGAACAATGGTCCCCTCAGTAATAGTATTAGCCTTGTTGATTGACTCGTTGTCAAGCTCATAGCCCCTCGGCGAAGCGACATCTAATTTCATGCCGAATTTTGCACTCGCAAAAGCCAGCGACCTTGCAACATTGTTACCATCGCCTATATAAGCTATTTTTATCCCTTTGATTCTGCCCTTGTGTTCTTTTATTGTCAGAACGTCTGCCATCGCCTGACATGGGTGCGAAAAATCCGTCAGCGCATTAATAACAGGAATCGAAGCAAAATCCGCCAGCTCAACAACTGTCTTATGTGCAAACGTTCTTGCCATTATACCATTAACATAACGCTCCAGCACTCTCGCCATATCTTTCGTAGGCTCGCGATGGCCTATCATGCCGCCGATATCTTCAGGCTTGATATAAACTATACTGCCGCCGAGATCCGTCATCGCAACTTGAAAGCTGATTCGTGTCCGCAAACTTGGTTTTTCAAATAAAAGCGCCAAAGTTTTGCCCGTCAGGCAAAGATCCCTCTTGCCGGCTTTATACACCGCCTTAAGTTGACTGCTAAGCTCAATTAGTTCATTCAGATTTTCCGCACTACAGCTGTCTATTGAAATAAAATCATTCATTTTTAATTCTCGCTTAAAACACTTTCCAGTATTTCTATTGCCTTATCAATATGTCCCTTTGTTGCTGTCATAGGAGGCATAAACCTGATTACCGTATCATGCGTGCAATTAATTCGCAGCCCTTTCTCAAGGCATTTGGCAACGATGCCTGCGCCAGACTTGGTCAATTGGACTCCGATCATCATCCCGATACCGCGTACATGGTCAATTACAGGGAACTTATCTTTCAATTGACGAAGCTTGTTCTGCGTATACTCGCCCACCTTGCAGGCGTTCTCAATCATACCCTCTTCTTCAATTGCCTCGATAGTAGCAATAGCCGCCGCACATGCCAAACTGTTTCCGCCGAAAGTGGAAGCATGTTTGCCAGGCACAAAAGCTTTGGATATTTCCTCATTAGCCATCATCGCCCCGATAGCGATTCCGCCACCCAGGGTTTTAGCCATCGTAATAATATCAGGCACAACATTACTATGTTGATACCCGAACCACTTACCTGTCCTGCCTATACCGGTCTGAACCTCATCGAGTATCATAACCGCGCCATTTTCATCACAAAGCTGGCGAATTGTCTGCATGTACTCCTCGCTGGCAACATTAACTCCGCCTTCTCCCTGTATAGGCTCAATCAAAACCGCTGCGATCTCATCATCGAACGCATCTTTCATTGCCTCAACATCATTAAAAGGAACATACTTAAAACCTGGCAGCAATGGTAAAAAACCATCGTGATACTTAGCCTGCGCTGTCGCAGTTATCGCCGCAAACGTTCTGCCGTGAAAACTATTCTCTGCGGTAATAAATTTATACTTACCCTGTGCTGTACATAAACGAGCAAGCTTCATAGCTGCCTCATTTGCCTCACTTCCGCTGTTGCAGAAAAAGCATTTTCCGCCAAAGGCCCTCTCACTCAGCATCTTTGCCAGTACACCTTGTGCTTCAGAATAAAAAGTGTTATCTACATGAATAAGCTCAGCCGCCTGTTTAGCAATTGCCTCGACCACCTTAGGATGACAATGACCTATTCCGCTAACTGCCCAGCCGGGAAACATATCCAGTATCTCATTGCCGTCTGCATCATAAATATAACAGTCCTTACCCTTGACAATGACCCTTGGCAGCCTGTTGTAATTGCCGATGACATATTTATTAAACAACGCGATTGTTTCTTCTGTTTTCATTTTTATTAATACCTTAAAAAAAGGCTTCTATAATATTTTAGGATCGTTTAACCGAAAACCGATTATCTTATTATCTCAGTTCCTATACCTGTCTCGGTATATATCTCAAGCAATAGTGAATGCGGTATTCTGCCGTCAATAATATGCGCCTTCTTAACTCCGCCTTCCAAAGCAGCAAGACAGGAATCAACCTTAGGCAGCATCGCACCGTCAATGATCCCTGAATCAATCATTTCTTTAATCTGATGCTTATTTAGAGAAGATACCCTGCTCGTCGGGTCTTTTATATCTCTCAACACGCCGTGCGTATCACTCACAACAACCAGTTTTTCAGCCACTACAGATGCAGCTACCATCCCCGCGACATTATCAGCGTTAACATTAAGTTTTCCACCTGCCATGTCCTCAGCAACCGGTGCAATAACAGGGATAGTCCCAGCCGCACAAAGAGTTTTTAAAAGCTTGCCGTTAACCTCTGTAATCTTACCAACAAAACCGAGGTTCAGCTTCCTGCCGTTTTCTCCTTCGAGTCTGAAAGTCTCAGCCTGCAGTACACAAGTGCTGAGTGAATGAAGCGGCATCGGGTCCAGCCCAAGCTCCTTAAGGGTTTCACATAAAACACTGTTAACCTTATGAACAAGAGTGTGTTCGACAATGGTCAATGTCCGCTCATCTGTATAACGTCTGCCTTGTATCCACACTGGTTCCAAACCAGATTCATTCATTGCTTTGGTTATTGCTTTACCGCCGCCATGGACAATGATCGTATGAATCCCCACAGTAGCCATAAACGCCACATCAACAAGCAGATCTCTCTGCATCTGCTCATCATCGAGAACACTGCCGCCAAGTTTAACAACTACTATCTTACCGCTGAACTTGCGTATATACTCCATTGCCTCAACGAGAGCATCTGCCTTTTCAATAGCTTTTTTCACTTATAGTAAACCCTTAAAAATAGAATTTTGAAAGAACCAATCATTGTAAAATTACCGAATTTATCAGTCAAGTAAAATCAACTCCATGTCGAACTGTTTTTATATCAGCCTCATTTTTAAACGAATTTCCACTGTTTTGCCACCAATTCCCCCGAAAAATTAAAAATACCCGACATATTCTGAATCAGCCTGCACAAAAAACCTTAGCTTTTGCCAAACCCCAAAGCTTTACTGCCATCAATTTACCCCCAATTATTCACCAACAAGCATAAAAGTTTGACTAAATTAACATTATTTGGTATAATTCCTTTAGGTTTAGTGAAGATATTCAGTAAATGCAAGTGGCGTATTGTCTGTTTAATGGGGGACGTAGCTTTATCAGCTTAAATCGGTACTTGCGAATAAAGCCAAGGAGATGTGGTAATGAAAAACAGTATTCACAAGTTTCGATTGTTATCTTTATTTTATGTGCTATTATCATTTTTCACTTTTAACGTCTGCTTTGCTTTTGAGGGTGATCTTACAGGCGATGACTATGTAGACTTCGAAGATCTTTCCGTGATGGCCTCGAAATGGTTGGATAGCGGATGCAATACCAACGACTGCAATGGTGCTGATCTCGACAGCAGCGGTACTGTTAACATGAAAGATTTCTCGTTGCTCGCAAACAATTGGAACCACTACGCTCCTGGTTTGCTCGCATGGTACCGTTTTAATGAAACAACCGGAACTACCGTAATTGATTATTCCGGCAAAGGAAACAATGCAAGAGTTACCAACTCTTCATCATGGAACACCACCGGTTTTAATGGCAAAGGATGTCTCTATTTTAATGGAACATTTAACGTAAGGGTCCCGGCAACCGTTTATAGCAATATCGATGAAACCGTAACTGTCAGCCTCTGGGTAAACAGTGATGATCCGGGAACTTACTCCAATGCATTATTTTATGGAGTTGACCAGAACAATACTCGCGTTTTAGGTGTGGAACTGCCCGGAGGTGAAGGTCTCCATCTCTATTACAATGCGGGAAGCTCCGGAACAAGCTACGACAGCTACCCTTACTGGCAAATTGCAAATGTTGTTGATTACAGGGGAAACTGGAATCATTATGCTTTCACAAAAGACGCCGGTTCTGGGTTAATGAAAATATACATAAATGGTTCACTCCTTGGAACAGAAACCAACAAGACAATGTCCATGGACGCAATGAGTAATTTTGTCATAGGTAGTACATGTGACAGCTCATGGAATTTCAAGGGAAAAATGGCCGATTTCCGCATATACAACCGTGTTCTTGGAGCAACAGAAATCGCCGACCTCGCAGATGCAAATCTCTTAGGTTGGTGGACTTTTGATGAGGCCGCAGGTACAAAAGCTTACGACCAAACCGCAAATCGCAACGATGGAACAAAAGGAACCGCTGATGCATGGATACCAGGAGGAATCAATTTTGCTGGCAGTGGTAGTTCAGGAATTTCTTTCGCCAGCAGTGGTCTTAATATCGTCAAAGATTTAACAACTCAGGTAACAATCTCTTATCTGACAACATGGGACTCATCTGCCACCCATACTGATTACCCCTATGACGGCAGAGACAGCAGCAACAATAGACTTTTATCAGCAGAATTTCCAACCGGTACTCATACCCTGCTCCACAATGGTGGCAGTAGTATGTGGTGCTGGGAAGCTTTTAATGACCAGGATAATAGATTTATCTTTGGTAGAGTTAACAAAACCTGGGGCGATTACATAAGAATAACATCAACCGCAGATTTTGGTACAGGTGAATTTAAAATTTATATCGATGATTACCTCTACGCCTCAGCAACAGGTCAAACAGGTTCACTTGCCAATTTAGTTAAATTTTACATCGGACAAACCTACTCAGGCACAAATGAAATGGAAGGCTCAATCAAAGATTTCAGAATATATAATAAAGTTCTCTCAAATTCTGAAATAGCGATTCTCAATACACCGATAATCGCATCTGACCCCATACCGGCAGATGGAGCAATTGCCCCTGCCACCGAAGATGGCAATGTCACCTTATACTGGAAGCCTGGTATAAATACAAATGTTACCAATGGTCACCGAGTCTATTTTGGAACAAGTTATCATTCCGTTAATGACGCAACTCTTAATTCTCCGGAATACAAAGGCACACAATCAGCCAACAGCTATACTGTGCCAGGTCTTAGCCAAAATACCACATACTACTGGAGAATAGACGAAGTCGCAGGCTCTGAAATCTACAAAGGAAACGTCAATAGTTTCACCATAAGTGATACATGGTTAATGGACTTTGTTTTCCTTGGCAACTTAAGCACCGCTGATAGAATTTGTGCCTACACCGTACAGGGATTAATGAATCAAAAAGGCGCAAGAGTCTTCATCGATGTTGCCCAACATAATGCTGGAAATTCAACTGCCGATGATTATTGGGTTAAATATCTGCACGACGAAAAAGGGTTCACTTTTGCTAAAATTAATTCACTCCGTGAATTAGTAGCCGCTGCAAGAAATGAAGGTGTCATCAGCGGGCTTACCAAATACAACCCTGAAAATATAGATTCCGGCGAAGTGACCGTCGCGGTTAACCTCGCTGTAAATTCTAATTATGTCCCCGTAACTGCAGAAATGCTTGATTACACCTCTAATGGTCTGAAATACAAAGGCTACATCAATTGCTTTGATGGTCTGACAATAAATGATATCACCGGTACATGGGCAACAAAATTAGCCGCTCAAAGTTATGGTGTCACCAATCTCATGCCAGGCACGCCTACAGATGGTGTCTTCTCATGCATCAGGTCTTTCCCGACCTTTAACGATGGTCACAACTACGACAATGGTATCGACTACGGCGTCCAGCGGAAATTCTATGCCTATGATATGAATTATTCAAATACCGGAACTGAACGAACCTTGTTTAATAACGTTATGAATCACCTGGTTAAACCCGGTATGTCTTTTGGTTCATGGCATGATGAAGGTATAGATCTTGAAGGAATATCTGCCGCAGGAAATTATACCGTTCTCTGTGGGGAAAACCTCAGCTTCTGGGCTAATGTTGACCACAACCCTGCAAACCTCAATATGAGCAGACCAACTTCAGGTATGATACTCGATAATACAAAATATTATGTAATGTTCCAGTCATCTGAAGGTGACACAGCTGGTTATCTGACAGGGCTTCAAATGAGTGGTACATGGGAAGGAGCAGGGGGTTCATGGTTGAGAGCCAATAGAACCAAAGGCAAAGTAACATGGTGCACGGTACCTGTTGCTTATGATCTTTGGCCTGCTTTGCTCGAGTACTATAACACTCATGGTGAACCAAACGATTCGTTCTGGACCGGACCTTCCGGTGCTGGTTACAACAGACCATCATCACTTCCAAACCTCGCGGACTGGGCTGCGCTTACCGATAGTTACATCACAGATTTAAGTATTCAAGGCGTCGAGTGCTGGTGGGGTTACAGCCTGAGCATGTACGAAACTTTCAAAGCAAATGCTCCACATGTCAAATGCTTCTCGCATCAGGGAACAAATGGTGGTTCAAACGCTTGGCTTAACGATGGGACTCCTGTAATACAATCACATTGTCCAACTGATCGAACACAAGGCATGTGGTATGCGGAGCTTCACTCAAATCCCGAACAGATGGTAACTAACATCACAAATTTCGCCGCCACCAAGAGTACACCATACTTTATAACAGTATATGATACCCCAAGTTGTATCGTCGATTATGCCGCAATTTGCGAAGATCAGCTTGGTTCGGACTTTGTCATCGTCAGAGGTGTTGACTTCGTTGACCTTATGACACAGGCTGGTGCCAATCCTGCAGGAAAAGCTACAACACCGTCTCCTACTAATGGAAAAACTTCAGTTAGTAAGACGATTGATCCAAGCTGGATTGCTGGTGCAGGAACAGCAAGGCATCTTGTGTACTTCGGAACCGATTCTACACCTGATGAAACTGAATATAAAGGCGACTTCACAGCAACCTCATACGACCCAGGTACTCTCTCCAGTTGGACTACTTACTATTGGAGAATTGATGAAAGAAGTCCAACTGGTCGGGTAACAACAGGAACCGTCTGGAAATTTACAACTGGTATATGATAAAATGATCACAGAGAATTATTTTTAAATCTTCTATAGCGTGGTAGCTCAAAGTTACCACGCTTTTTTATTCTGCATTCACAGTAACTTTGTTTACCTCGCAAATCGAATAATTAATTTAAATAATATTTTTCACAAAAATTTAAATATTTTAGCTTGACGGTTGTCCCTCTTACATTTAGCATACCAATGTCGGTTCATACTTTACACCATTTGTAAGGTCGTTCCGTTATTGTAAGAGCCGATGTAGCGAGGAAATAGTTCCATAGTTTGTAATTGCCAGAGGATGTATTATATAATTTTTCGTATTCATGTTATACATTTCATCGCGCTGTCACTTGCTGATTGCTTGGGAACATTAGTTTAAACAAAAAATGCTTTATCATTGATGTCCAAAAGTCTGAACATCGTTTCGATATTTTGTTTTATGCAGTTCAAGAAAGGAGGTATATAGATAACTGCAAGGGGGATTAGTGTTTTAAAATATTTAACGGAGTTTATTTTTAAAAATCTAAGAAGGAGATCTAACATGTTTAAGAAGGAGTGTATTTTTTTAGTATTGGTTCTTTTCACTGCCCAGCTTTTCGCAGTACAGGACCCAAACCTGCTCGCATGGTACCGCTTTAATGAAACAAGCGGAACTACTGCAACCGATTATTCCGGAAATGCAAATAATGGAACTGTCGGAAGCTCTTCAGGCTGGAACACGACAGGTTTCAACGGCAAAGGGTGTCTCTATTTTAATGGAACATTTAATGTAACTGTCCCATCTGCTGTCTACAGCAATATCGACCAGACGGCGACAGTCAGCCTCTGGGTTAACAGCGATGACCCAGGAACATACAGCAACGCATTGTTCTATGGCCTTGACATAAATGGAGTCCGAACTTTAGGTGTCGAACTGCCAGGTGGTGAAGGTCTCCATCTCTATTACAACGCTGGAAGCTCAGGAGCAAACTACGACTGCTACCCTTACTGGCAAATTGCAAATGAAGTTGATTTCAGGGGAAACTGGAACCACTTCGCTTTCACAAAAGACGCAGGCTCTGGTCTGATGAAAATATATATCAACGGTTCATTGCTTGGCACAGCGAGCGGTAAAACCATGTCTATGGATGCAACCACGTCTTTTGTTATCGGCAGCACACCAACTAATACTTGGCAATTCAAGGGTAAAATGGCAGATTTCCGCATTTATAACCGAGCTCTCGGATCAACTGAAATAGCCGACCTTGCAGACACAAACCTCCTCGCATGGTGGACTTTCAACGAAGGCACAGGCAGCATTGCCTACGATGCAACCATAAATCGAAATGATGGAACAAAAGGAACTGCTAACACATGGATCACCGATGGTCTAAGCTTTTCCGGCAACAGTGATTCCGGTATCACTTTTGCTAATAACGGTTTAAATATCGTCTCGAATTTAACAAACCAGGCTTCAATATCTTATGTAGCAACCTGGCCTGAAAACGCCGTTACACATGGAAACTTCCCTTATGATGGTAGAGATAGTAGTGACGTCAGACTTTTAACAGCTGAGTGCCCAACTGGTACCAATATCCTTCTTCGTAATGGTGGAGATATGATGTGGGGTTGGGAAGCTTTCAACGACGAAGACACTAGATTTATCTATGGTAGAGTTAACAAAACATGGGGTGATGAAGTAAGAATAACATCTACAGCAGATTTTAGCACTGGTGTGTTTAAACTTTATGTTGATAATTATCTCTATCTCACAGAAACAGGCAAAACAGGTTCATTCGCCAACCTGGTTAAATTTACGATTGGAAAGTCAAACTTAGGCGATAACCAAATGGAAGGTTCAATGAAAGATTTCAGAATCTATGACAAAGTTCTTTCTGAATCTGAAATAGCAGTACTTAACACACCAAGAACCGCTTCCGCCCAGATACCGGCAGATGGTGACATTGCACCGTCTAACGAAGATGGCGATGTCGTCTTATACTGGAAGGCTGGTATAAACACAAACGCCACTAATGGACACGATATCTATTTCGGTACAACCTACAACGCTGTTAACAATGCAACGCTTGCATCTGCCGAGTACAAAGGCACACAGACAGCCAACAGTTATACTGTCTCCAGCTTAAGTGAAAATACCACATACTACTGGAGAATAGATGAAGTCGCCGGTTCTGAAGTATATAAAGGAGATGTCTGCAGCTTCACAATAAGTGATGTCTGGGTAATGGATTTCGTATTCCTTGGTAACCTCAGTACTGCAGATAGAATCTGTGCCTACACTATTCAGGGGTTGATGAATCAGAAAGGCGCAAGAGTATTCTTCTGGCATAGACAGCATGCCGCAGGTAACTCAACTGCCGATATCTACTGGCAGGAATATCTTGAAAATGAAAAAGGTTTTACTTTTGCAAAAATTAATTCACTTCGTGAATTAGTTGCCGCCGCAAGAAATGAAGGTGTCATCAGCGGCCTTACTAAATACAACCCCGCAAATATCGAAGCTGCTGAAGTTACTGTTGCGGTAAACCTCGCTGTAGATTCAAATTATGTCCCCGTAACTGCTGAAATGCTCAACTACACAACCAATGGTCTGAAATACAAAGGCTATATTGATTGCTTTAGCGGGCTGACGGTAAATGATATCAGCGGAACATGGGCTACAAAATTAGCAGCCCAGAGTTATGGCGTTGCTAATCTCCTGCCGGGCAGACCTACCGATGGTGCGTTCTCATGTATTAAGTGTTTCACAACTTTCGACGATGGTCACAACTATGATAATGGTATCGACTACGGCGTTCAGCAGGGGTTCTATGCTTATGATATGAATTGTGCAAACACCGGTACCGAAAGGGACCTTTTTGATGATGTCATGGCGTATCTTGTAGAACCAGCAATGTCCTTCGGCTCTTGGTATGATGAGGGGGTTGACCTTCAGGGAATATCTGAACAAGGTAACTACGCAGTTCTTTGCGGTCTCAACCTCAGCTTCTGGGCAAATGTTGATTATACTCCAGCAAACCTGAATATGAGCAGGGCAGATTCTAATCTTGTGCTGAATACGTCAAAGTATTATGTAATGTTCCAGGCATCCGATGGTGACTCTATGGGCTTTTTGACCTCACTCGGTAATAGCGGTGTATGGCATGGCGACTATGGTGCTTGGTTGAAAGACAACAGAGGCACAGGAAAAGTAACATGGACAACACAGCCTATCGCATATGACCGTTGGCCGGCTTTGATTGAATACTATAATATCTATGCCGAACCAAACGACTGTTTCTGGGCAGGTCCTTCCGGAGCTGGTTACAACAGACCTTCGGAAATACCTAACCTCGCAGATTGGGCTGCACATACAGATGACTACGTCGAGGACATGGGACTTGCCGGTGTTGAATGCTGGTGGGGTTACGACAAGAGCGATTATGAAACTTTCCAAACATATGCACCACATGTTAAATGTTTCAGCGTTCAAGGTGTAGATCATGGTCAAAATGACTGGTTAAGCGATGGAACACCAGTTATTCGCGCAGACGTCAGGCTCTGGTATTCACACGATACCGTTAGTGATTTCTCAGATATCGTAACTGAAATAGAAAACTTTGCTTCTCAGTACTCTACTCCGTCTTTCATTACTGTTTATGGAACGCCGAATGAGATCACTGATTATGCAGCTGTCTGTGAAGAACAACTCGGGTCGAACTTTGTTATTGTCAGAGGCGTTGACATGGTTGATCTGATGTGGCAAACAAATGCTAATACCCCAGGAAAAGCCGCAAGCCCAAGCCCAAGTAATGGTAAGACCTTGGTTAGTCGTTGGGTGGATCCAAGCTGGACCGCCGGATCAGGTGCAACACATCATCTCTTGTACTTCGGCACAGATTCAACTCCTGATGAAACTGAATTTATCGGAGAACAGACCGGCACATCATACAACCCTGGTGAGCTTTCATCTCTGAAAAAGTACTACTGGAGAGTTGATGAAAAATCCGCCTCAGGTCATATAACAACTGGAACAGTATGGAGTTTCACAACTTGGTTATGGTAGAACAATAATACCAAATGTTTTTTAACTTTTCAAAGCGTGGCAGCTTAATGTTGTCACGCTTTTTTATTTCACAATTGCTGTAGCTTTGCCGCCTTCGATTCGCACACCATTATTCATCAGCGTGAAATCGATCATCTGCCCGACACCAAAATACGATGGCATAACCCCCGCGGGAACAACAGATTTACTCTCATCGAGTCCGCCCGGCGCCCAGTCAGGCTTATTCGCCATATTCAAGTATCCCTCACTGAATTCCCCAGCAATTATCTGATCACGCAGCAGAGTATTAATAAGCTCAAAAGCCTCCTTCTTCATTCCAGCATCAAGCAGTCCATAAGACTGAAAACTGCTGTCACCATATTTACAGTACCCAGACCCAAGTAAAGGCTTACTTGCATCATGCGCCGACAAATAAAATTTAATTATCCGCTCCTTCAAATCCGCTGGCAAATCCCGAATATGCAGCCCCGCCGACGACGACCATGGACTCGCACTATGATAACCCTTTGAATTTATAAAATATGCACCACCAGGATTTCTGCCGTCATCGAAGAAAAACCACTTGCGATAATTTTCGATATTATCCTTATGCTTCTGCTCCCACATTTTAACATCTTCTTCATATCCAAGCGTCTTTGCTATTTTCGCCGCAAAATCAATGTCACTCAATAACTGCTCCACAAAATGCGCAGTCTTCTCATCAGCATTATTATATGAACCATATATCCATCTCGGATTCTTCTCTCGCCAGAACAAATATCTCTTAATGGGATCATAAACCCTCGCAAGTCTCTTCTCATCAGGCAAATTATTATACAACATCCATGCCGTCTGAGCCTTCCTCGATGGTAAACATTCCCCGTTCAGCCATCCATCCGCATCAACCTGCATCATTATCCCCTCAAAAGCATCCCACGCAACCTCAGGCATAACAAAGCTCAAAAACTGCTGTGCAAAAAAGCTCTCCCAAGCCGCCGATGCCTTCGCCTTACTCGCGCCATGGTTCCAAAGCGATGGTTTCCCGCAAGGCGTCTGCGGATAAGCATAATCATTCTCCCCCATCGCAGGTATAACATTCATAATAGTAAAAGCCCACGCCCCGTAATAAAACAATCGATGCTCCTCCGCTGTCACACCCTTACTCTCAACATTCTTAATCCCAAACTCACTGGGGCATGGTACTTTCTTCAGCAACTCATCCCACTTCTCTTTTCTGCTTTGCAAACTCACATCAGGCCCCGCACTTGCAAATATCCCCTTAGCTCTTTCAATCGCCTTGTCCCTGCCCTCAGCCTTAGTAGCAAATCCCGCCGCCGTAACAATCTTTTTGTCACCATCCTCCGCTAACTCAACCAGCAAGCTCCAGTTCCATTTATCAACACCAATATTAATCCCTATAGGCTTAACCTTTCCACCTGCAACCTCACCAAACCCAACCGCATAGAAAAAATCCTCATACTCCATAACAACAACATCGTCAGCCTTTTCAAACTTCCCCGTTATTGAACCAGCAAGCTCCAACTGACATGCTTTTCCCTTGCCTGTTTCTATCAATCTATAAATACTATTCTCATCACCGAAGAAATCGCACCCGGTAAGCCTTCTCGAAACCTGCGGATACTCAACCTCAAAACCGATCTTATGAGGATACCACCTGCTTTTATATTCACCAACCTGACTCTTCGTAGGCTCAGAATACAACTCTAAATCCATGGACTCGACACACACACTTAGGTTACGGTGATTAATAAAAAATCCAAGATTAAATTGCTCACTGCCGATGCACCCATCGAACCCATCCAGATCATACACAAAGGTTCCCGTTTTATTAATGCTTCGCTGTAGCACAACATCTTTACCCGCTGCATTTTTAAATTTCAGCGACCACCACCCGTCACATTTTGCAATCTTGATTCTTAACTTTCCCCCCATGCACCTGAACCCAGGTTTAATATCAATCCCCATCCCGCCCCATGTCTCTTTCCACTGCGGATCAACAACGGTTATTTTACCAGTCTCGCCATCAACTTCTTTTTTCAATCCTGCATTACTCCAGTTGCTTTTCTCTTTAGCAAATTCCTCTGCAAAATTAACTGAGTAATTCCAGCTTTGCCTCTGCGACTGGCTGTGAACAATCTTACAACTGATAACATTCGTCAGCCTCTTAGGTTCCTCACCAACGTAATACCCAACATCCAACCCAAGCGTAGGCTCAAACTTCTCCGTTTCGCCGCTGTTCTCAGATGGATTAAGCACCAGTCTGCTCAAAGGAACACTAAGCCATCGCCACTGGTCAGCTCTCTCATTGCAGACAGTCGCACTGTCAAACGCATCAACCCCGCTCATCTCAACGTCGCCAATAACTTCCCCCGTCGACACCACGCAAAAAACCGACAACACAAAAACAAATACCGCCCCGAATTGAAAAAAATACCTGCCAAATCTGTTACTGTTAAACATAGATTCCCCTGAAAATAATAAAAACAACATACTAAAAAGAAAATACGCCCAATACTCCCCTTTGTTCAAACAACCACACCTTTAAATTCTTTGCAGAAATAGTCGTGAAAAATTAAGAAAAACACAAAATCATGGCACAATTTAGTTGCCGGTTTGCAAAACATATACTACAATTTTTTCCTTAAAAAAGTGGGCAAAAAATAAAAAATGCTGGGTTTAGTATTACAAATACAATTAGACAACAAATATAAAAAGGGTTGCTATCGATGTTACTAACTTTAATTGTACCTACCCTGAACGAGGTTAATGGCATGAAAGTTATAATGCCTCAAATAAAGCGAGAATGGTATGATCAACTTATCATTCTGGATGGAGGGTCAACTGACGGAACCATTGAATATGCCAAAGAACAGGGATATTTTGTTTATATTCAAAAACAAAAAGGTTTCAGGCATGCTTATAATGAGATTTTACCCTATGTTAAAGGCGATGTTGTCCTTACTTTCAGTCCAGACGGAAATAGTCTGCCGGAATTAATACCTCAGCTCCGTGCCAAGATGGAACAGGGATATGATATGGTCATTGCTTCACGATACCTCGATGGTGCTAAAAGCGAAGATGATGATGCAATAACAAAATTTGGTAATTGGCTCTTCACTAAAACTGTAAACATTCTACACCACGGCAGCTACACCGATGCTATGGTAATATTAAGGGCTTATAAAACTCAATTGATATATGATCTGGAACTCAACAAGGACGATGCCTATACTTTCGTCGAAAAACTTTTTCATACAAAAATAAGCTGGGAACCTTTGCTTTCCGTTAGGGCCGCAAAAAGAAAACTGAAAATTACTGAAATCCCAGGCGACGAACCTGACAGAATAGGCGGAGAAAGAAAACTACAGATCTTCAGGTGGGGGGCAGCTTTTTATCTGCAATTCATTAGGGAATGTTTTTTTTGGAAATAAAACTTCTTGGGCTGTTTTAATATACGAAACAATACCTCAAGATTTCAAATGCAAGGATGTTATCTTATGAAAATTCAGGGGAAGATAATAATAACATTATTTCTGGCCTCATGGCTGACATTTACATTTAGCGTACTGTCTTTTAATCCCAACGAATATAATTTAAAAGAAACCAAGCAAACCGTTGTACCCTCTACTTCAAAGATAACACAGAAGATTGAAAATATCAATGAACAAAATTTTCTGAAATTGGCTTTTTATTACAATGAAGGCAAAAAATACGACTTGCCAAAAATCCTGATTAACAATGAAGAGCTTGAACCTTTACATGTTATATCCAAAAAAAGTTCTGAACAAATATATTACAACCTGTCAAAAAGTGTTACAAAAACAGATAATTCTATTACCATAGATGCTGGTTCTGAACTACCGAAAAAAATAAATTTTATCTTTCGGAATTATCGAAAATCTTTTTACAATCATAATCTGCTTATCTTTTATAAATTTAATTTAACAAATCAACCCAAACCTGCTGCCATAGAGACATTCACCATGTTTCTGTTCACATTCCTTCTGTTTGCATTATTGTTTTCTGTTGCCGAAAGGAATTATTGCAAAAAAGTCATTCACTCTGTTTTTTTGATTACAGCGGTTCCCGCTTTGGTTGCTGCAAATAACCTTTTGCCATTCAGTATCTATTCTGTATATATCGCAAAATATACTCTTTGGCTCATACTTTGTCTGAGTTACTTGTCCATGATTTTAATTGGCTTATATCTTCATCAAAAACAAGATATGTTTCTTATTGAAGACGCAAATTGTCAAAACAATAAAAAATGGGGAAAGGTTGCTATTTTTGCTGTATTGGGTTTGTTTTTACTGGGGCTAAAAGCTTTGATCATATTGACCAGCCGCGTTCCGATGGGACATGATACATTTCAATATTTACAGCTTAATTATAACTTGTTTTTTAATGAACCAATACTGCACAATGAACTGCCGCAATGGTTGCCTTTCATGACGCATGGAACCAACAGTGCTATTTGGTTCATCATCTCACAAAACATGTTAAGTTCATTCTTAATGCCAATGATTAAATTTTTTAGTGGGTTAAACTATTACCCAATATTTCAGGCAGGATTATTATTTGATGAATTAGCACTGCTTCTTGGTTGCATATTATTTGCAAAGCAATATTTCAAATCGAATGTTACTGTGTTTTTTATTTCTTCTTCACTGGTTCTTACCACCATCTCATCAACCCAGATATGGTTTGACTTTCATCTTGTTTACTTATTACCACTCTGGTTTTATTGCGTAGAACGTGCTTTTAAAGAACATTCAGAAAAATATATTTTATTCAGCGGGTTACTCTTTGCAGGAATGCTGATAGGCAACTTGCCATATTTCGCACCAATTTTTGGTTTTACAATTTGCCTGTTTGCATTAATACACAGCATCGTTTGCCCACAAGATACCGTTACCGCATTTCGTAATTTCATTGCACACTTAAATTGGAAACATTTTGCCGCAATGTTGATTTCGATTTGTTTTATCGTAGCTGTTTTAATATTTTGCCGTGATGGTGTCACCACTATAGCAAATCACAATGAAGGACGTGGACAAAATCTAAGTGTTGATAATGTTAAATTATTTATGTCCTATGGTGGTTACATTAACTTATCAAAATATTTTGAACTTATCGGTAGAGGAACCAATAATATTAATAATATAATTTATGGCGGAATCTTAATAGTTCCCTTCACCCTTATGGCTGTGCTGACTGTCAGACGCCGGCAATCATATGTGTTTGGATTGACCGCTTTTATGATGGTACTATTCAGCGCAGGAATACTGGTGCCTTTGGTTTTTTACTACTGTTTCCCTTTTGCAAAATACTACAGACATATTGGTCTGGTTGCACCAATAGCTAAATTTTTCCTCGTATTTTATGCAGGATTTGGTTTCGATGCTTTCTGGAATAATCTATCTGAAAGCAAGCCGCTCTCCTGTTCAAAAGCCGCAAAAAGCATCAACATAAGGTTAGTGATGTTGTTTGTTGCAGTTTTTTACATTTTCATTATAAACTTTGCACGCAAACTAAGTGATTGCATTCTAAATCTGTTACCATCAGCTGGATTTCCAAGTGCAAACCAACTCTACGTCACAACCGATCAAATTAATTCTTTAGCGAATCTGGTTACTTCAATATGTGGAGCATTGATGTTGGTTTTGTTGCTGATATTAGCGTTCCCAAAATACAAAAAAATAATATTGCCTGTATTGCTATTAATTCATTTATTCGATGTTGCTTCATTCAAGTTTCAAAATGAGTACTGTAAGATGGCGCATACAGATAAAAATGTCATCGATTTATTTAAGCCTTATGATTATTCATTCCAGAAAAAGCGGGCACAGAATTATTCAAACGACAGATTTGATGCAATTCTTCCGGAATGTTTTTGGTCAAACGACACACCGAACCCCTTACTTCCATTTTCCTGTGTAGGAAAATGGGGAGCACTATATTGGAATACAGAATCATTTTTATATGTCGATACTGTAGCATCTATATTTAGAACTGATCACTGGCAAAAAAGTATTGATAACTTTTTTAGCGTGTGGAATTCAGAAAAAAATATGGTTGATAAACATCTCGGTTTCCCAATTCCTGATTCTAAAGTTTTTCAAAACTGTGCTGGTGTTAACAAAAATAAGTTGCAGGTTTTTTCTAAGATTCATCTTTTACCTGGGGAAGAAGACATAAAAAATATCATGAAGAATGAAAATTATGAAGCAGACATTCTTCTTTGCAACTCGTCAGACATAAATTCTGATAGCAATAAATCTGATTTTATAATTGAACCTGATGCCGACATCGTTTTAGATGCCAATGATAGAACTTCTGATGTCGATATTGACGTCACCGGTTTCAGCTTTAATAAATTAAACCTGAAAATTAATAATCATTCACAAGACAACAGGGTCATATATTATGCAGACGCATGGAATCCCGACTGGAAAGCGTTTATTGATGGCAAAAAAACAGAAGTGATAAAAACCAATCTGGGTTATAAATCAGTAATTGTGCCGACCGGACAATCGCAGGTACTATTTACCTTTGGAAACGCCAGGAGCAATTTTTTGTTTAAAAGTTTAATAGTAATTGGTATATGCACATTTTTAGTTGTAAATTATCTGATGTTTGTTGATCTGCGAAAACAGGACTTCGAGTAATATTAATTATTCATGGCTAATTAGATTGTTATAAGAGGGAGAGTGAATTGCAAAAGTCAAAAAAATAATGATTTATGCTGTGATTATCCTGACAATATCAATCGGATATTGTTGTTTCAGATCTTCAGTGGGTTTCATCTGGGACGATATGCCGCACATAACTTTAAATTTATTTGATTTAGGCAATTTTGCACCGGTCTTTTATATCATTCGTTGGTTCGCCTGATATGGAGAATGATTTCTACAGGGGACCCGCCAGAACTGGAAAGGCACTAACCAGAGAGGTTTATTGTGAATACCACTTGTACAAAGTCACTGGAACAGAAATAACAAAGACAATCAATCAATAACTGTCAAACGCCACCCCAAAACACCTTTGATAAATTTTTTCTCGCAATAATCTTGCAAAAAACAAAACAAAAGTATATAAACACCTCGAACAATGAAACATTTGAGGGCCTCTTATGGAAGTCTGGACTGTACAAAAACTTTTAAACTGGATTACTGATTACTTTACCAAAGCATCCATCGCCGACGCCAGGCTAAGCGCCGAAATGCTCATGAGCGAAGTACTCAACAAACAGCGAATTCAGCTATACACCGACTTTGAAGAAATTGTCCCAAAGCCTCAGCTCGACAAACTTCACAGCCTTATCAAACGCGCCGCCGCCAATGAACCAGTTGCATACCTCATAGGCAGAACCGAATTCTATTCGCTCGAGATATTTGTCAATGAACACACTCTCATCCCTCGCCCAGAAACCGAACAGCTTGTTGAAAAAGCGATTGATTTCCTGCGAACACGCAAAAACAAACAAATGGTCCTCGACCTCTGCACAGGTTCAGGCTGCATCGCTGTCGCAATCGCAAAAAATTTCCCCGCCGCAGATATCATCGCAACCGATATCTGTGAATCAGCTCTTCAGGTAGCCGCTAAAAATATTGAAAACCATCATCTAAACGAGCAGATAAAACTCCTTCAAGGCAATCTCTTCGACCCCGTAATCCCTCAGCTCGATACCTCAGCTTTTGACCTGATCGTCTCAAACCCGCCATACATCAGTACAGAAGAATTTGAAAAGCTCGATAAAAATGTAAAGGACTACGAACCAAAACTTGCACTCCTCGCAGGCGACGAAGGACTCGATGTCTACAAAAAAATTGCCGCACAGGTTAACCAGTTCCTCAAACCAGATGCACAACTGATAATGGAAATAGGTTATAAGCAAGGCCCATCCGTTAAAGATATGCTCGAAAACCTTCACTGTTTCAGCGAAGTAAAAATAATAAAAGACTTCCAGAGGTTGGATCGTATCGTAATTGCAAAAAAATCCAGCCAGTAATTTTAATAACAAATCAGGCTGTTAACATTATAACCGCTCAATTTTTCTCTGCCGCCAAGTTCACCAAGCTCGATAAGAAAATTAATCCCCACAATTTCACCGCCGATTTTTTCAATAAGCTCACACGCTGCCTTCATTGTCCCCCCAGTCGCCAGAAGATCATCGATCATCAAAATCCTTGGCCCCGACACAATAGCATCACGGTGAACCTCCAGGGTATCCTTTCCATATTCCAAACCGTAAGTGACGCTTTCTGTCTCGAATGGCAATTTCCCTTTCTTACGAACTGGAATAAAACCAACACCAAGCCTCTCCGCAACCGCAGGTCCGAATATAAAACCCCTCGCCTCAACCGCTGCAATATAATCAATATCAGCACCGGTGAAATCATCACAAAAATAATCTATCGCCGCCTTCAATGCCTTACCATTTTCAAGCAGGGTAGTAATATCATAAAACAATATCCCTGCCTTAGGCCAATCAGGCACTTCACGAATATAACTCTTAAGATCATTAGCTTGCATTTTTAAAGTTCTCCAAAAACAAAATCCACAAACATTTCTAACAAATTGAATTGAACAATGCAAGCATAACAATAGCAAATGTTTTCACCCCATCCCTCTTGTACATACATGTAAAAAAGCTGTTGCCGAAAGCATTTTTTAACATATAATCAGAAAAACTTTTTTTGGAGACCGAAATAATGAAATCGAATCAAAAAAACATAACCATAGCACTTTGCCTTATTACATTTTTAACCTTAATTCCCCTTTGTTTTGCTGATTCGCAAAAAACCATCGAACTATCCTCCATGGACCTGACAAAAATGACTTCAGGCTGGGCCAACCCCGTAGCAAACAAAAGCGTTGCAAATAATCCCCTGACACTCGCAGGTAAAGTTTACGACTCCGGCATCGGCACTCACGCAACCAGCGTAATGTTCATAGACCTCAAAGGCCAAGCCGAAAGATTCACCGCCATCGCAGGTATCGATGACGAAGTCAAAAATGCCCCCCAGGCTTCTGTGATCTTTCAGATCATAGGCGACAACAAAGAACTTTTCAAAAGCGAAGTTATAAAAGCACCTGACAAACCCATAGAAATAAATCTGTGCCTCAAAGATATAAAAACACTGATACTTGTTGTCCATCCCGACAAAGATGGCAAGGATTTCGACCATGCAGATTGGGCAGACGCAAAAATTACATATACTGGTCAGACCCCGCAAGCAGTAGCCCCGCCTAAAGAAGAACCTTTTATCCTTACCCCACCCCCAGGTCCAAAACCAAAGATCAATGGTCCACTAATCTACGGCGCACGACCCGGCCACAACTTCATCTACCGAATCCCCACAACAGGCACACGCCCGATCACTTTCAAAGCGAGCGGACTGCCCAAGACTCTAACCCTCGATAAAAACACAGGTATAATAACAGGTACAACACCGAAAGAAACCAGCGAATATAATATTACATTTAATGCCCAGAACAATCTTGGCTCAGCACAAAAAACTTTCAAACTCGTTGTAGGTGACACCCTCGCACTAACCCCGCCAATGGGCTGGAACCACTGGTACACGCATTACAATTTTATTACCGACGACCTCATGCGAGAAGCCGCCAAAACAATGGTTGACAGTGGCATGGCAGACTTCGGCTACCAATACGTAAACATCGACGATTGCTGGATGAATGCCGACGACAAACACTGGGACAATGCACGCAAAGGCCCATTCAGAGATGAAAACGGAAATATCCTCTGCAATAAATTCTTCCCAGACATGTACAGCCTGACAGAATACATTCACTCTTTAGGTTTAAAAGCCGGTATATACACATCCCCTGGTCCGCTAACCTGCGGCTCATTCGCCGGTGCTTATCAGCACGAACAACAGGATGTTAACCAGTTCGCAGCATGGGGCTTCGACTTCCTCAAATACGACTGGTGCAGCTATGGTCAGATCGCAAAAGACGACAGCCTTGAAGAAATGCAAAAGCCATACATACTAATGGGAGACATCGTCAAAAAAGCCAACCGTGACATAGTTCTTAATCTCTGCCAGTACGGCATGGGTGATGTCTGGAAGTGGGGCGAAAAAATCGGCGCACAATCATGGAGAACTTCAGGAGACCTCGGCTTCGAACTGACACAATACCACAACGTCGCACGCAAAAACGCCGAGCACAAGGACTACGCACACCCAGGTTCGTGGAACGACCCGGACTATCTCATCATCGGTAAAATAGAACGAAGAACAAAATCACCCGAAGAAAGACAATGTCCCCTCACGCCCAACGAACAATATTCATACATGTCACTATGGTGTCTGATGGCATCACCATTATTCTTCTCCGGCGACATGGGTGCTCTTGACGACTTCACAGTCAACATCCTCTGTAACGCAGAGGTCCTCGAAATAGATCAGGATCCACTCGGCAAACAAGGTTTCCCTGTCGTCATAAACTACGAAAACGAAATATGGAAAAAAGAACTTTACGATGGTTCAATCGCCGTAGGTATGTTCAACTGTTCAGAGATTGCACAAGAAGTAACCTTCAACCTGAAAGACCTGAACCTGAAAGGCCAATACAAAGTCAGAGACCTCTGGCGACAAAAAGACCTCGGTAAAATAAAAGATACATTCTCCGAACAAATCCCCCGTCATGGCGTAATCCTGCTGAGGCTATATAAAAAATAATAACATTACCTATGTTAAATAATTACTTTTTCTTGGAGACCTGGATAATGAGTTTTAATCGAAAATATATATGTGCAGCTATTTGTACTATTGTATTTTTTAATTTGGTTGCTGCTTGCATCGCCGATTCGCAAAAAACCATCGAACTATCCTCCATGGACCTGACAAAAATGACTTCAGGCTGGGCCAACCCCGTAGCAAACAAAAGCGTTGCAAATAATCCCCTGACACTCGCAGGTAAAGTTTACGACTCCGGCATCGGCACTCACGCAACCAGCGTAATGTTCATAGACCTCAAAGGCCAAGCCGAAAGATTCACCGCCATCGCAGGTATCGATGACGAAGTCAAAAATGCCCCCGAAGC
>CAZBKA010000007.1:0-38691 GCA_964492365.1 uncultured Pirellulales bacterium | reverse complement strand
TGTTTTCTTGAATGCTTCACCAAGAAAAGGTATATCACCGAGAACAGGAACCTGGGTTTTGCCAGAAACCATTTTATCTCTGAATAAACCACCAATTACTATCGTTTCTCCATCTTTAACAATAATATTGGTTGCAAGCTCGGTTGATGTCTCATCCGGAACTTTATCAGCATTTAAACTTCCTGAACTGTCCTTAGGATGAATATCCATTCTGATATAGCCGTCATCACCTATGTAAGGTCTGAATGAAAGTTTTGTACCGGTATCAAGAAATTTAACTTCTGATGTTGTGCTTCCTCCGTCCGTCTGGCTTGTTTGTGCCTTGTATCCAAGTTTTGTACCAATATAAACCTGACCAAGTTGTTTGTTCACAGCCATGATTTTTGGATTAGCCAAAATAGTAGTATCTGTTACGGTTTCCAAAGCTGTCAAAAAACCTGCAATATCACCTGCACTGATACCTACCCTTAATCCGGAAGTACCTGCTGTAGCAAAACCTGCTGTTTCAATTGGATTACCGACAACACCACCTGCAACCTGTGATACACCACCAGTCAAAGCAACTCCTTTTAACATATTGAAATCAATACCAAAGTCCATTCCCTCTGTTAATTTTGCACTAAGGATGGTTGCTTCAATAAGCACCTGCTTAGGTCTTTCATCGAGATTTTTTAGAACCTCTGCAACTTTTTTTACATTCTCAGGATAATCATATACAACAATGATATCCTTAGCAGCCATAGTATCTCCGCCACCGGAGTCTGATGATATTGATTCACCTGTGGGCACACCAGTTTCAGATTCACTGCTGGCATTAACTATGCCCGAACCGCTAAGCACTGGTGTAATAAGCTTCAAAGCCTCAGCTGCACTGATATAAGATAAAGTGAAAACCTCATGCACCATCCGCTCCTTATTGGTTTTAACCTTAGTATACTCATCAGCAGTGTAAACTTTTATCAGATTGCCGCTCTGCTCATATCTGAAGCTTGTCCCGAGTATAGCCTCCATCGCCTCATTAAATGAAACATTATACAGGCTGTTAAAAGCCAATTGACCATCTACTTTAGGTGTAGGAACAATATTCTTCTGATATTTGATTGCCAGAAATCTAAGTGCATCCCTGATACCCATATCTTTTTTAAAGTTAAGAGACTGAATATCACCTCCTGGCAGAAGATCAACCTCATCTTCAACAACAAGCTCAACATTCGACGATTTTTCTTGTATCGGCGGAGCAACTTCTTCAACGCTGCTTAGCTGATCGCCACCTGCGAAAGCCTCTGGTGCATTAGGTTCAACACCTTTAAAAGCTTCTGTTGTATTAGGTTCAACACCTTCGTTTCCAAGAACTGCCTGCAATGGGGTTTTGTCCCCTTCACCAAATGCTATAGCCACCATAATAATCATTACAAATGACCACACGATCAGTTTTTTTACATTATTTGATTTTCTATTTACTAACATACTAACCACACTTTCTTTATATAACACTTTTTTCACTTTAATCACCTAATGCACATTTGTTCTCAATTTTCAAATCCTGCTTTCTGTGTTAGTCTCAATGAAATATCAGTGCTGTTAAAATTTACTACCACAAGATTCTCTGCCACTTCTTTTATCCGGCACTCAAAAATATTCTCGCCTATGCGTAAAGAAAATTTATCTCCCACCGACAAGAGCTGCCCATTAATAAAAGCTTTAGGATTATTACCAAGTTCGATAGCATCCAATATAAGATTTTTAGACACCATTTCGACATTACTGTTTTCAATCTCATCTAATGTCTTTTCATTTTTATTTACCTGATTCAGATCAGAATTTGAACCCGACATAAAACTCTGCCAGTTTTTCACTTCAAAAACATTTTTTGTCAAAATATCATTTCTACCAGCTATAACAGGCAACTTTACAAATGACACATCATTCCCTGTATTTTCAGGCTTTTCTGCTTTGGCAACCGGCATACTTACAGATGCATTCGCCGAATCAGGACCACCTTTACCAAGCACCCTAATCCACATAATGGTCATCAGGACAACAAGCCCTAAAACCATAACCACTTTCTTCTTTTCTGCCATCAAGTGGTTAATTATGTTGTTGGTATTATTTTTATTTTGTGAATCGAGTTTCATTTTTTATCCTTAACCAGGTTGACCTCTGTAATAAACAACTGCCCTGGTTTGCATTTGCACCAAACCGTCATAACCGCCAATATTGGTCAGCATCACATCTTCAATATGAATTTGTCTGCCAATATTCTTCAACGACTGATAAAACGAAAATATCTGCTCAAATCGCCCCTTACACTGCATATTAACAGGAATACAGAGCAGCTTTTCACCTTTTATTTCCTGACCTGGTTCGACAAGCTGTTCCACAACTTCTGCAGCATTCATCATATCCGCAATTTCCTGCAAAAAGCCCCCGAGGTCCCTGCCAACAGGAATATTCCGGTCATAATCTTTGAGCTGATATAAAACAGAATCTCTTTCCTCTTGCAGAGCAGCAATTTTTGCTTTCTCCTCAGCCGCCTTTTTAATAAATGATAATTGCTCTTGATGCATCTTTCGTATCTGTACTATTTTTTTATTTAAGGGCAAATAACGTAAAAACACAAAGCCGCAGACGAACAAAATCGCGGTTGTAATTATCACTAACTGTTGTCTTTCACGTAAATAATTCATTACAAATTTCCTTGCCCAGAATCTATTTTTAATGGATTCTGACTGTTTTTTTCCTCATAATTATCCAGATAGCAACTGATCTCAAATTCACTTACCTGATATTGCTTTGCCGAATTTGCAGCTTTATCTGTTATCTGCTTATTTCTTGAGTAAGACGGTATCACCTGACTGAAATATGGCGAATTCTCAAGCTTAACTATCAACTCCGCAACATTGATTGCATCGCAGGCAACGCCGCTTATAATCATTTTAAATTTGCTTTTAACAGGCATTCCTTCCATTTTGGCCTTTAAAGGATTACTTGCTGATCTTATAGCATTACCTTTTGATAATTTGTCACTGATGTCCTCGGATTTTAATATAATCTTGTCCAATACGATCCTGTCACTCATCAAATAACTTATCTCAGCCAGCGTAGCAGCAATATCAATATGAGAATCAATCCTCTCAACGATATTCACCTTGAACTTTAGCTGGTTGATTTCCTGCTGCAGCCCGGAGTATTGCTCCGATATTTTTTTTGCATCCTGTAACCGATCTTCCAATGACTGAACTTCCGCATTGGCCGTCGAAACAGAACTGACTGTTGCAAAATTCCAGATCATAATTAATACAAAAATAGCGACGAGAAGAATACACTGAGTGCGTCTGCTTACCTGACGCTTCATATTTTCTTTATACCATGATGGTAAAAAATCTATTTCTTTCATAATCGCTAATTCTTACACTTAGATAAATCGTAACCCTTCATACCCAGACCTACCGCCACTGCCCATTCGCTGCATGATTTTGTCCCCTCATCACTCAAAACACCATTCAGCATTTCAAAACCCTTTAAAGGCCTTGCGATTTCTATATCAACCGCAAGGTGACGCTTAAATGAGGCAATTAAAATGCTTTCATACGCTCCACCACCTGTAACAATAACATTCTCGATTCTCTTGCCGCGGAATGTAACCGTATAATACTTAAAGCAAAGTGACACTTCCGTGGCCAGTTGTTCAGCCACAGAACTTATAGCATCAATTAATACCTGTCTGGTTGAAGCTTCGAGTCTGTTTTCTATCTGACTGTCGTCTCCGAGACGTTTTTCCTTTTGAAGCCTGCCTCGCAATATCTCCGCCTCTGCCAAACTTACATTAAGCTTAGAAACTATCTGCTG
This sequence comes from uncultured Pirellulales bacterium, assembly GCA_964492365.1. GTDB lineage: Bacteria > Planctomycetota > Phycisphaerae > Sedimentisphaerales > Anaerobacaceae > JAGLTN01. The sequence goes on along the minus strand of CAZBKA010000007.1, from coordinate 34,842 downwards.
ATTTAATCTTTCAGAACCAACCGGAATCTGTTTTACAAAGTTTATCTGACCACGTCTGCCAAAGACAACCGTAGTAAACTTACTGCCTACATCAACAAAAACGTATGTTCGCTCGAAATCCTCAGTCCTGCGAAGCGACCGCCCAAAACTTCTGAACAATGCACAAGGAGCGATATCTATCGATACTGGTCTTAGCGAACACGACTCCAGCATATTAATATGTTTTTTAATTACCTCATTGTAAGCTGCAAACATTAAATATTCGTTTTTAACCTCATCGCCATGCTTGACACAACCGGCATCGAGGTAGCTGATCTGATCTTCGTCCAGGTTAAATTCGAAACGATCCGCCATTTCTTTTTTGAGTATTGTATCAGCCTGAAGTTTTTCCGTTTCGTCCAAACGCAAAGATGTCATCTTCACTTCATCACCGGACAGACACGAAACGACATTTTTACCTTTGAAATTACCACTGCCGAGCATCTTATCAATCGATGAGACCACGAATTGCTGATATTTTGAACTGTCATCGCACAAATCCTTATCAATTGCAACCTTAGAAGCAGCAGCAATACTTACATAGTCTTCGTGGATCATAAACTGTATCATTTTCACAGAATCATGACCAATGTCTAATCCTATGGGTCTGTAACATTTATTTTTCAGTTTAAAACTCATCATCAAAAACCTATCCACCATCAATTTGAAATAGAAATATAACCTGTAACTGCTTCGACATTAACATTTATCGTACGACCACCTGCAATAAGAGTTACCGTACCGCCATTATCAGGCGACCCGATAGAATCAAATGTAACCATATCGGTATCATTAAAATCAGCATCGGATATCCCAACTTTTTTTAACCCGCTCGTACCTCCGAACTGCTCTTTATAAGCTGAACCTTTTCTGATTGGATGGTCTATTATTGCACCTGAACTATCCTCAATCTGATAACTTTCTGCTGCTTCATCAAACACAACCGTGTACTGCTGTCCCCTGCTGATAGCCATACTTTTGGCATATTCCAGGTCAGCGGCGAGTTTATTAGCACCGCTGCGAAGCTGAACATCGTCAGCTGAGCTCATCATTGGTACAACCATTGCCGCTGCTATTGAGAGTATTACTATCACAACAATCATCTCTATAAGCGTAAAACCATTGGGTTTGACATCCTTTGAAGCTCTGCCGCATAAACCCATGCTTGGCACCAGATTGTCCTTGCTGTTTATTTCCATTACATCATTTCCACAAAATCCATAGTAAAGAACATTTGCTTTTCATTTCTCGACATCTTAAGGGTCTGTCTTAACTACTAATGAAACCACGAAAATAAACTTGTGGTTATCAGACGTTTAGAAATCAAGATTGTTAAAACAATCTGCCGGAGAAATAATTGCCATTATCAACAGAATCGATACAATCGGCAAAAAAGGTAGCACCTGTGTCAATTGACAATATAGAAAACAACTATTTTTTAAAAACAACTCGAATTGATATTTCTAACTTCGATGTAAAATGATTTGTATATCGTAATGATATATTGCATCTTTTTTTTTAGGTTACTGTCGCAGGACCAGGAAATCTGCTCAGGCAAAAACTCCAAGTCCTATAAACTGTCAATATCGTACAATGCTTTTATAAAAGGCTCCGCCGGTACAATTCCAACGAAATGGCGTCCCGCTTGAATTCCATAACTCAATCGCAGATTTATCAGGCCAGGCATTAATTCTTAATGTATTTGTAGGAGACGAAAGACCATCAATATCATAATTCTTAATAAATACGCTGCCGTTAACAGTACATGTAATAGACGTACCACCTTCGACACCAAGTGCTGTTATCCCTTCAATTTCATCCCCGATCTGAACCAGACCTGAAATCACACAATGGCTGTTAGTTACTAATTTGAGCTTTCCAGTAACAATAAGAGCGGGAAAATTCTTCTTCGCTGAAATAATAACATTTGTTCCATTAATTGTTAAATTGCCATTAACAACCAACGTTCCATAAATATTTGCACTATTGCCCAGAATAAGACTGCCATTACAATAATAAACACCTTTAGGATTACTGACTGAGGATGTGTAACTAACACAGGTTAATGGTACAAGGTTACTAATTGTATATGGGCTGTAGCTGTTGCTGCCTATGTAATATAAAGGTCTAAAACTTCCACAATCTATAGCAGGAAATGGTATTATTTCAACATTTTCTTCATTCTCACTGCCTGTAATATTAACAGTAGCGTATATATCTTCTCCTGCAAAAGCATCTCCTTTTATAGTTGCTTCGCCAGCCAGATAACCTTTAGAATAAACATCGCCAGTTACAATCAATCCTGGTTCCGACGTCCAGCCCTGCCCTGTTCTAAGAGCTATACAAGGATCAAGACGCAGATTTGCCCGAAGTTTACTTGAACCTGTCTGTTGCCCATCTTGAGAACGGTATGCATAACTTTCAATTTGATAATTACAATAGCTCGTTCGTGAAATCGAAACATCATAATAATCATTGCTGCTGTCATCAAGCTGGAAACCAGTCCCCCCCGTCCAGTATTCAGTACTTGCATCCTGTGGATTAAGTATAATCCCCTTGGCATGTTCTAGCCCCGACTGGACAAGATAGTCCATCTGGCTTTTCAAAGCCATATTAACACCACAGCTAAGCTCAACATCGCTTTGAGCTATAAAACCAAGTGATACCACTGTTACTATCATCACGATAAATAAGATGATCAGCAGTACAACACCAGATCTGTTATGAGTTCCTTTAACTCTGTTCATAATCATCAATCATCATCAGTAACAAGATAACCTGAGCTATCAAGCAAATTGCCTGCCCAGCAGTGTAATTTTGCGTTTATTTGATAATTCTGACTAATGCCATTAACATTAATATCAAAAGAAATATTTACAAACTCCGTATTTGGAGCCGCTTTATCAAGAGTAAAACTGACGTTACTGCATGATTTTATAAATTTCGTGCGTGAATAAACCGTTCCGCCAATAAAAGAAAGTTTAACATCGGCAATTGGAAGAATATTCATCTTGTTACAACTATCAAAGCCGTTTATCAGCCAAGCCTGTGCAGATTTAAACTCGAGTAACTGAATGTAATTATTATCCGACCCGGTCTCAATATAGACAATCTCTGCAACATCCATATTATTGTCCCCATCGGCGTCACCACTCCACAAAATCAGATCCTGATTTGTCTTGGCACATACCAGCCTGCTGTGGTTTATTAATTCTTTTAAACGCAATTCAGTAAATCTAACCTGGGCCTGTATAGTAGCTGTTTCATCAGAAGAATCATTGGCACTGCTAAACGCAAAGGCAAGCCCAGCTACCGCAGACATAATAAAACCTGTGATAACAATCGCTACCATCAACTCCACAAGTGTAAAGCCGCCAAATTGTCTTCTGTTTTTTTTCAAAACCATAATCTCTTTAAAATATCATTTACTTATTAACCTGTTGATTTCGACCATCTCGATGCCGTCATAATACACTGTAATAGTTACATGGATAAATTTTGCATTAAATTTGTCGCCCTCAGGCAATACATAAACTTTCTCACTGGCAACTGTTCTGCTGAATTTAGAATACCTCGAATCAGTAAAATTACTGCCCTGATAATTCTTAATCTGCCCCTGAGATTCAGAATAATTATAATTGCTTACAATGTTACCAAAATCCTCAGCCGCAACCTGCTCCATCAAATCATTAGCAAGGCAGGCCGCCAAAGTCATCCGCATCCCTTCAGCTCGGACTTTCGAACCGCTGGAAAAAGGCACAGTCGCAGCCGAAGCCGCAAAGCCCAGGATAACCAGTGCTATCATAGCCTCTGCCAGCGAAAAACCTTTATGTCTTTTAGAACTTACAATCTTCATAATCATATAACTTTAACTTCGGCATTTCTGACCACAAAGAAAACATAAAAAAAAAGCTGACTAGCCAAGGCATCTTCGCCCGAACCAGTCAGCTTTAATTTCGCATTTATGCTATGCAAGCTTCAACAGATTACAGATTCCAATGATCGCCATCTGCACCGTCACAAGCGCCAAATTTACCTGTAGTGGTATTAAAGAACCAACCCGTTGTACCTGCTGCATTGGGATCACTATCTACAATTGTAACATCATCAGAAGTAGCATCATTAACCCATGGATTTTTAGGCATAGCTTGAAGATACGGTCCATAAACACCTTCACCAGGTGCTTGAGTATCAGCTAAAGCACCAGTATCTAATGTGTACCCAGTCAGGCTCTGTGCAAAACTCACACCTGCAACGGTACCTGGTAAATCATCATTATGCTGAATTTTGTAAAGTTCGATTTGACTGCGAACTGACTGAAGTGTACTTTTCAGATTCGCTTCTTTAGCTTCTGTGCTCGCATCTGTGAACTGCGGAATTACGATTGCAGCCAGAATACCAAGAATTACAACTACGATCAGAATTTCCACCAATGTAAACCCTTTTTTTGCTTTCATTATTTAACCCTTTGTAAAAAAAATATTTTTAAATTTATACTATTTTAGATTTAAACTGTGTGAGGCATCGACGACATCGAAGCCTTACTTAACCAAAAAAACAAAACTTTTTCGCCTGTCAGCCTCCCAGAAAAAAAATTGTTCTCTTATCAAAACTTTCATAATGTTCCTTTTTGACTTAAAAGCCTTACAAATCAGGACTTTTATCACCTATGTGTTTTTAAATATCTAAATTAAAGATAGAAACAAAAGGTACCACTGCCAAATTTGGATATATAAAAAATAATAAGAAATGAAATCACAGAGGAACTATTATCCAAAACGTCTGATAATACTTATCCTCTGCTGTATTGCTGTAACTAATAATCTATATTGACTAAAAAGTTATGTCAGATGAAATATTTTTAAAACGTATACTTCTTTCGTTTTTACTCTTATGCTCAAGCTCGATCACGATACAATCCTGCTGATTCAAAGCCGGCATAATTTTATCGGCCCATTCGATTAATACCACCGAATTGCGATAACAAAAATCGTCGAACCCAATCCGCTCGAAATCCTCGATTGATTCGAGCCTGTACGCATCTATATGATAAATATCGAACCTGCCCTGATATTCATTTACTAACACAAATGTCGGGCTGTTAATTGTCGTTTTGTTGTCATCGGCACCTGCACCTTTAGCTATACCTTTTATAAGATGTGTCTTGCCGCTGCCTAATGTTCCGATAAGACAGACAATCTCACCGCCCTTCAACTGCTGACCGAATTTCCTGCCAACCTCAATAGTCTGCCCCGCTGAAGCCGTAACTATATTAAACTCCATCGCTGCCCCCAAGATGATCGTAACCCTTTGGTTTCAATGTCACTATCAAACCACAGGCCGTTTTCATTTCTACTATGCCGCTATTGGTAATCTCACCGATAGGCGTAATTCTCAAATCACCTTCCCAGTTCTCAAAAAGTTTCTCACTGTCTTTCTTGGAAAGCGTAAAAAGCAATTCAAAATCCTCACCATCATTCAACGCCGCTCCCAACGGGTCCTCTTTGCTCATAGCCTGGGCTGAAATGGGCAATTTATCTCCCTCTATCAATGCCCCTACCTTGCTTTGTCTGCATATCCTCGGCAGATCATTGCTCAACCCATCGCTCAAATCCATCATTGAATTAACCTTGACCATTGAGGTAATCGCTAAAGCCTCAAAAACTCTCGGAGTAAAATCAAGATGTTTGCCAACGTCGCTTCCGCCAAGAAAACCTGTTACACAAATAACATCATCAACCATCGCGCCGGATCTTTTCACTGGTTTGCAGTTGCCTACGGAGCTGAACATCGTAATATTTATCGCCAGGCCCGCATCACTTTTCCAACTGGTAATGTCACCACCAACCAATGGACAGTTATATTTATCAGCAGCTATGCTTATCCCCTTATGAATTTTTTTTAATTCACTTGCCCCGCAACCACGCGGCAAAGCTACTGCTGCCACCGCACCAATCGGTTTTGTAGCCATCGCTGCACAATCACTCAAACTAACTGCCATGGATTTATAACCAACCTGCTCAAGCGTAGCTTTGGAAAGATTGAAATGCACCCCCTCCAGCAGAATATCAGTAGTAACAAGAAAACTCTTATCACCACCCAGGTCAACCATCGCCATATCATCGCCTATGCCGATAGGGAACTTTCGACCATCAAGCTTACTTTGCTTAGCAAACCACTCGGTTATTTTATCCTCTTCTGATTTCATTTTTTCCCCAGCCGTCTGTTCCAGTAATTAATACGCTTTTTACTTTGCTCCGCACTGCCTGCACCTTCGGTAACGTAGTTGCCAGCAACATTAACTGCACCAAGGCTCTTATAAACGTCATCTCCGATATTATTGCAGTATTTTCTAAATTCATCAATACTCAAATCTGACAATTTTTTGCCGGCTCCCTCACAATAAGCAACCAGACTGCCAACCACACCATGAGCCTGTCTGAAAGGAACCGATTTGCCAACCAGATATTCTGCCAGTCCTGTCGCATCGAGGAAACCACTATCGATTCCCGTTTCAATCTCGCTGCAATTAAACTTCGTATTGGATACTATCGCCTCTGCCATATCAACACAAGCAGCCGCAGTATCAGCTGACTTGAACACATGAAGCTTATCCTCCTGCAGATCCCTGTTATATCCACTTGGCAAAGCTTTCAGTATAGTCAGCATCGCAATCAAGGCACCATAAATGCTGCCCGTCTTGGCACGTATCAATTCCAGCATATCAGGATTACGTTTCTGTGGCATCATACTCGACGATGTGCAATAGCTATCCGATATCTTTATAAAATTAAACTCATTTGTTGAGTATATTATCCAGTCCTCTGCAAGCCTCGAAAGATGAGCCGCCAGTAGCGAACAATCAAAAATGAATTCCGCACAAAAATCCCTGTCAGAAACAGAATCGATACTATTAGCTGTCACGCCATCGAAACCAAGCTCATCAGCGGTCGATTTTCTGTTAATAGCAATGGTACTGCCTGCAACGGCACCGCTTCCAAGCGGTGAAAAATTAAGCCCCCTGCTGCAATTGCAAAGCCTTACAGAATCTCTTTCAAGCTGTTCGACAAAACTAAGCAAATATGCTCCAATAACAATCGGCTGCGCTCTTTGCATATGTGTGTAACTCGGCATTATATTTTCTGCATAACAACCGGCAAGTTTCACAAACGCCGCCTGCAATTTTTTAATCTTGCCCTGCAGAACAACTATCTCATCTCTCATCCATAAACGGATATCAGTCGCAACCTGATCGTTCCTGCTTCTTCCAGTATGCAGTTTCTTACCGGCATCGCCTATCAATTCCACAAGCGCCGCCTCAACTGCCATATGAATATCTTCCTGTGTTTTGTCAAATTTAAACTCACCAGACTCTATCTGCTCTGAAATCTGCAAAAGCCCCTGCTTAATCTGTCCAAACTCAGACTTGGTAATCAGTCCCTGCTCAGAAAGCATTTTCGCATGTGCGATTGATCCCCTGATATCATATTTATATAACCGGACGTCATAAGACAAAGACTCAACAAAATCAACAGCCAGTTCATCTGTCTTGCCCTTAAGTCTTTTTTCCCAGCTTTTTTCCTGCTTAGTCATAATTTTCAACTCCGTAACAAATAAAAACAGCTTTAATCATAAGGTCGAACCCCATAATTGTCAACTAAACCCTTCTAAATCAGCCTTTAAATCGCTCCACACAAAAACCATGTTAACATGGATAGTTTAAACAATTTGAGTAGTTTTATTAAAAAAATAAAAAAAATTATCACTCCAGGTTCCTATAATAACTTTGAAAATTATCACAAATCCTGAAAAATAAAAAAACTTCACCAAATTAACATATTTCCACTAAATACCCTAAACTAACTAAATTAACATCGCCGATAGTTAAAAATATTGATGGAACGACTTTAATTAGGAGAATGACAATATGGAAACTGTAGTTGAAACATTAGTTGAACAGCGTAACGATGCAAGAACAAACCTTTCTTGGCCTATCAGTATGTGGCTGCCTGAATCAAACAGGTTCTTCAACGGCAAAAGCTCAAACATCAGCAAAACTGGCGTCTTTGTTAATTTTCCGATGACCACCCCTGTTCACAATGGAAGCATCGTCGAAATCAATTTTCCAAGGACAGAAGCTTTGGCTATAGAAAAAGGCTGCTTCGCACGTATAAAAACTGGTAGAGTCGTACGAGTAGAACGCAGAAATATGCTCAAGGACGCTAACATCGGTGTCGCTATTGAGTTTGAACCATTGATAGACTAACAAATAAAAGAGTTAAGATACTTTTTTCTTACACATAAACGGGCTGACGACCATAGTGATCGTCAGCCCGCAATTTTAACTGTTTTTAACCCTGTTGCTTAAGATATTTTTCTACTTCAACCTTTATTTCCTTAAGCCGATTAATTATAGGAAGTTTCTGGGTACAAAGTTTTTCACAAAGCCCGCATTGGACACAGCTGCTGAAAATGTCACTATGCAGATCTATCCCCCAATGCCAATTAATACAATTTACCATTTCGACAGGCTTTTTCGTCAAAGTTAATTGATTATATGCAAACATCATCTTAGGCACCGGTACTTTCTGTGGACATTTATCACAATAGCTGCAACTTGTACAAAGCTTATCAAACGCCCCTTTCAGACCATCATGTATTCTTTTAACTTCATTTTCTTTAATAGGGACAAATCCATCAACCGCACTAACCGCCTCTGCCAGATGCTCTTTGTTACTAAAGCCCACAATCGCAGTTGTAATACGATCATCATTAATCAAAAATCTCAACGCTGCTTCTACTGCACTTTCGTCAGGTCTGGTTTTAACAAAATCGAAAAGCTCCGGATGCTGTGGAATAAGCCCGCCCCCAAGAGGATTCATAACCACAACGCCTTTGCCCATATCGCTGGCATCCTGCAAACCCTGCTGACGAAATGCGAAATTCATAACAGAGTAACCCATCAGCACACCCTCGAAAGGATAATCACTCAGCAGCTCTTTAACATCGCTGCCCTGAACATGCGTACTGACACATACATGCTTTATCAACCCTTCTTCTTTAAGCTTTGTAAATTCATCGAGTGCGCCTTTTGCCTTTCTGTCATAATATCCCTCAAGTGTATAGATGCACCAGCAGTGATAAAAATCGATATAATCAAGCCCCATTTTTTTCAGCGATGTCTCAATATCCCTGCGAACCTCACCAGGTTCTGCTTTCATTGATTTTGTAGAAACATAAAATGGGTTTTGCCGACGGGTTTTCAGCATCTCTTTAAATGCAATTCCGAAAACTTCCTCACTATCAACATAAAGCGGCGCAGTATCAAAATAATTTATGCCGGAATCATAAGCCGCTTTGACAAGCTCAGCCGATTCATCAAGCTTGCCTTTCTCAAACCTCATCCCGCCAAACCCAATAGCCGAAACTTTTGTGCCCGTTTGTCCGTAACTGTTATATATCATAATGCCATCTCCGTTTTAAAAACGTTTTAAACTGAAAGCAGATTCTAACAAATTTCAAAAACATTGAAAAGCATTTACAGCCATCCGTTTTTCCACAAAAAATATTAAATTAAAGATACCTAACGATCAGTCTATCGGGCAATTTTTTCTTTGTTTTGATAATTACTCTTTTTGTTCGTCCCGGATATATATCAAAATAATTATCCGTAGCCTGTGCACCGTCAGGAAGATTAAGCTCAACCGCATGGGCAAATTCATCACAAGTTAAAGCAATTTCCCATTGGTCTTTCGACTTTTGTGTCTTTTTTATACTTATTTTTGGAACTTTTCTGGTAAGGTTCATGAAGTCACAATCGAAATAACATGCTGGTTCTATATGCACATCAGGCCCGCATATTTCAGCAAACCAAAATCCATCTTCGGCAACAACCGGCTGATGGGTGTGTTCAAACATATTGCGACCAGATGATTCGACACACAACTTCTTTGTGATAATATATTTTTCTTTATTCTCAGCAAAACTTCGCCAAGCCAGCTTCACCTGAACCGATATTGCTTCAAGCGAATCATTTATCAAAGTCACCTTTAATTTATTCTTTGAGCTGCGCCGGATAACTATCTTTTGTGGACTAAGGGCACGCTTAACAAGCCAGTAAGAAATCTTCCGCCTGAGATAACAATCTATAATACTCCAGCCAACTTCACCCCAGCAATCATTGTACATCCAGAATAATCCGCCATAACAATTCTGCCGCTGTCTGAAACTCTCCAGGCTATAAGCATAAACCCTCCCTTGCATCAGACCGGAATAATATAAAAAATCATCAAACGAAAGCTTTGCAGGGTCAATATAATGTTTAGCAATAGCATACTCGACTGTTTTCTGAGCAAAGGTGTTATAGTGATGCCCCCAGGAATCAGAATTTCTGTCGAGTGAATGATTTTTGCCCAGATACTCAACCGTAGTTTTTTTCCCGCATGTGCCCGGAAAGCCATACTCGGAGATAAATTTTGCATTAATTTTATCGTAGTTCTTCAAATCTACTCGCCTGTTCATATCAGGTGACATCATCGTGTCATCCCAGCAATGGCAGTCACCTGAACCCTCATTGGATACATGAATATAATTATTGGCATTGCCATAAGGAGAATTGTAGAAGTAGGGAATTTCAGGACAATAAAGGCTCACAGCCTCCGGCAGGATAGTGCCGGCAATAATGGAGCCATACTCCTTATTCTTGCTTTCTGACCTGGCCCAGATATTTTCATTGCTGCCGCACCATAAAACTATACTCGGATGGTTACGCAGCCTGGTTAGCTGATATTCAACCTCCCGGCGAACCTCCTCTTTGAAAGAATCCAGATAATCAGGATAAGGTGCACAGGCAAACATAAAATCGTGCCAGATCATAATACCATATTCGTCGCAGGCATCATAAAATTCATCCGGCAAATAAAGGCCTCCGCCCCAGATTCTGAGCATACTGAAATTAGCATCTTTAGCCTCAGATACCAGCTTGCGATAGCGACTGCCGTCAGCTCGGGCATAGAACATATCCGGCGGGACAAAATTGGCTCCCTTGCAGAATATATTTTTCCCGTTGATAACAAAAGACATTTTATCGTCAGTAGCGATCTCGACAAATCTTACGCCGAAACAACGTTGACAGCCGCAGGACGTGATGCCTTTGTCAGTGATTTCAACTTTGGCAATATAAAGCGGCTGCTCGCCAGTTCCATTGGGCCACCACAACTGCGGGTTACTGATGGGTATATTAAAATATGAAAATGAATTGCCGCTTTGTAAAATCTGTTTTTTGCTGACATGGGCCACTAATTTGCCCTGCGGATCCATAATTTTAACACTCATCTTCACCATTGATGCTGTGAATGAATCCGCCCTTTGTGTTCTTACCATTACATTTGCAACTGGCAGTTCAACTGAACCTTCAATTCTCACAGCCACATCTTTAATATAGTCAGAATAAACTATTCTGATAAATGCACCGCCTGTGATCCCCGTGGTTGATGATTCCGGCGACCAGTCCCATCCCCACGCATACTGTGCCTTTCTCAGAAAAACCCGCTTGGGTTGGGTTCGTTGCGGCCTGACGGAGTCGAACCCAAAAAAACCTCCAAGTTTTTTAAGATCATCATCACTAACCTGATCCAGACCATCGGTAAGTCGTACCACAATGTTGTTAGCACCTGGTTTAATGTATTCGCGAATGTCTCTTTCAAATGGATAAAAAGCCGAATTATGCTCGCCGACCAGTTCACCATTGATAAAAATCCAGGCACTGTAATCAAGACCATCAAGACAAAGTTCGATATGCTTCGATAATTTGACCTCGCTTGCAGATAATTGGAATGTTTTTTTAAGCCACCAGCTTTTTTCCCGCGTCCAAATGGCCTTTGGAGCATTCAGCCCAATAGAAGGCTCTTCAATTATCTTTGCAGCAATAAGTCCCTGATGAATATCTCCAGGCACAGGCGTTGGCATCCAGCCTTTTTTCTGTAAAAGCACCTTTTGGATATCTTCACGTGAAACGTTAATATCTTCCTGCCTTAAATCCCATTTTCCATTCAAGGCTTTAATCTCTACCGCCTGCAATTTAGTCTTAGCTGCCACCTTCAATAACTCCTGAGTAATTTTATCGTCTGCCCATAATTATTATATATCATCAATTCGTTTTCTTTGCTGTTTTAAACCAAAATCTGATTCTAACAAATTTTACAAACTTTGCACATATTGATTACCAGAAAAATTTTGTCGAAACATTTGACTTTGTAGCTCTGAAATACTACCATCCGGAAAGCATAAGCAAATTATTAACCTGGAGGTAGCTTGGAAATGGAGATAAAAATGTCTAAAAAACTGTCCCTGCTCGTGCTCATATTAACAATGCAGACATACTGCTTAGCAAAAGAATATGTTGTCTATGAACTTATTCCGCTGGAATATTCCCAAGATTATCCGGGCAATTACGGCTATGACCTGAATAATAATGGCTTAGTTGCTGGATGGGCAAATGCGACTCATTGTGAGAATGGAAGATTTCCTGCTTTATATGATCTGGATGGCTATAATATTATTGATATTGATGACGAGAATGGTGGTATGGCATGGGGCATCAATGACTATAATCAAGCTGTCGGTTATGTTTCTGATTCATTACTTTGCAACCATCCGGATGCAAATCTTATAGCTTGTATTTTTTATAATGATGCAAATGGATATATTCCATTATGGGATAATGGTGTCGCATTTGCTATTAATAATTCTGGCAATATAACTGGTTTTATGAAAAATGCCAGCACAGGTAAAAATGAACCCGTTTTTTATGGCCCTGAAACAGGATTCGATGCAATACTGCTGGGAAGCTTACCAGGCTATATAGAGGGTAAAGGCCAGTCAATTAATGAACAAAATATTATTGTTGCTAATTACTATGATTCTAATTATACATCTCAAGCCGTTATAATACGACCATACGACTTTGAAATAATAAAATTGTATGATCTGGGCGGAGGCGAAAGCGGTGCTGTCAGAATAAATGATAACAACCAGATCATTGGTTATTCTTGTACTGAAAACAAAAAAATACACGCTGTCTTATATAATACAAACAACATCAATTATTGCTATGATTGCAATGATAATCAGAAAATTATAGACATTGGCACGTTAGAAGGTTTTGACTCATCCTGTGCTATCGGAATTAATAATAAAGGACAGGTTGTTGGTTATTCATATAATAGCTGGATGGGCTATGGAGATCCTTCGGAATATATAGGGACAATATTCGACACAACCGGCAATGGTAACAATATAAACATCAATGACATATTAATAAATGGAGATGGTTGGACCGTTAGAGAATTAGTTGATATTAATGAAGATGGATGGATACTTGCAAGAGCAGAACATAAGACTATACATGGAGATTCGGTTCTTTTAAAACCAGTCATTTGTAAAGGCGAACTCCAAGGCGATGCCAATAAAGATTGCCGAGTCGATTTCACTGATTTTGCACTAATGACCTCAAATTGGCTCGAATGCAATTTCGCTGATCCAAATTATTGTAACTGACAGCTTTGCTGCCGATATAAAGTTTCTTCGGTTCAGTTACAGATTTGGCGCGGGCCTGATAATCCGGCGAAGTCATTGCACAATACAAAACCAGCTGAAATATTTGCCTTTCCTGCGATTAACTGATATTATCCAGGAAGCGTAATTGAATTAAAATAACACGGGGACAGCCGCAAAATGAAAATAGGCATAATAAGTGACAGCCATGATAGCCATAGCGGGGTATTAAAGGCTATTGACGTATTCAACAAGGAAAAAGTCGATTATATTCTGCACGCCGGTGATATTGTTTCGCCTTTCACAGCCAGGGCATTTGCGGATGTACAAAATGCAACTTTTATCGCTGTTTTCGGAAATAATGACGGGGAAAAGCTATGTTTGACCTCAACAATAAAGGCCTTCGGCGGGCAAATTTATGAAAATGTTGCAAATATCGAAATTGAAGGCAAAAAAATATTCATGACACACATCCCTTCGACAATTGAAGAAGTAATCGAGACCGGCCACTACGACCTTGTTATCTATGGCCACACCCACTGTCAGGATATCAGAAAAGTTGGCAACACACTGGTAATTAATCCAGGCGAATCAACCGACTGGATAACCGGCAAAAGCTCCGTAGTAATTCTCGACCTTAAGGATATGGACTACAAAGTCGTTAAAATCAAGTAAACTACAGGATAAAATTTGAAAACTGATTGCAATGTTTTTTTAAAAAAATTTCAGTATTAAAACGTCACTGTCACGCCAGAAACATCATTTGCAATGCATATAACCAAAACAGTAAGTATTTATAACACCACAAGTTGTAGCAAACATTTGTTTTCTAGCCTGCAAATATAGAACTCCAAAACGTCTTCTTAACTATCCCTGCAAAGACGAATCCTTATCGATAACTTTCTGCTGTTGGGCTGCTCTAAAAGCATCTAGCTTACCCGCCAGCTCTATATCCGCAATCGCAAGCATCTGTACCGCAAGTATCGCAGCGTTTTTAGCCCCAGCTTTACCAATCGCTACCGTCGCAACAGGCACTCCAGGAGGCATCTGAACTGTACTTAAAAGTGCATCTAACCCGCCAACGCCCCCATCTGAAGCTATCGGCACCCCTATGATCGGACATCTCGTACGACCCGCCAGAGCCCCTGCCAAATGAGCCGCCATCCCAGCAGCAGCAATAATAACTTTGATCCCGTTTTCCAGAGCCTTATCAGCAAAATCAGCTGCGATCTGAGGGGTTCGATGTGCTGAAATTATCCGAATCACAGGATTAATCCCAAAATCCTTAAGCGTATCAATACAACCCTGCATCACAGCCATATCACTATCGCTGCCCATTACTACAGCCACCGGCGTTATTCTGTCAGATATCATTTGTATTTTTTTCCTAAAAGATTAAAATAACGTTTAGTGGTAGTTTAACATATGCTGGTAACGCTAGGCAAGCAATTATAGACAGGATTATTTTGTAAGAAGGTTGTATTATGCAAGTAAGAAACCCAATAGTGGCTGGTCAGTTTTATCCGCAAAAATATAACGTCTGCATCGGTGAAATTGAAGATTGCATACAGGAAAAAACCTTACCCGCTGAACTGCCAACACCGATTGTTGCAGGAATTGTTCCCCACGCAGGATGGATTTTTAGCGGTTCATTAGCCGCCATGGTGTTTTCTGCGATTAAAAAACAAAATGAAAAAGTTGATTCTTTTATCATTTTCGGAGCTGCTCACAGCTATTACAAAGATATATCCGCAGTTTGCGACGAAGGTATATGGAACAGCCCCATTGGTCAGATTGAAATAGATGAAGAACTCGCTAAGGAAGTATTAAAAAACCAAAATGCTGTCGGAGATTCCAACGCACACAAATACGAGCACAGCATAGAAGTGCAGATACCTTTCATACAACACCTCTTCCCGTTCGCTAAAATAGTACCCATTTTAACACCACCAGAAGCGTCAGCTATCGAACTGGGAAAACACATAGGCAACATAATCGCCATGTCAGATAAAAAAGTTGTCTGCATAGGCTCAACGGATTTGACTCACTACGGGCCAAGATATGGCTTCGAACCAATAGGCGAGGGAACAGAAGCTCTCAGATGGAGCTCGCAGATCAACGATAAAGAATTCATTGATTGCGCTTTAAGGCTCGATGGAAAAGCAATGCTCGATACCGCTGAGAAAAATTTCAACGCCTGTGGGGCCGGCGCTGCCGCTGCAACCGTCGAAGCTGCAAAAAAACAGCACCGAACTCAAGGCCTATTGCTTGCTCAAACAACAAGCAGTGAAGTAATGAAGAAAAAAATGAATGAAAACAGCGAAGACTCCGTCGGCTATGCCGCTATAGTCTTTTAACCGTTCATTTGCCTATTTCACTAAAATCGATCTTGCCGGACAAATCACATATTTGCCTGAGCCATTTTTTATACTTACTAAGCTTAAATGGAGCTTTGCCGAACATATAGTGATTCGAAAATTTATTCTTACCAACGCTATACTCTATCAGCAGCATCGCCTGCTTATCAGCAGCAACTTCAAAACTCAAAGCCGTAATATTAGCATTTGCCCCGACAACAAAATCACCCTCGCAAACAACCTTACCGCTATCAGCATCACTAACCTTAAATGTCCCCTTGGCCATTTTCAAACTGTCATTCGCAACAACAACATTGCATTTGCCCGCATTAGCCTCAGCTATCATAACACAAACATCCTCCTGCATGCGTTTAATATAATGATATGCCAGCTTCTTCCCATAGTAATAATCAACAACCGCATCGCTGAACTGGGGCCAACCATCAACAAGGTTCCACCACAGTATCCCGCTCTTATCCCACTTTTGGCTGCGGAATATTTCAATAAAATATTTCTTCGCCTCTGCTTGTGTCACCTGGCTTGCAAGAATAAAGTCATTCAGGTTCACCGGCACCTCACCAAAAAGATGTTTCACCTGACTGGCCATCAGTTTAATCCTGAATTTATATAGATCATCTGTAGGATGAGGGTTCGACGCATGACAATGCCATTGACTATTATGCATGGGCCAAAGCTTATCAGCATCAATAAATTTCTGTATCGAACTCTTGTTGGGACAGCCGTGATATCCTATCTCACTAACAAAACACGCATTATTCTCCGAATAAAATTTCGCTTTATAATACCCCCTAGGCCCCCAGAGATGCTGTTCAGGCCCAAGAAAAGAATCACCTGCCTTAACAACCGCATCACCGCAATAAGGGCTGCTCGGCAAAAATTGTCTGTAAGGATCATGCTGATTTACCATTGCTGGTAATGTCTCTCTCGTCAAACGATTTTTACCAGGATCGATCCCGCCATAAAGGTCCATACAGAAAACATCCCCCTCATTGTCACCAGCCCAGATAGCAATACTCGGATGGTTACGCAGCTTCCGTATCACCTGTTTCGCCTCATCAGCTACGATATCCTGAAAATCATCATCCTGTGGATAATACCCACATCCAAATCCGAAATCCTGCCAGACCATAATTCCGTTCTTATCGCAAAGATCAAAAAACTCATGATCTTCGTAAACGTTCCCGCCCCAGCATCGAACCATATTACACCCCAGATCGACATACATATCCATCGCTTTTCTAAGCCGACTCTTATCCCTGCTGTGAAAAGCGTCTAAAGGCACATGATTGCTGCCCTTGGCAAATATCCTCTCGCCATTACAAACAAACACAAACCGCCCTGGATGCTCTTTCGTATTAATCTCTGTATAATCGAGCTTTATCTGGCGAATACCGATTTTCTCTACCCGCCTGTCAACAACATCGCCCTTATAAATAAGCTCTGCAGAAACATCATAAAGATTCGCTTTTCCATACCCCTTGGGCCACCACAACTTAGGCTCAGCAACATCGATCTCCACCCTGCCGTAAGTATGATACGCATTTACTGTTTTCTCAAACCTGCTCTGCCCGCAACGCCCTGTTATTTTAATCTGATAATCATCCAGCTCATATTTATCAGTAACAAACTGCCATTTCACCCAAACCTTAGCAGCCTTTTCCGCCAACTCAAAGGTGACATAATAAACATCAGTAAACTTCTCTTTCTTTTTAGCCTCAATACTAACATCTCGCCAGATACCCGCAGAAACTATCCTCGGCATAATATCCCACCCATAACAATGAGCCGCTTTACGAATCCGCAAACTGTCAAAATTCACAGGCTGAGCATTCTCGCAGACACTATGCTGATATTTCCTCGCTTCAAGAACCGCACTCTTAATATGCACAACAATCTCGTTGTCACCAGCTCTTAGAAAGGCACTCACATCAAAACGATGTTCAATAAACATATTCTCAGCCGAACCTACAAACCCGCTATTAACCCAAACATCTGCAATACAATCCAGCCCGCCAAAAACAAGCTCCGCCCCTGTTTCAACAAGTCCCTCATCTGCCTTGAAAGACCGCTTATACCACCATTCATTAAATTCACATTCCCGAACCTCATAAACATTTTCACAAGAGAATATCTCCGGCAAAACACCTGCCCGCTCCAGATCAAGCTCAACATTACCAGGCACAACAGCATCTACACAATCCATCTGCTCAAGATTCGCTATCTTAGGTTCGCAATATTGCTTTTGTCGCCGCCAGTAAAGTTTCCAGTTACCATTCAAGTTTATCATACTATAAAGCCCTCAGGTTTTTACTTTATCCAAATAGCCGTATTATAAGCAACAAAAACCATAAAAAAAACAAAAAACCTTAATTACTTGATTATCTAAACGCCAAGCGGTATCATGCCTCGATTATGAGAATACCTGTTACAAAATATGGATTGCCGCAGGTGGCGGTTTTTCCTGCAATAATAATAGTAGTAATGATAATAGCTCTGCTTCTCGGCAAAAAATATATGCCAATATGGGCAACTGTTACCATTGAAGCAATATTATTAATAGTCCTGGTATGGGCATTGTCTTTTTTCAGGGACCCCTTCAGAGCGACCCCAACCGATAAAAACCTGCTCATATCCCCTGCTGACGGCAAAGTAACCGACATCGAGATAGTCGACGAACCTGAATTTATCAAAGGAAAAGCCATCAGAATAGGAATATTTCTTAGCATTTTCAACGTACACATCAACCGTGCGCCTTGTGATTGCTCAGTAGAAAAAATAACTTACAAAAAAGGTAAATTTAAAAACGCCATGGACCCACAATCTGGTCGGGTAAACGAATCAAACAGCCTTTACATCACAAGAACTCAATCACCACAGGATAAACTCATCATCCGTCAGGTAAGTGGTGCAATAGCCCGACACATTGTATGCAAAACCGCCTCAGGACAAAAACTAACCGCCGGTCAGCAGTTCGGTATGATAAAATTCGGTTCAAGAACCGAGCTTTATATACCAAAAAGCGATTATACCCAATGTATCGTAAAAATTGGTGATAAAGTAAACGCAGGTCTTACCCCAATGATAAAATATAACGCTAAAAATTAATATATTAGCTGAACAAAGTTGAATGTTACCCGTAAATTAAAAATCAGACTTCACGGGACAAAGGTCATCGGTAATGCTGTTAAGTCCCTGTCAATATGAAAAACGCAGGTTTACTAAGGAGTTTTATTATGTTGAGAAAGTATTTATCATTATTAACTGTTTCAATCATCGTAATTCTATCAGCACAAACCGCCATGGCAAATATCGCACCAACCCAGGCTGAATTTACGATGCGTGACACCTGGCTTGCAAATACTTTTGGCATTAAAGAAATTGCAAAAGACTCTGATGCAGACCTGGTCGTATCTAAGAATTATATCCCCATGCAGCAAGACGCCAGGTTTGGCAAAAACTTCAAAATAGGCAAAACCAATTACTACAAGGGACTTTTTTGTCATGCACCCAGCGAAATAATAGTGCATCTGCCATCCGCCGGCAAATCGTTCAATTCAATGATTGGTGTCGACAGTGATGGTCAAGGAACCGTAGTTTTCGCTGTACAATGCAGCGGTAAAGAACTCTATCGTTCACCAGTCACCAAGCAGAATATGCAAGCCCAAGAAGTAACAATAAATCTTAACGGTGCTAAAGAATTTTCCCTGATTATAGAAGACGCCAATGATGGAATTGCTTGCGACCAGGCCGTCTGGGCTGATGCAAGCGTCCTTCTCGAAAATGGACAGCTTATCTGTCTTAGCGATCTTTCGATTATCCAGAAAGAGCAAGATGTATCATTCAATCAGCAACTGCCGTTTTCATTTATCTATGATGGCAAGTCATCCGCCGATTTTCTTAACAATTGGGAACTTAAAAAAAACACTGAGCAACTCGATGCTAATCGAGAACAGACAACTATGACCTACACCGACCCGGCAACAGCACTGCAGGTGACATGTGTAATAGTTAACTACAACGACTTCCCAACAACAGAATGGACCGTTTACTTCAAAAATACAGGCAAATCTGATACTCCAATAATCGAAAACATCCTCGCTTTGAATACTGCCATAAAACGATATGTTTCACCTGCTCGTCCCGCTTGGGGTGAATTTACTCTCCATTATAACAGAGGAGAATTTGCATCTGTCCAAAGCTATCAGCCTCTAACAGAAATACTCGTCCCAGATTCAAAACTTAAGCTCGCCCCAACTGGCGGCAGAGCAACAAATGAACAGATGCCATTTTACAACCTAAGCTGGGATAGCCAGGGAATGATCTGCGTCGTAGGTTGGCCAGGACAATGGTCCACTGAATTTCTGCGAGATTCAAACAATCAACTCAATATCCTTGCTGGTCAGCAGTTGACCCACCTTAAGCTCCACCCAGGTGAACAAATTCGTACCCCGCTAATGGTTCTCCAGTTCTGGAAAGGCCAATGGACAAACGCACAAAACATCTGGCGACGATGGATGATTGAACATAACATCCCAAGAGTTGACGGAAAACTGCCTCAGTCACAATTATCCGCATACTCAGGACGATTTCACAAAGAAATGCAGGACGCTACCGAAGAAAACCAAAAAGCATTCTTTGATAGACACATGGAAGCCGGAATAAATCCAGATTACCTCTGGGTCGATGCAGGTTGGTATATAGATGCGCATGAAATTGGCTGGTGGCAAACAGGCACATGGGAAATTGACAAAAAACGTTTCCCCAACGGATTAAAAGCATTGAGTGATTATGCCCACTCAAAAGGTAAAAAGTTCCTCGTATGGTTTGAACCGGAAAGGGTTAAATCAAATACATGGCTGGCAAAAAATCATCCTGAATGGATCCTTGGAGCAGGTCAGGACAACGCTCTGCTCGATCTGGGAAATCCAGATGCCCAGCGTTGGGTTACAGAACATATCAGCGGCATGATTACATCCGAAGGCATCGATTATTACAGACAGGATTTTAATATGGATCCACTGAGTCTATGGCGAAACAACGATGCCAATGATCGTCAGGGCATTACCGAAAACAAGCATATCACAGGTTATCTGGCATTCTGGGATGCCCTGCTTCAAAGACATCCAGGTCTGAGAATTGATTCATGTGCTTCAGGCGGACGACGCAATGATATCGAAACACTTCGGCGGGCTGTACCTCTTTGGCGAACAGATTGCCCTTATGTTACCACTGTTCAGCAGTGTCAGAAGTACGGCATATCTTCCTGGATACCATACCACGGAACAGGCAATATGGCATCTGAGGCTTCTTATTACGGCAGTGGAAAAACACCTATTGAACCATACGTTTTCTGGAGCTGCTCAAGCCCAGGGCAAATGTGTGGTCTTGATGTATTTGTCAAAGATATCGATTATACGCTTTTGAATAAACTCTTTAAAAAATGGCGAGAAGTTGTACCATATTATTATGGAGATTATTATCCGCTTACAAACCACAGCACTGATTCAGATGCGTGCATAGCCTGGCAATTTAACCGCCCGCAAACCGAAGATGCACTGGTTGAAGCATTTTTCCGACCTGACACAACTATACTTGGTTTGCTGCTAAAGCTCAGGGACCTTCAGCCACAGGCAAAGTATCAAGTGAACCAGTATGGCAATAACAAAAATGTTATTATGTCCGGCAAGGAACTCATGGAAAATGGTTTGAAAGTATTTACTACTGCTACCCCCAGCGCGGAAATATATATAATAAAAAAGTGCAAATAAGGTAGCTGTATTAAATTAACACATAGGATTTCTAAGGGGCTTTATGTTGATAAGAAATTTAACATCGCTCGCTGTTTCAATTATCGTTATTTTATCAACCCAAACAGCCTTAGCCAATATCGCACCGACCCAGGCAGAATTCGAGATGCGTGACACTTGGCTGGCAAACACTTTCGGTATGAAGGAAATTGCAAAGGACCCCAATGTCGGGTTACACGTATTGAAAAATTATGTCATCCTACAGCAGAATGCCAGGTTTGGCAAAAACTTCAAAATAGGCAAAACCAATTACTACAAGGGACTTTTTTGTCATGCACCCAGCGAAATAATAGTGCATCTGCCATCCGCCGCTAAAACCTTTAATTCAATGATTGGTGTCGACAGTGATGGTCAAGGAACGGTAGTTTTCGCTGTAAAATCCAGCGGAAAAGAACTCTTTCGTTCACCAGTCACCAGGCAGAACATGCAAGCCGAAAACGTAATCACTGACCTTAACGGAGCCAGAGAGTTTTCGCTTATAGTAAAAGATGCAAATGACGGAATTAGTTACGACCAGGCAGTCTGGGCTGACGCAAGCGTTCTTCTGGAAAATGGACAGGTAATCTGGCTCGGCGATCTTCCGATTATCAAAGGAGAAGAATCCGTATCGTTCAATCAAAAACTGCCATTTTCATTTATCTATGATGGCAAGTCCTCAGCTGATTTTCTTACCAACTGGGAACTTAAAAAAACCAATAAACCGCTTGATGCTAATCGAGTCCAGACAACTGTGACCTATACCGACCCCGCAACAGCACTGCAGGTGACATGCGTAATAGTTAATTACAACGACTTTCCGACAACAGAATGGACAGTATACTTCAAAAATACCGGAAATTCAGATACTCCAATAATCGAAAACATCAGAGCTTTGGATACTACCCTGAAACGAAATGTTTCATCCGCTCCTCCATCTTGGGGCGAATTTACTCTGCATTACAATAGAGGCGAATTTGCCTCCGTCGAAAGTTATCAGCCTTTAACAGAAGTACTAGGCCCCGATTCCAAACTTAAGCTCGCCCCCACCGGCGGTCGATCAACAAACGTGCAGATGCCTTTTTACAACCTTAGCTGGAATAGCGAAGGTATGATCTGTGTAGTCGGTTGGCCAGGCCAATGGTCCGCAGATTTTTTACGCGATTCAACCAATCAACTTAATATCCTTGCCGGTCAGGAACTGACACATCTTATACTCCACCCCGGCGAACAAATCCGTACCCCATTAATCGTTCTCCAGTTCTGGAAAGGCCAATGGGCAAATGCACAAAACATCTGGCGACGATGGATGATCGAACATAACATACCAAGAGTCGACGGCAAACTGCCTCAGTCACAACTATCCGCATACTCCGGACGCTTTTACAACGAAATGCAGGATGCCAATGAACAAAACCAGAAGGAGTTTCTTGACAAGTTTCTTGAAGTCGGATTAAAACCAGATTATCTGTGGATCGATGCAGGCTGGTATGTAGATGCTCATGAACAAGGCTGGGGCAAGACAGGCACTTGGCAAGTCGATACAAAACGCTTTCCTAACGGATTGAAAGCACTAAGTGATTATGCACACTCAAAAGAAATGAAGTTCCTCGTATGGTTTGAACCGGAAAGGGTTCACTCTGATACCTGGCTGACAAATAATCATCCTGAATGGATCATTGACGCTGGCAGATGGGGCGGATGGGGCGCAATGCTCGATCTTGGCAATCCTGATGCCTTAAGTTGGCTTATTGAAAATACCAGCAACCTGATTACATCACAGGGCATCAACTATTACAGACAGGACTTTAACATGGATCCGCTGGAAATATGGCGAAAGAATGACCCCAATGACCGTCAGGGCATTACCGAAAACAAACACGTTACAGGCTATCTGGCATTCTGGGACGCCCTGCTTCAAAGACACCCTGGTCTGAGAATCGATTCCTGTGCCGGAGGAGGACGACGCAATGACTTGGAAACCCTCCGCCGCGCGGTACCTCTTTGGCGAACAGATCGTCCACATATCGCAACCACTCAGCAGTGTCAGAAATATGGCCTTTCTTCCTGGGTACCATACCACGGAACAGGAAATTTGGCATCTGAGGCTCCTTTCTACAGCCGAGGAAAAACACCTGTTGAACCATGTGTCTTCTGGAGTTGCTCAAGCCCAAGCATTATGTGTGGTCTCGATGTATTCGTTAAAGATATCGATTATGCACTTTTAAATGACCTCTTCAAAAAATGGCGGGAAGTCGTACCCTATTATTATGGAGATTATTATCCGCTTACAAACCACAGCACTGAATCCGATGCATACATAGCCTGGCAATTTAACCGCCCGCAAACCGCAGACACCCTGGTAGAAGTATTTTTCAGAGAAGACACAAATATATTAGGCTTGCGGCTAAAGCTCAGAGATTTAGAAACAGAAACAAATTATCAAGTGAACCAATATGGCAATAATGAAAATCTCGTTATGTCAGGTAAACAACTCATGGAAAATGGATTAAAAGTATATACCGCTAATACACCCAGCGCTGAAATATACATAATCAAAAAATGCAAATAAATTGACCTTTTATCATCCCATTTGAAAGAACCCTTATATGAAGGCAAAAAACCTTTTGGAGACATCAGTTGCAGCGTTACTGATATTAACTTTAATTAGCAGCACTGAATCATATGCAACTGAGTTGCTGAACAATACTGTTGAACTCAATCGTATCTGGGCTGAATCTGTGTTCGCCGAGCACCCCAGGTTTGAGGTTAAAAGTAATAAGCTTGTCCTTTTAAAAGAAGACGGCGTCGGCGAAACCAGGTTTAATCTCGCTGCTGTTGGAACACCAATCCGTCTTGGTCAGAAAACTTACACACGAGGCATTGGAACAAACTCCTATTGTGCTATAAGGATTATACTTGAAAAGCCGGCACAGCGATTCCAGTCTGATATAGGTTTGGATAGGAACGTGGATGATACCACCCCGGCTTCGGTGCGATTCCGTGTGCTATCTGGCGAAAAAGAACTCTTTGCTACACAAGTCATACGGCCAAAGGATGGGGTGCAAAGCATCAATGTCCCGCTGCAAGGGGCGATGGAGTTCGACCTCATCATAGATGATGCCGGCGATGGACGCACTTGCGACCAGGCAGACTGGGCTGATGCACGCGTGACATTGGCTGATGGCAGTGTACTTTGGCTTGATGACTTGGCGGCAGAAGGATCTGTTGTAGCTGCGTTGCCTTTTTCGTTTGTATACGATGGCAAACCATCCTCCGAACTCCTTGCAAATTGGAACTGCGAAGTTAAAAATGAACAACCAGCCCCAACACAAAAAGTGCGAACGCTTATTTTCACCGATCCAAAGACAGACCTTGAGATTAAGGTTGTGGCTAACATATATCTCGACACACCTGGAGTAGATTGGACAATTTACCTGACCAACAATGGAACAAAAGATACACCAATTCTGGAAAAACTTTTTGCTGTGGACTTTACAATTCAACCACCTGTCAATGCAATGGCGGCATGGAAGAAGATAACGAATCTGATGAGCATTGATGACCAGGATTGGGTGCGCAACAGTGGCAACAATCCTGCTCTTTACCGGTTAAGTGGTACAACAGCCAGTCTCAACGACTTTATTCCACAGAAAGATTCTTTACCAATCGGTGCTAAATTCGAGTGGGGAACCCCCATTGCAGGCTCGTCCTATGAGTCATTTCCTTTTTTCACACTTGATTGGGGCGGTGCTGGAGTCATCACTGCTTTAGGATGGACAGGACAGTGGATGGCAACAGTGGACAGGACAACATCCGCAATTAACATCAGTGCAGGGATGCGAAATCTGCGTCTGTACCTGAAACCAGGTGAAACCATTCGCAGCCCGCGTGTTATGCAGGTTTACTGGAATGGTGGTGACAAATTTGATGCGTATAACTTATTACGCCGGACAATGCTGACACACATTCTTCCGCGTGTAAACGGCGAAATCGTTTTTCCACCATTTGCACACAGCAGCTCTTCATTTTATGAAAAAGACACTACAACCGAAGCTATTGAGCGATCTTACATTGAATCGTTCAAGAACCTCGGATTTGAATACTATTGGCTCGATGCATGGTGGGTAAAGGGTGGGTACCCCAATGGCCTTGGACAGTGGGGATTTCCGATCACAAGAGGCTATGACCCTATCCGTTTCCCGAATGGCATCAAACCTTTGCGGGACCTCGCAAAAAGCTATAACATAAAGTTCCTGCAGTGGTTCGCTCCTGAAGAAATACGACCAGGAACTGATCTGGCTACAGAACACCCGGAATGGGTAATAAACACACCAGGGGTACCGGGGCTCATTGATCTAACCAACCCAGAGGCTCTTAACTACATGATAAACTACCTCAATGCGGTCATCAAAGAGTGGGGCATCGATTGGTGGCGCAGCGACGGAGGACCATCAGTGTTACACTGGAAGTCACATGACACCGACCCCAATCGTATTGGAATTACCGAAATTCGCTATGTCCAGGGATATTATCAGATGTGGGACGCCATGCGCAACGCCAACCCTAATCTCATGCTCGATAATTGTTCAGGCGGTGGTTCCAGGATTGATCTGGAAACCGCGTCACGTTCTATTTCGCTCAGTATTACCGATAGCGCATGCTGGACTCTTAATAAGAAAGACAAGTTAACCGCTGCGATCCAGAACCAAACCATGAGTCACGGTCTGAACCGCTATATTCCATTAAGTGAGTCACTTTCTATGGGTGCCGAACCATATTACTTCCGCAGTGGTTTTAACGGCGGTAACTCTTTCTGTGAGGACACACGTCCGACAGACTATCCGCGAGAACTCCTCAAGCAGGGCATCGCTGAGGGCAAACGCCTCCGAAAATATCTCCTTGGAAACTTCTACCCGCTTTCGGTATCGTCAATTTCACCACGGGACTGGTGCGTCTATCAATATCATCGCCCTGCTGAAAGTGACGGCATTGTGTTTGCTTTCCGCCGTCACGAATCTCCCTATGCCGCCTATGCGGTTGTTCTTCGTGATATTGACGAAAATGCTGATTATGTTGTAACGCAAGCTTACGACTACGCACCATTACCACCAAAAACGATGAAAGGCTCGGAACTGAAGCGACTGAAAGTAAACATCGACCTTTGCCCAGGATCAGTTGTAATTGAGTATCGCAAAGCCGATTAGTACGCCGACAAACAGATGTTCGGAAAATGGTTTTTTAGATTTTGCAACAATGCTACGATCGGTGAGAACGCTGATAGCTACAGCCTATCAGTCTATAGCTTCCCTCACCGATCGCCTCCCCTTTTCAAAGCATCATCACCAAATTTTTGTTTAATCTTATCGTAAACCTGATCTAATTTCTTTTGCTTTTCATCTTCAGGCTCACAAAATAACAGCTTCTGACCTGAGCCTTCCTGACTCAACCCAGAGACCCCAAATCCCAGCAATCTCAGCTTCGTAGCTGATTTTCCATACCATTGCATAAAAAGCTCTTCGCCCTCCTCCAGTAATATTGCCGTTATATTCGTAGGAGCCTCTAAGCCGCAGCTTCGGGTTATAGTTTTAAAATTACCATAACGCAGTTTTAACGTAATAGTTTTGCCTTGCAGCTTTTGTGCTCTAAGCCGCTGAGCAACCTGTTCTATCTGATTATGCAATGTTATAGTCAAAACATCTTTGTCGATAATGTCTTCAGGAAAAGTTTCTTCCTGTGAAATGCTTTTTGCCTGCCTGTCTGATACTACTTCTCTGTCATCTATTCCCCGTGCTAATTGTTGAATTTCCTCTGTCTGATTTCCAAAAATAGAATTCAAAAAACTAACAGACGCACTTCTTAATTGTTTTATAGTTGTCACTCCCATGCTGCCAAGTGCTTTAGTCGTAACTTTCCCGATACCCCATATTCGTGAAACATTCAATGGGTCAATTATCTGCTGTTTATTTTCTTCTGTTATTATCACGAAACCATTCGGCTTTTCCAGATCTGAAGCCAGTTTAGCAAGAAACTTATTAGGAGCTATCCCAACTGACGCCGTCAGCCCCAACTCATTTTTTATCCTGTCTTTTATTTCCCTGCCGATTTTTTCTGCTGAACCAAACAGTTTTAATGAGCCGGTAATATCTATGAATGCTTCATCAAGAGATATGGGTTCTATTTCTGGAGAGTATTCATAAAATATCTTGTGAATTTGCCCAGATAATTCGACATAACGCCCCATCCTTACCGGCAAAACAACAGCCCGCGGGCAAAGCCGAATCGCCTGGGACATCGGCATCGCTGAGTGAATACCAAACTTTCGGGCTTCGTAAGAACACGCAGCAACAACCCCCCGTTCCTTCACAGAGCCCCCAACAAGGACAGCTTTACCTTTAAGTTCAGGCTTATCAAGCTGCTCTACAGATGCATAGAACGCATCCATATCTATATGGAGAATTTGTCGAGCAGTAAGCATAGTTTTCCTGATATTTTTATATTAAAGCTTTTTAGTAATTATACCAGCCTGATAGTAATTCAGCAATGCTTTAAACAATGCTGATTTTGCATATTGATTAATTGAAATATGTTGAGAGTAGTCGGAAGATAGCTTATAATCATCATTACCATTTGATTATAAGCTGAATGATATTTTATAAGGATGGCCTTTATGATTAATTGCACAAAAACACTAAAAGCTTCACTTTTGTTGTTCCTGTTATTATTATCCAATACTGGTTTTGGGGTTGGTGGGGCTTTCGATGATGTCATAGACGACCCAAAATTGCCTCGCGTTTTGCTGATAGGTGATTCCATATCGATTGATTATACTCCCGATACCCGCGAACTGTTGAACGGTAAGGCAAATGTTCATCGTCCCAAATGTAACTGTATGTTTTCCGCAAATGTTGTCGAAAATATTAAAAACTGGCTTGGTGAAGAAAAATGGGACGTTGTTCACTTCAATGCTGGAATATGGGATTGCCATTTCGTTGATGAATCAGGCAACATCCTGCCAGATTATGGCTTCGATTACTATGATCCGAATAAGATACGAACATCACATGCTCAATACAGGGAAAATCTCAACAAAATAGTCGATGCTATTATTGCAGCAGGTGCAAAA
This sequence comes from uncultured Pirellulales bacterium, assembly GCA_964492365.1. Classification (GTDB taxonomy): domain Bacteria; phylum Planctomycetota; class Phycisphaerae; order Sedimentisphaerales; family Anaerobacaceae; genus JAGLTN01. The sequence goes on along the minus strand of CAZBKA010000007.1, from coordinate 5,962 downwards.
CCCATCTTCGCAACAACTACAACGATCCCTGCATGGAATGAAAAAAGACGCGAGGATATCAACAGCCTCAACGAAATAGCCAAAAACCTGATGTACTACAAGCAGGTTCAGATAGATGATTTATACAGCTATTCATTACCAAATCTCCAGCAATGGCAAATTGCCGACCAGGTACATTTTAACCAGCTGGGGAAAAAACAACTCGCCAAACAAGTTTCACAAGAGATACTCAAAGCTCTTGGTTCTGAAGATAAAATTCTTGACTGGGAACCTGAAAAGGCAAATCAAACAACCTTATATAGCAGAAATGTAATACGCTATAACCACAGTTGTCTCCAACGTTGGGGTTACGATAAGCCCCAAAACGAATTCTTTTACGTTATGACACCCAATATGCAGCTGAATAAAAATCCATTAGTTGTCTTTTTGCATAGCGCCGGCGGCAATGCCGAAAAAGAACTCGACGGCAATGTTAAATTTGTCGCAGAATTTGGCGATGAATTTGTCGGACTGTTACTGGACAGCCCATCCCAACTAACTGAACCCGTCGATGGCTCCGCTGATTATGATTGGTGGTGGGGAGCAAAAGCTATCGAAAAACATCCTGAACTATACAAAAATAAAATGACACGCATAGAGAACCGTCTGCTGGACACTATTGAATGGGTAATCCAGAACTACAATATTGATCGTAACAGGGTTTATCTGCGAGGCATATCGATGGGCGGTTCAGGAACACTTGGTCTTGGTCTGGCTCATGGTGATATTTTCGCTGCTCTGCAAGCTGATGTTTTTGCAGGTGTCGATCATGCCGTTTACCGCCTCGAAGCTGCCGCAGCAGAACCTCCATACGCAGTAATGCTGCTCTCTCCACTGGATAGTTGGTCAAAAGGTGCTGAGCAGCTTTTCGATAAAATACAAACCGATTATTTAGGAATGAGCTATGCATGGGATATTTATGGTCATGACGTTCAAACTCACTACAAAAACTCAAATCAGGCAGTAGTAAAACTTCCTTGGCTTTCAATTCGCCGCAATGAGGCTTATCCCGTATTCACAAACGCCTCCAGTAACAATAAATACCCAGGCCACATGAGCAAAGAACCCGACCAGAGGGGACAGGTTAATGCTTATTTCCGTTGGACCGTTTTAGAAGATGCCGTTGACCGTTTCAGCATTGAACTCAGAACCGTCAATCAATTGCTGTTTGTTAAAGAACCGCAACTAACCTCAAACGAACTAAAACAGATCAATCAAGCCATAACAAGCGACGTCACCTTGCGCAGATTGCAAAACTTTAAAGTCTCAAACGATACAGGCAAATTGTATAACTGGACAATCGAATGCGACGGAAAAATAAAAGCAACCGGTCAAATCATGCCAAACGAGAAAGGTCTTTTAACAGTAAAAAATGTAGAAATGGGACTGGTACCAATAAGATTAGTAATAACTCAGCATGAAAATACGACCAATCCATAAACTAAATAGTTGCCCTTGCGGGGGAAAAAAATGAAATAAATTACCCCACCCCCCGCTTTGACTCAAATAACGAGACACCCCAACTTCCCCCCGCAAATCTGGTACTAAACAATAAAAAACTTGCAAAAACAGTTTTTTTCTCAAAAACGGTGAAGTATAATACCATCAAAGCATAATCAATAATTGTTCTTACTATTTTGTAGGTTAATTTAAATTGTTAAGGCCCGGAAAATGCCAAAACTCAAAACAAAAAGAGATAAAGAAACTTTGCTGAAAAAAATGCAAAAACAAAGGCTAAAATATATATCGATACTGCCTTCCCTCATAACACTGATAAATGGGGTATGCGGATTCGCTTCTATCGCTTTCGCAAGTGAAAATGAATTCACAAAAGCATCATATATGCTGGCACTGGCAATGATTGCAGATGTCCTCGATGGAAGAGTCGCCAGAATGAGCAAAAGTACATCCAGCTTCGGAGGACAGCTTGACAGCCTTTGCGATGTTATAAGTTTCGGGGTCGCCCCGGCGTTTATCGTCCTGAAATTATTCATGTTCACAATAGCTGACGTCGAATTATCTGTTGCCTTCGAAAAGTTCCTGCATAGATTTATCTGGCTCGCCGCCGGAACATATGTCAGCTGTACCGCAATAAGACTAGCAAGATTCAACGTCGAAAACGAAGAAGACGAATCATCTCACATGAGTTTTACTGGACTGCCAAGCCCTGCTGCCGCAGGTGTAATCATAACCTTGATAGTTTTCAAGAACCAGCCGCTCGCAGAATGGATTTCAAATGAACAAACATATAAGCTCATCTCTGACATCATGGTCTACAGCCTGCCAATTATCACATTCGCCGTTGGTTTACTAATGGTAAGCAGGGTCAGATACTCACATATCGTTAATCAGCATTTAAAAGGCAAAAAGCCTTTCGACTATTTCATCTGGACAATAATCATAATAGGTTTAGCGGTTTGGTACCTGCAACTCACCGCAATGATAATTTTCTGCGGATTCGCCACAAGCGGATTGGTTAAACTGATCTATGTAAAATTAATACACAAAAAAAGCGATTATGAGATAACCGCTCAACAACCCCTTGCAGATGTTGTCAACTCCGAGGAAAACACCACGGAAATTGACAACATCCAATAAAAGTTATATCACTACTGCTTGACTTCTGTAGTCCTGAAATCCTGCTGCTTTATGCTGGATTTGTTAATTTGATGGTAGCTCTCGACAACATTGCAAAGACGCTTAAGGGTAACCAAACCCTCGTTGCTTGCCTCAAGACCTACGATCTGAAGACCAAGACAGTAATTATGATTATCAGCTGTCGGTAGAACATTTCGTATCTGAGCGGTAAACATCAAGGGCTTATCATAAGGCGTCGGTGTAAATTTAACCCCGACAAATTGTCCCTTACTAAAACTAAGCTCTTTTGCAGCACCTACCACTACCTGTGCACCGCCAGCTGAGATATCCATCAGTCTGCCGCGAGAACAGTTCTCCGGTTCAGAGACACTACTGTCGTCACTGCACTTGCGATGCCATAACATAGCATCCACATGGAGTTCTGTTGGAATAGTAACCCTGAAATAGCTGCGACGGCTTACAACTGTAATCTTAGGCGGAAGCAAAACTGCTATTCTTCCGCTGCTGCCAGGCCGCTCACCTGCCATCAGGTCTATCACGGTAGACTCAAAAACAAACTTGCCATAATCATATTTTATTGACATACCAATCGATTGGCCCATGTTAACATTAATAGGATATGGCTCTTTCCTCGGCGAAGCCTCCATGACAAATCTGTTGGCGCCAACTTCCGTCAGCACCATCTTGGATACATGCCATTTTCCCTTAGACAAATAGGTCATAATAGCAGGTAATCCACTGTTTATTACAGTTTCCAAAATCTTCCTCGGCTCGGCTCCATTCATCATCACTTCATCCATCATATTGCCCCCTTTAGACTATGTTAATTAAACATATCTTTATTTTTAACACGGAAAAACATAATTTGTCATAGTCAATTAATACATACAAACCTTTTTTAAATCTGCCAAATTACTCCTGACAAACAGTAATTAATTATTTTTTAAAAACCAAACACCTATTTGAATCATATGGTTGCATTTTCATTCAATAACCACTATTATCTGGGCATGGATAACACAAGTGAAAACAAAGGATTGGATAAATTAGCTCTTTTGCTGATTTTAATAACATCTATCGCAATAGCAGCGTTAATTGTAATGCTGAAAACAAGGACTGTTTTAACAAGTCCGATAACATTAAAATACGTAAATTTATCCGCCTCGGTCCCCACCAGCAACGGCTGGCAAACTAAAAAGCTATGGACTTTCATCGATGATGGTTTCGCACTCGCAAGTATCTACAGAACAACTTCACAAAACACCACTGCAATAGCTCAATGCAGATATCGAATGCTAAAGGCCCAATTGCCCGTTAATCTCCAATTGCAGCAAAAAGCATTCTCTCTAAAAGATAAAATAACCCAGCAGGGACAAATTGTTTCTAATTCACTGAATTTCGACTGGGTATTAATAGGAACACAAACCTTTTACGCAATTGCAACCCTGCCAAATAACAGATCGATAGAAGTAGAGGTTCAACAGATTGTCAACGAAACCGAATGGGCAAGAAATATCTTTTTTGAAATTGTAAACTCCATCAAATATGACAACACTTCAATAGAAGCTGGAAATCAACTCGTCGCTGACCTCAAAAAAATTGGGCCCGCAATGTTTATGAAAGAAAAGGAAAAAACTTTCTTCCTCATAAGCAACCAGGCAAAAACTCCAATCGGTTTTATCATGGAAACATATCTGAAGTCCAACCCAGCCGCAACGATGGGATTGAGAGCCGCAACTTTTTTCTATGTAAGAAGCAATGATTTATCCAATGAGCAGGTGACATTTTTCCAAGGCAACAATACCATTGACCAATTCTACTGGAAAAGTGAAACAAATTCTATTACAGGAAAAAGCAGTATCGAAATAGCTGCCAACTCCCCTTCCTTAATGACCGTAACAAGGTTCAGCCACGAAGCTACCGCCGAAAACATCCAGCTAAGTCAGGCTGCCATACCTGATATTTTTTTGAATCAGCTGCTCGAACTTTTCATCGCCAGCAAATACGACGAAGTCACTGTAGATATAATCGAAGCAGAAGGGATAATCACTCCATCTGTATTGACAAAGGTCAAACCTGCAAGCACTGATGCCAACTTCTTGGTAAAGATTACATCACTCAACGGATCAGGTTTTTCAGAAGATGTTTATTTCAACCAGCAGAGGCAAATCACAAAAAGACTAATACAGCAAAATGGTATTTTCGTACTCGAAAAAACCACCGAACAAATAATAGCAGAACTTTTCCCCGAACGAGTTGAATCTTTCAACGAGGGAAAAATGTTAGAAGAAAACAAAATTTAAACCAGTAAATTACAAGGAAAAATCATGGCTGATTTATATGATTGTATAATAGTCGGTGCAGGCCCAGCAGGATTAGGCGCCGCCCTGTACTCAGCAAGAGATAATTTCAAAACGCTCGTCCTCGAAAAATTCTTCCCCGGCGGACAAATCATCAACACCGACAAAGTCGAAAATTATCCAGGAATTGATTCGATTGATGGCGCGGGCTTAGCTGAAAATCTTAAGGCACAGGCACTGAAATTCAACGCTGAGATTTTAATGGGAAAAGAAGTTACCTCTTTGAAAAAGCTCGATGACGGAAAAATCGAAGTTTCCTCAGGCGAACACAAATATCTCGCAAGAACCGTTATCCTCACTCCAGGAAGCTCATACAGAAAACTCGCCGTACCAGGCGAAGATGAATTCAGAAACGCCGGCGCAGGTGTAAGCTATTGTGGAACTTGCGATGCGCCTTTCTTCAGGGGTAAAGAAGTCATCTCTATCGGCGGAGGAAATACCGCTATAGAAGAAACCCTGCATCTCGCCAAATTCGCAAAAAAAGTAACAATGATACACCGAAGAGACGAGTTCAGAGCAACGCGGGTGCTCGTAGATGAACTCATGGAAAAAGTTAATCAGCCAAACTCGAACTTAACTATAAAATACAGCTCCGTCGTCACCGAGATCAAAGGCACTGCCAAGGTACAATCAATTACATTAAAAGATCTCAAAACCGGAAAACATGAAGATTATCCTTGTGATGGTGTATTCATTTTCGTTGGAATGATACCGAATACAAAGTTCCTCAAAGACTTCGTTGAACTCACTGATGCTGGTTTCATAAAATGCGAGAGTACATACATGAGAACCGCCGTCCCAGGCGTATTCGCCGCTGGTGACTGCCGTGTCGGAGCCGCCATGCAGTTAATAACCGCCATAAGCGATGGTGTCGTCGCTGCAATGATGCAGAAACAATACTACCGCGACCCGAACTGGTGGAACGCACCTGTAACAGACATCCTCCAACCAGGCGGATGGTAACA